>NZ_QOLC01000081.1 GCF_003333325.1 Candidatus Ulvibacter alkanivorans | reverse complement strand
AAATAACTGATATTGTATGTTCAAGCCGATCAACAATTGATTATTGAATGATATGATAAAAAAATAATCGTAACCAAGACCTTGAATCGTTATTCCGGTGTATTCCTAATAGATGATTTAATTTATATATGCTTAATGACTATACCTCTCACAATTTCGTATTTTTAAAAAAATTGCGAACAACATAACTTGACAATAAAGGTGTATTTAAAGGATGCCTAAATTTCTTGAAAATAGAATTAAATTGAGTCTATAAATAATGCTTGTGCTATCACAATAATAGCTATGAAACAACTAACTACTACAGAACAAACTCTAAAAGAAAGGATCAAAGAGCTAACCTGCCTCTATGACATATCTTCCATTATCGTAAATGCAGACGCTGATCAATTGCAAGAAACCCTCAAAGCGATTTCACTAAGTCTAAAAAAAGGATTTCAATTTCCTAAAAAAACCGAAATTTCTATTATAACCTCTATGGCATCATTTGAAACCGAAGCATTGAATGAAATGCTTCAAATTAGCTCTCGTATCCACGTTTTTAATGCCCCTGACGGGAAGGTTATCGCCTCTTTAAAGGATGACAAAAGCTCTTTCTTAAAAGAAGAGCAGCAACTACTTGATAGTGTAGCACTAAAAATTGGAAACCTTTTAGAACGTATTGAAATTCAGCAAAACGAAACTTCTCTAAAACGCCAAATGGAACGGGCAGACCGGCTTTCCATCTTGGGCGAAATCACTGCTGGTATTGCACACGAACTCAATACACCGCTCGCCAACATATTGGGCTTTGCAGAACTTTTAAAAGATAATTTTAAAACCGACAAAAAAGTTTCGGAAGACCTGGATAAAGTTATTGAAAATGCAATCTTTTCACGTGAAGTGGTTAAAAAACTGATGTTCTTTGCCTGTGAGATGCCTCAAGAAATGAAACGGGTAAATCTAGTGCCGAGAATAAAAAATGCCTTGGCGCTACTCGATGCTTCCTTTAAAAAAGCTAATGTTAAACACCTTGTAAAAATTGAAGAGGAAGAATTAATGCTAAAAGCAGACACAATTCAGCTAACTCAAATTATTTTCAACTTAATTATCAATGCTATATACTTCTCACCAAAAAATGGATTAGTAACAATTGAAGCATCCCAAACTAAGGATCTCATCACTTTAAAAATCATCGATGAAGGCCCCGGGCTATCAAATGAGGCGCTTGAAAAAGTGTTCCAGCCATTCTTTACTACGAAACCAACAGGCGACGGTTCTGGTCTTGGATTGAGTGTAGTGCATGGTATCGTAGCAAGCCATAAAGGATCTATTGTCGTTGAGAATAACTTAAAAAAGGGTGCAACGTTTACGGTTAAACTTCCAAAAACTTAATACATTTATAATCCAATGCAGTTTAAAAAAGAGAATATACTAATAGTAGATGATGACATCCATATTTTGGAACTGTTGCAACGTCATTTACAATCATGGAATTTTCACTCTTATAAAGCTGTTTCAGTAAAGGAAGCTGTTCAAATACTTCGAGATACAAAGATTGACTTACTTATTACCGACTTGAAAATGCCAGAGATAGACGGCACCGAACTTATCAAATTTGTATCAGAACACTATCCTGCCTTACCCAAACTTGTGATTACTGGTTATCCATCTGTTCAAGATTCGCTGTCCGCCATAAAATCTGGTGTGGTCGATTATTTAACCAAACCTTTTACCAAAGAAGAACTTAGTAGTGCTATCGAGAAATCTTTGGGTAGTAAAGACATTAGCTCTAAAAAGCCTGTTTCAGCAAAAGCAATAGATCAAAAGGGTGATGCTTACGGTGATATTATCGGTAATTCAGAAAAAATAAATGAGGTCATTCAAATTATTGAACGGGTAAAGGATAATAAGGCCACCATTTTTATAAAAGGGGAAAGTGGAACGGGTAAAGAACTTGTAGCGCGCGCTATCCATTATCAAGGAAAATTTTCTCGAGCACCATTTGTCGCGGTTAACTGTGGTGGTATTCCTGAAAATTTATTAGAATCGGAACTTTTTGGCTACACTAAAGGTGCATTTACAGGAGCTGAAAATAACCGAGAGGGTTTTTTTCAGGCAGCAAATAGTGGAACGATTTTTTTGGATGAAATAGGTAACGCTTCAAAGGCTGTACAGACGCGATTATTACGTGTGCTTCAAGAAAAAGAAGTGGTAAAAGTTGGTGCACAAAAGGCAGATAAAATTGATGTTCGTATTATTGCAGCCACCAACAGCGACCTGAAGGAAATGATTAAAAAAGATACCTTTAGAGAGGATCTATATTACCGTCTTACGGTTGTGGAAATTGATGTAGCTCCCTTGCGGGAACGCAAGGAAGACATTTCTTTGCTTGTGGACAAATTTCTGTTTAAATACGGATTAGAGTATAAAGATCGTTTTGTTAAAATAAGTCCAGAGGCTTCCGCCATATTACAGCGATATGATTGGCCGGGAAACATCCGTGAACTTGAAAATGTGATACAACGAGCTGTCATAATGTGCGATAGACATATTGGCGTAACAGATCTCCCCGACACTTTAAAATACAATATAGATTTTTCTGAAGACGAATTACTTCCGCTCAAGGAAATTGAAAAAAGATATATTCAAAAAGTATTGAATGCCACAAATAACAATAAGACGAAAGCTGCCGATATTTTAGGTATTGATAGGAAAACCATTCGGCAAAAGCTGTCTGATTAAACGCTACTATACCGGTACAGTATACCCCAACCGGGTAATTATGTACCAGTCTACAAATCCACTTTAGCTTTTGCAAAAGCGCACAAACCCTTACCGTGTAAGGGTTTCTTCTTTCTAATTCACTTCTGGCACACCTGCTGGCATATAGATTGCCATTAGTTCATCGAACGAGAACAATGTAATATGAAATCAAACACATTCAATATTTGTCCCGCCTGCATCCATAGAGATAGCTGCGTGATTACCCACGACAAGAGTCAGGTCTGGTCTTGTAGTGAGTACGAGGAAGGAACTATTCCGATCAATATAAACAATATAAACAAAGAAAAGCCAGAAATGGTGATGGTTTAATACAAAAATTAAAAAATGATTCGTAACAAGTTAATATCATATTTATTCGGTAAAAAAGATCCGAACAACAAACTACAATTCAGTTCCATATATAACAACCCTTCCAGGTTTCATAATAATCAAAACCTGCTAAAAAGAAGAGATTTAATTAACAATCCATTTTACTAATAATACTATGACTGCACATTCCCAAATAGATCATAATACGCAAAAAAGAAATGAAATTCTTAAGAGAAGAAGAAGATACATTAACGAGAAATACAATGAAAGAAGTATCTCGAATCGACTTTTTAAATAATCACAAAAAAAATCCGTTCAAAACGGTTTATACCTATGACAACATTAACAGCAAAAGCACCTAAAGGGAAACAGAAAAAAGCACCTATAAAGGGAATGATGGATAATGTGATGGAGCAGTTTAATAGCGCTTCAGACCATATTGATCTTCACCCAAACATCCGAAAGATCTTAAGCATCACAAACAACGAAATCATCGTGCATTTCCCAGTAAAAATGGATAATGGTGAGGTGGAAATCTTTACCGGATATAGAGTACAGCACAACAACGCATTAGGGCCATATAAAGGAGGCCTGCGCTATCACCCTACTGTAGATATAGACGCCGCAAGAGCTCTTGCAATGTGGATGACCTGGAAAACTTCACTAGCCGGTTTGCCTTATGGTGGCGGTAAAGGAGGCATCCAGTTAGATCCTTCAAAATATTCACAGAGCGAATTAGAACGTATTACACGTAGATTCACTTTTGCCTTGGCAGATAACATAGGACCGGAACACGACATTCCTGCTCCAGATGTCAATACCAATAGCCAAACGATGGCATGGATTGCAGATACGTATATGAGTACACGACCACCGGCAGAACGCACAGCAAATCAACACGTAGTTACAGGTAAACCCGATGGTAGCGGAGGTCTCGAAGGACGTGACCGCGCTACAGGATACGGTGTATTTTTAAACATCAAATTCTGGGCGGAGAAGCATGAAGAAACTTTAAAGGGTAAGAAATTTATCGTTCAAGGATTTGGCAACGTGGGTTATTGGGCATCACATTTCTTGGAGAAAGAAGGCGCAAAATTGGTAGCCGTCCAAGACGCATTTGGCAGCATTAGAAGTACCAATAGTATTAAAGTAGAAGATCTTTTGAATTATTCAAAAATCAACAATGGTAGTGTTTCTGGATTTCCCGGTGCATTTGATCTTGACAATGAAAAGTTCTTTACCACTGAATGCGATATCTGTATTCCGGCAGCACTTGGAAACCAAATAACAAAAGAAAATGCCCCTAAGATCAAGGCAAAACTTATTGCTGAAGGTGCTAATGGACCTACCAATGTCGAAGGTGAGAAGATACTACTGGAAAGAGGTGTAACCATAATCCCCGATATCCTATGTAATTCTGGAGGTGTAGTAGGCAGTTATTTTGAATGGCTACAAAACCGAAATGGTGAACTGTGGCAATTGGACGAGGTAATGGCAAAACTCGATAAGAAAATGCGCGAATCATTCAACAAGGTGTTTGATTATGCTGAAGAAGAAAAGATAGATCTAAGAACAGCCGCCTATTGTATAGCAATTAGACGGATTGAAAAAGCCTATATCCAACGAGGTATATTTCCATAATTAATAACATTAAAAAAACAGCAAAAATGAAATACGGAAGCATCATATTAGAAAAAAAAGAGTATGTGTATTTAAAACGAATCCTTAATATCTCAGGATATGCCGAGAATTTTGAAACTCAGAAATCGCTACAACGATTAAGTGAAGAACTTAGAAAAGCGCAAGTTTTAGATGAAAAAGACATGCCAGAAGATGTAATTCGATTCAACAGTAAAATTATGGTGTATTCTGAAACGGGCTGGGAGAAATCCCTTCAACTTGTAATCCCTTCAGAAAAAGACGCAAAGCTGGATAAAGTATCTATCCTCACCCCAATGGGGGCAGCTCTTTTTGGTTATTCAGAAGGAGATACGATCGAATGGGATTTTCCTTCAGGAACTCAAAAAATTAAGATTGTGACGGTGACACAAGACACAACTCAAAATAAAATTGAAACACCTATTTAAAACAAAACACAATGGTACCTACTGAAATAGAAATATACAATCACGATACTGATGTCGATGTCACGCATAAAATAAACACGATCGAGCTGGATAACTGGATCAATCATCTTAAATACATCAAGAAAGAGCTCAATAATTTAATTGGTCTTTGTAATGCAAATTTAGACCAACGGTTAGAAGATGAAAGTGTCGTTCAAAAATTTCAGAAAAAAGAAACTGAAAATGACACGCTATTAATAGCTCTTCAAAAATATATGAGCACACGAAGTGAAATTATTGAGTGCGAAGACACACAGTGTGATATGGCATACATAAATGAACATGAAAGCTATAGAAGAAGCTATTTGTACCATCTGGACAAATATCGAAGATTAAAAGACGAGTTTTTCAGTAAAGTACAAGGTAAGTTTACACTATTGCAAGGGATATCTTAAGCGTTCAATATTTTGGAAATTAAATTATCAAATAAGATTGAGACGCACCGAAGACTTTGTATTAAAAAAGATATTATAGCACTAAATCACTGGATCGATGCGCTTACATACGTTAATACAGAAATAGATTCTTTAAGTATTATTGTGCAACAGTTAATCAAAGAACATAGTATAGCGCTAACTCTGCAAGGGTTACGTAGGAAAAACACATTACTGCTGGCACTGCTATGTAAATATGAGCAAGAACTAAACGCTGAATATGAATACGGAAAATTTGAATATAACTTAACACGTGCCAAAGAGCACGAAAAAAAACGGGATAAGCATACCTCATTCATTCAAGAGTACACCCTTTTCAAAAATGAGATATACCAAAGGTTATCCAAATTTCAACGCAGATAAAATTTAGAAAAGATGAAAAAGATATTAATTCCTGTCGACTTTAAATTCAATAGTTACGATGCCATTGATTATGCTATTAATTTTTTTAAACATGAGCAATGCGAATTTTACTTTCTGAACACATACAGCTATGATATATCAGGACTTAACACCATAGATCTACTACAGGCAGACGGTGATTGGTACGACAAACCTAAGCACGATTCTGAAGACAATCTTGGTAAAACAATTCAGAAATATGCGCTTAACAACCGAGAAAGCAAACATCACTTTAGCGCGATTTCTGAATATTCAAACCTTATCGAAGGTATGAAAAAAGCGATAAAAGATATTAATATTGATTTAGTAGTACTTCCAGGGAAAGACCAAACAGGGAAAGATTCAATACGATATAGCCGAAACACTAAGAGAATAATAGAACATATTCGGGAATGTCCCGTTATGATCATTCCAGCATCTGCAAAAGTGCATAAGAAACCCAAATTTGTATTGGTATCAAGTTTTGATCTGGATCTACCTATAAAAGAACTTGACAATTGGTACGAATTGGTAGAAATTGCCAAAGGATGCATAAAAATTGTTACCCTTTCTGGAAAAGAAGAACTCTCAGAAGTTCAAAAAACTAATCAAAATAAGGTTCACTCTCATTTAGAAAAACTCTCTGAAGAGAAGATTGAAGTAGAGTATATAAAAAATGCGCCGGCGCTTAAAGACTTTGCAAGATATCATTCAGATTACATTATGTGTCTTATTGACAGAAAACCAGATTTGTGGAGAAAGTTAGGTATTATCCATTCACGAATTACAAATTTAGGCCCATTGCCGAGTACACCAGTAATTGCTTTACACAGATAATTATGAAATCGATGAGCAACCGTCGGTTCTACATAGTCGCGGTGCTAATCGGCTTAGCCGTAATAGCTATCCTCAGCTGGTTAGTACCTGCGCCTATTTTTAATTTGTGAGTCATTAAAGACAACGCACTACCCAGTGCATATTCTTGTTTCGATAAATGTTGCGCTTATTAAGGTACTTGCTTTTGTTGTCATAATATTAACTCTTTGACCTGTCTGCCGACAGGCAGGTTAAACAGTATTTGAGCAGAACCCGAACGGAAGATAAAACCTTGGCTCAAAAGTGAACGGAATAAATGAGTAAGGGCAGAAGCGATGGCTTTATGCCGTAGTCTTTTGATGGAAGTATTTTTACGAGTTTACCTTGTGTTTATATTGTATGACAATATACTTTCAATCGAAGAAAAAAGTTAAAATACCTAAAGCCTTATTAATCTTCAGCGTAAAAATGGGATTTGACATCAAATGAAAAGATATAGTATTAAAGCCAATTTGGTTCTGAATAAAGACAAAGTGGTGTGTCTATGTTATACCCAAGTTCAAAAATCGTAAAGAAAAACTTTTTTTAAATAAAAAGCCGAAGATTTCTCTTCGGCTTTAGTGCGGGCGGGGAGACTCGAACTCCCACACCTTGCGGCACTAGATCCTAAGTCTAGCGTATATTGCACCAAAGAAACACAAAAATACTCATTTTCAATGAGTTAGTCATTTTTTCATTTTCTTTAAAGTCATTTAATATCAGTTGATTTCAGCATTTGTTGTACATATGTTGTACCCAAAAGTTCTAATAAAGACGTATCTTTATAGAAAGTGTACAACAAAAATTGAGCAAAAAACACAATGTTGTACCTATGTTGTACCTGATTTGACTTTCGTACTCAAAACAGGTCAATTATGTCATCAAATGCAAAAATAGTTCTACGCAAAAAACCGAACACCAAGGGGCAATATCCGTTGGCTATTCGAATTACAAAAAACCGTCGTTCCACCTATCAATATGTAGGTCATTATATTGATATTGAGGAATGGGACGAGAAAAACCTTCGGGTAAAAAAATCAAATTCAAATGCCGATAGCCTAAACAAGTTATTATCACAACAACTTTCTGATGCCAATAAAGCACTTATCGATTTACA
Source organism: Candidatus Ulvibacter alkanivorans (assembly GCF_003333325.1). Classification (GTDB taxonomy): domain Bacteria; phylum Bacteroidota; class Bacteroidia; order Flavobacteriales; family Flavobacteriaceae; genus Ulvibacter_A; species Ulvibacter_A alkanivorans. The sequence goes on along the minus strand of NZ_QOLC01000081.1, from coordinate 8,736 downwards.
GTCCGAATATAAAGATGCTTCAGCAAACCAGATTAAAAAAGAAATTTATGCCTCAGGGAATTCCTCAACTTTCTTTGAACTGGCACAAGAACATCTGGACGAACTGGAAGTTGCAGAAAAGTTAAACCGTCTATCTACGGACAGCGCATTGATTAGTTATATTGTAAAATATCACAAATCTAAACAGCTTTCATTTCAAGAAATTGATGAACGATTTCTTAAAAAATTGATGATATACCTCAAGGTTAAGCACAGCCTAGCTGAGACTTCAATAATGAATATACTTGTCCTAATCCGCTTATTATTCAACAGAGCTATAAAGCTAAAAATAGTCAGTAGGGAACTATATCCTTTCGGTGGTGACAAAATTAAAATCAAGTTTCCTGAGACTACAAAAATAGGGTTGAATATTATTGAGGTAAGAGCTATTGAAGCTTTAGATAATCTAACCTACAATGAAATTCATACAAGAAATGTTTGGCTATTTAGCTTCAATTTTGCAGGAATGCGGGTTACTGATGTACTCTGGACAAAGTGGTCAGACATATACGACAATAGGCTTCATTATAGAATGAATAAAAACTCAAAACTACTGTCCTTAAAAATTCCAGATAAGGTTCTAAGTATTTTAGATTTCTACAGAGATGATAAAAAACACGCTACCGATTTTGTTTTTCCTGAATTGAAAAAGGCCAATCTGGATGATGCAAAAGACATTTATAATAAAAGAAAAACGGCAACCAAAAAATTTAACGATAACTTAAAATCCATTGCCAAAAAAGCAAAAATTGACAAGAAGATTACAATGCACATTGCCAGACATACTTTTGGCAATATTGCCAGTGATTCTATTCATCCTTTAATGTTACAAAAACTATATAGGCATAGTGACTTGAAAACTACACTGAATTATCAGGCAAATTTTATCCATAAAGAAGCAGATGATGCTTTAGATAGCGTTGTTAACTTTTGAATTGTCCTACAGCAAACTGTACCTCTTAAGGTGTACTATACTTCAATTGAACCTATAAGTTTCTGATTAAAACATTTAACCAACATCTTGTATAATTCGGGATGTTTCTTTTTAAGCAAGTCCGGACGTTCAAAAAAATACTCTGAAGCAACGGCAAAGAATTCAGCTTGATTGGTGCCACCATATTTTCTGATATCAGAGTGGTTATCATTTATCGCTTCCATTTCTTTATGGATTAAATTTAACCAAGGTATTGCATATTGATGTTCCATTAGCCGTTCTGGCACACCGTCTGTTCTATCATCCAACTTATCTATAAGATGTACAAATTCGTGTATGCCAGTATTACTTTTATCAGTTGTGTTTTTAAAGCCGTGGTACAATGCTTTTTTGGAAAGTATCATCTGTTTCTCGAACCTTCCATTTCCAACTATTCCACCAATATTCCGTGAGTTATCCTTACTGCTGAATTGCATATCCTCATTAAAATTATCAGGATATAAAAGGATACCACTTAAATTTGTGTAGTGCCATTCCTTGAAGCCAAAAACTGGAATGACGGCACTTGCTGCAATTAAAACCTTATCCAACTCTTCCAGTTCAAACTGCACAGCATCGATATAGACCTCACTTAAAAATAGCATCATTTTTTGCTGAAAAATTAGCTGTGCGTCTTTTGATAGATTTCTATAAAACAGCACATTATCCGTCAATAATTTATGCCAATGTTCTGGAAATGGCTTTACACTATTACGTTTTGCTTTTCTATAAAAATGAACAGCAAAAAGAACAATCACAACCGAAATAAAAATATAAGCCATATTAAAAACGTATTAATCTACAGGTTCGGCCTTAAATCCCACTTTTTGCAAAGTCGCCTTTACATCTTCTTCGGTTGCACCATCGCTTTCGATAGTTAGGATTTTATTAGGATTGGCGGTATCTACTTCCCAACTTTCTACACCTTCTTGTTTGTTTAAAAAAGGGGTGACTTTTGATACGCACCCACCACAATTGATATTTGTTTTAAATTTTAAAGTTTTCATAGTATTGAATTTATTTATTATTAAAGTTTTATTCGTTTAAGTCTTAAGCTATTTGCAACTACAGACACACTACTGAATGCCATTGCAGCACCTGCTATCATCGGATCCAATAAAAAACCGTTTACGGGATACAAAACTCCTGCTGCAATTGGAATGCCAATGATGTTGTAAATGAACGCCCAGAACAAATTCTGGCGTATGCCCAACACGGTTCTTTTTGATAGTTCCAATGCTTTGGGGATGGATTGTAAATCTGATGTTATCAAGGTCATTTTTGCTACATCCATTGCTATATCCGAACCTTTACCCATTGCAATACTTACATTGGCTTGCGCCAATGCGTGCGAATCGTTGATACCATCGCCAACCATTGCTACTATCTTCCCATCCGTCTGTAAATTTTCGACAAAAGCCGCTTTGTCCGAAGGCATTACTTCGCCTTGATAATTTGTTATTCCTACCTGATGTGCCACGGCAGAAGCCGTTTTATTGTTATCTCCCGTGAGCATAAAAACTTCGATGCCTCTTTCTTGAAGCGTAGCTATGGCTTTTTTTGAAGTTTCTTTAATCTTGTCTGAAATGGCCAGTATCGCAAGCACTTGATGTTCGTTAGCAAAGAATATGACCGTTTTTGCCATTTCTTCGAGACTTTCCGCTGTTTGCATTAAAGAAGCGTCTATTTGAATATCTTTTTCGACCATTAGTTTATGGTTGCCTACATAATATTTTGAACCTTTCTCTGATTGCGCCTTTACACCTTTTCCTGTAATGCTTTCGAAAGAAGTAATTTCTGCTTGTTCAATATTTTCTTCTTTCAAATGATTGACGACCGCTTCTGCCAAAGGATGTTCTGATTGTGCTTCGATAGCCAAAAGAATTTCCTTGTATTCCTTTTGATTTTGAAGTTTATCCTTCCAGAGTATATCGGTTACCAGTGGTTTTCCTTCTGTAATCGTACCTGTTTTATCAAGGATTACTGAATTCACTTTATGGCCGAGTTCTAAACTTTCGGCATCCTTTATCAGAATATTATTTTCGGCTCCCTTGCCGATACCTACCATTATGGCGGTAGGTGTTGCCAAGCCCAAGGCACACGGACAAGCGATAACCAACACGGCTACAGAGGTCAATAGGGCTTGTGAAAAGGCATTATCGCCTCCTATTGACATCCAGACTATGAAAGTTATAATGGAAATACCCAATACCACAGGAACGAAAATACCGGCAATCTTATCGACCAGTTTTTGAACGGGTGCCTTACTCCCTTGCGCTTGCTGAACCATTTTTATGATTTGGGAAAGCAGGGTTTCTCCACCTACTTTTTCAGCGGTAAATTGAAAACTTCCTTTTTGATTAACGGTGCCAGCGAACACCTTTTCCCCTTGGGATTTTTGAACTGGAACGGGTTCTCCCGTAATCATACTTTCGTCTACATACGAACTTCCCTTGGAAACTTCGCCATCTACAGGAATCTTTTCTCCGGGACGCACCAAAATGGTCTGACCCACTTGTACGGATGCAATAGGAATTTCCTTTTCTTCCCCGTTCTCAATAATTTTAAGGGTTTTAGGCTGAAGACCCATCAGTTTTTTTATGGCTGAAGAGGTATTTGATTTAGCCTTTTCTTCCAATAGTTTCCCCAAGGAAATAAAGGTGATAATCACCGTAGCCGCTTCGTAATATACGTGAGGCTCGATGCCACGACTTAACCAAAATTCAGGAAAAAAGGTGTTGAACACACTAAAGAGGAAAGCGATTCCGGTACTCAAAGCCACCAAGGTATCCATATTTGCTTTACCGTGTTTGGCCTGCTTTAACGCGTTGCTAAAAAAACTACGCCCAAACCAAAAGAGTATAGGAAAGGCCAATACCAAAGAAATCCACTTCCCTGGTTCCCATTGCATATAGAACATTCCCAGCACAAAAATGGGTAGCGTAAGGATAGCCGACCAGATAGTACGGTTTTTTATGTCCTGATAATGCTTTTTTTGAAGTTCTTGTTGTGCTTCCGAAGGGTCTTCGGCATCTATAATAATATCATAACCAACCTCACGAAGCGCGTTTTGAAGTTGATTTGGACTCAACTCCTTGTCATATTCCACAAGAACGGAACTATTGGCAAAATTAACACTTGCATCAAACACACCTTCCGTGTGTTTTAATACAGATTCAACACTTGCTGCACAAGATGCACAAGTCATTCCCGTAACAGGGAATGATTCCTTTATTCCTTTTTTAGTATTCTTTTCTTTGGTTTCAAATATGTTGATTGTCTCCATAAACCCATTCTTAATTGTATGTTACAAATTTCAGGATTTAAAGACTTTAATATGTTACGTAATATGCTGAATGATTTGTAGAATTTGCTCTTCACAAATTATTACTAACCAATTGGAATAGGTCATTTACGATTTATGTCTCTTATCATCACAATGGGAACGTGTCTATCGGTCTTTAGTAATTGTAATCAAATACCCTTTTGACTCAATGGCCTTTTTTATCTCATCGACATTCGTTTTAGTGGTATCAAATTCTATAATTGAAGCCCCTTCTTCATAAGACGTAGATACATTTGTAACCCCATCAATTTTGTTTACCGAATGGCTGATGTTTTCTTCACAACCCGAACATACCATTCCTTCAATATTCAACTTTACAGTTTGAATATCGGTATTGTTTGTTGCAACAAGTTCTTTTGTGGTCGTTGAGTGAAATATTTGTGGATAATAAGAAACCAATGTCATTACAACAACAAACGCTGTAACCAACCACAAATAGAATTTCGATTTAAAAAATGATGGCTTATCAGTTTCACAATTGCTACAATCTTCCCCTCCCTTTTTTTTATAAACCTGAAAAAAAGCCAATCCCAATGACAAAAATGCTATGACCAACAGATAAGGTTTCAATGTGACGAGCCAGGAAAAATACACAGAACTCCCACTAATACCAACTACACTTGTAAGTAGCAAAGGACCCCAGCAGCATAGTTTAAGGGAAACTGCTGAAAATACAGCAGTCCCCATAGATGCTTTTTTGTTCAATTTATTAATTGCCATACCTAACAGCTTCCTATTCCCGCGTTTGCCAAATCATCTTTTGTGATTTCGATGTTGGTGCAGCAATTCAATAACTCCCCGTTAACTGCAATTGCAGGAACTCTTGTAACCCCATATTCCTTCATTTTTGAAACACAGATTTTACTTTCGCATTGCTCGGACAGATTGTGAAGTGTGATTTCGCAGTCCTTTCCTGCTGTCTCCTTTACTAATTGTACCACAGGCTCGCATACTGGGCAACCTGCTGTAAAAATCTCGATTTGTCGTTTCATCTTATTTAAGTTTAAATTAATAATGGAACAAAGATGAGAACGTAAGGTAGGGGGTCACCAAACTTTTTTAACCTTTTTTTTCGTTGTAGTTTTTTAATCTGGTTTCAATGGTTTGGATTTCTTTTAAGCGATTGGTCAAATCGGATAATTCCAAATTGGGGAATTCACTTTTTAAATATTCAATTTTATCTTCATTGCCACAATTGCCTGGGCAAGAGTCCACAGCCTTTACAATTCCAATAGCAAGCGCTTTTCGATAAACTTCATCCAACAGTAAGTAATGTGCTTTTTGAATGCCTTTATCAATAGATTTGAACTGAATGTTGATTTGCTCGGGGTCCTTTCCCTCATCAAGCATTTTAACAATACCGTTTATTTGACCACTCAAAGTTTTTAATCTGGATTTAATATCCAAGATTAAATCAGTAGGTAATTTATGCTGTTCTCTTTTCATAACTCAAACTTAACTCGCGCAGCAACTTAATTTGGAAACATCTTTCCCAAAGGTAATCGCTGCCAGTTTAACAGATTCTCCTAAAGTTAAATATGGATAAAAGCTTTCTGCTAAATCTTTTACAGTGATTCCAAATTTAATAGCCATACTCAATTGTTGTATCAGTTCACCACCTTCAGGTGCAACTACTCTTGCACCTATTAATTTATCGGTTTCAGTGTTGCGTATCAGTTTTATGAACCCTCTGGTATCTTGAGCTGCCAAGGCTCTTGGAACGTAAATTAAATCAAGTTTACTGACTTCAAAAGGAATTCCCTTTTTTTCTGCTTCAATTTCATCTATACCTGCTCCTGCGATTTGAGGGTCTGTAAATACTACCCAAGGTAATGATGAATAATCAATACTTGTTTTTGTTGATGAAAACGCATTGTTCACTGCTGTACTACCTTCGGTTGCTGCTGTATAAACAAATGCCGGTGTAATGGTGACATCTCCTGCTGCATAAATATTGGAAATATTGGTTTCCATTTTTTCATTTACAATAATATGGCCGCTTTCTGTTAACTTTAGGCCAATATTCTCAAGCCCTAATTTAGAGGTGTTAGGCTTCGTCCCTGTAGCCACCACAATATGTCCTTTTTCAACAATTTGAGTTGTGGAACCATCAGGACAATTACAATGAATAATTGTATCGTTACCTTTCTTTTCAAATTTAAACGCTCTAAAGTTTGGAAGGATTTCAATCCCTTCACTTTTCATTTGTTCTACCAAAACATCTGTAATATCTTTTGTTTGACTGCGTAATGGCCTGTCGGTGAATTCAATGATACATACTTTTACACCCAATCTGTTGTAAGCCATCGCAATTTCCAAACCAATATAACCAGCTCCCATAATGGTCAAACTTTCAGGTTTTTCCTCTAAATCGAACAAGGTCACATTGGTTAAATAACCAACCTCATTCAGTCCTTCAATATTTGGAATATTGGTAGTTGCTCCTGTTGCCATTAGAATGTTGGTTGCTGTGTAGGTGTCTTTTCCATCCACAAGGATTGTTTTATTATCAACAAGTTCAGCCCAACCTGTACGCATTATCAGGTTTTCAAAATCACTTACCACATCCATATATTTTTGTTGCTGAAGTGAAGCAACCAATGCTTTTTTATCTTTTATGGTTTGTGTAAAATCAATGTCTGCTCCTTTAGGTTTTATACCCTTAAAATTGGAATGCGTAGCGAGACGTACCGTTTCGGCAGCCCGAATAAGGTTTTTAGACGGTACACAACCCACATTTACGCAAGTGCCACCAAAATCTAATCCTGCATTTACCATAAGTGTTGTGAGCCCTAAACCTTCAGCTTTAATGGCTGCTGAAAATGCAGCTGAACCACCACCAATAATTATTAAATCGAATTGATTTTGGCCTTTGGAATTTACAGCGGAAACCTCTTCCTCGTCGACATTATTTACAACCGAATAATCACCAACGCTGTTTATAGCATCTATTACATTTGCCTTACTCATCTTATCAGCATCAAAATTAAATTCGCCTTTTCCGGTTTCGTGGTTAACTGTGGAACTTAAAACTCCTTCAGTTGCGTTCATATCCTTTTCGATATGTGTTGCACAACCTTCACAGGTCATACCCTCGATTTCCAATGTAATGATTTCTCTATTTTGAGGCATTTTGATTTTCATTTTAGCTGTATTTTTCATTGAAATCGGTACTGTTTACTTATTAAAAATTAGACCTACCCTTTAATTACTTCGGCCTTAAACCCTTTCTTTTCTATGATAAGTTTTAGGGCTTTGATACTTGTTTTTGAACCATCAAACTCAATAACAGCAATATCTCCAGGGTATTCAACCGAATGTTCCAAAACACCATCTACTTCCTTTAATGCATTATAAATAGCATTGGAACATCCAGCACAAGTAATGCCTGTAATTTTAAATTTCACCGTGATTGCATTATGTTTCTTTGAAGCTACTTCCACAACTTGATTTGTAACCTCCTTACTTTGTGATTTGGCCTGAAAAGAAAACAGCATTAAAGCCAAAATAGGCACTATTGATAGTTTTTTCATAATGGGTAATTTTGCGTTTATTTATCTTTTATAACTTTGTATCCTGTTGAATTAATTGCCTTTTCAATAGCCACTTTAGAGGTTTTAGACTTATCAAACTCTACGATGGCATTTCCCTTTTCATACGAAGGGGTTACATTTATAATACCGTCCAATTCATTTACAGCGTGTTTTATGCTTTCTTCACAGCCAGAACAAGTCATTCCTTGAACATTAAAGTTTACAGTTTGAATATTTGATTGGTTTACAATGACTACTTCTTTTTTATTATCTGGATAAAAAATGAATGAATAATATGGAAATGCCAGCATTATAATTGCAAATACAGTTACAATTCCTAAAAACTTTTTTGATTGTATAAATTTTGGTTTTTCGTCTGTTTCACATTCGCAATCAATTTCTTTTTGAGGTTTTAGTTTTTGATACCAAGCAAAGCCGAGCACTAAAATTGTTAGCCCGATTAGATAAGGTCTAAAAGGCTCAAGCCAAGAAAATGTTGAGGCAATTCCACTTGTTCCAGCGATTAAAGCCAAAACGGGTGTAATACAACATAATGAAGCTGTAATAGCAGCAAGTAAACCTGCACCAATTAATTTGTTCTCACGTTTCATATCGTTTCTAAAACTTTGTTTTTATCGAGTATTTCAAAAAACGGATTTAATAATGTTGAATATTCAGGGGTTAGTGAGTAAAAAATGGTTTGGGCTTCTCTTTCCGTTTGCAATAAATTTCTGTCCTTCATTTTTCTCAAATGTTGGGAAATAGCTGAAATGTTCATTTCGAGAATATCGCTTAAGTCGCAAACGCAAAGTCGTTTTTCCTCAAAGAGTAAGTAAAGTATCTTA
>NZ_QOLC01000116.1 GCF_003333325.1 Candidatus Ulvibacter alkanivorans | reverse complement strand
AAGCAGGATAACATTTTAAATAAATTTTCTGAATTATATAGATACCGTAATAATCAGAACCGCTTTGGGTAAAAAAATTAACTATTAATGCCGTAAACATGCGTAAAGCAAGTAATTTTTTAGAAACAAAAAAAACAAAAGGTACGATTGTTTTAAAAGATTGTAAAGATAAAAATATAGAAAGTTAGGTCATTAAAAAGAGTGTGATAGAAAGGAAGAAACACCAACAATAAACCACACAAAACCTGAAAACGAAATAGTAACTGCAAGCAATGTAAAATGGAAATGGTTATCCGTTGTGAGGAAATTTAAGTTGTGAGGAAGCAAATCTTGGAAATTTACGCCAAGGCAAAAAAATTAGAAGGCGTGCAGGGCATTTCATTAATTAACGGTGTAAGTTTAATTAGTGGTGCAGGCAACAATTATGGATTAGGATTTTTAAAACTGGAAGATTGGTCTGAACGTGATGAAAGCGCGAGTACCGAGGCCATTACCAAGAAGTTATTTGGTATAGCCGCAGGAATTCCGGAAGCTAGTATAATTTTCTTCGGACCACCAAGTATCCCTGGTTTTGGAATATCTGCCGGTTTTGAAGTGAATCTATTAGACCGTACAGGTGGTGATTTTAACGAGTTAGACCAAGCAACGCAACAGTTTATTGGCAGTTTAATGCAACATCCTGAAATTCAGTACGGACAATCCTCATTTAATACTAAATATCCACAGTATGAAATGGAAATTAATGTCCCATTGGCTAAAAAATCCGGTGTTCCTATTAGTAGTATCTTCTCTACCATGCAAGGTTACATTGGAGGTATTTATGCCGCAGATTTTGCACGTTTTGGCAAACAATATCGTGTATATATGCAGGCATTGCCAGAAGATCGAGCAGATAAAAGTGATTTAAATGAATTATATATAAAAGCAGGGAATGGGGAGATGACACCCATTACACAGTTTGTTAATTTAAAACGTGTGTATGGACCACAATCTGTAACCCGTTTTAACCTGTACAATTCCACAAAGATTTCTGGTGCAGCAAATCCTGGGTTTAGTACAGGTGATGCTTTAGCAGTTGTTGAGGCTGAGGCTGCAAAATTACCAAGTAATTATGATGTAGCTTATTCTGGATTGTCACGTGAAGAGGTAAATGCAAGTAATCAAACCACTATTATATTTATACTTTGTATTGTGTTTGTGTATTTTTTATTGGCTGCACAGTATGAAAGTTATTTATTACCATTAGCTGTTATTTTCTCTTTGCCATTAGGTGTATTTGGAGCGTTTTTCTCAACCAAAATGTTAGGGTTGGAGAACAATATCTACTTTCAAATTGCTTTAATCATGCTTATTGGTCTGCTTGCTAAGAACGCCATATTAATTGTGGAATTTGCTGTACAAAGACGAAGAAATGGCGAAAGTATAGTAGATGCTGCTATACATGGAGCAAAAGCACGTTTACGACCTATTTTAATGACTTCTTTCGCCTTTATTTTAGGATTGATGCCATTAGTGTTGGCATCAGGTGTAGGTGCGGAAGGAAATAAATCTATAGGTACCGGTGCAGCAGGAGGGATGCTTATCGGAACTATTTTAGGAGTTTTTGTAATTCCGATCCTATTTATATTTTTTCAGTGGATACAAGAAAAAATTTCTAGTAAGCCAAGTATTACAAACAATTGAAGTATAAAACAATGAAATTAATTATAAAACATAGAAATTTTAGAAAAGCAACATTGATGTTGGTTATTGCATTCACCTTGCAAAGCTGTTTTGTGGCTAAGGATTATGTGAGACCAAATATAGACACTGAAACCGAAGCCCTTTACCGAACAGAAAATTTGCCAACAGACAGTGTTTCGATAGCAGATGTATCTTGGAAATCCTTATTTACAGACCAATATCTTCAACAATATATAGAAGAAGGTCTGCAAAATAATATGGATGTTCGTATTGCGCTTCAGCAAATTATAGCAGCCCAGGCGTATGCCAAGCAAGGTAAAGCAGGGTACTTGCCATCGGTTAATGTTGGTGCAAACTGGACACATCAAGAATTATCTAAAAACACCCAGTTTGGTGAATTTTTAAGTAATACTTCTACAGACCAGTTTGATGTTACAGCAAACCTATCTTGGGAAGCAGATATTTGGGGAAAAATACGAAGCAATAAAAGAGCAACACAAGCAGCATATTTGCAAAGCGTTGCAGGCCATCAAGCCGTAAAAACGCAGTTGATTTCCAGTATTGCGAATACGTATTATAACTTATTGGCTTTAGATGCCCAGTTAAAAATCACTAAAGAAACTATTGCAACCAGAGATAGTAGTGTAACAACAATTAAAGCCCTAAAAGAGGCAGGTCAAGTCACACAAATTGCGGTAGACCAAAATATTGCACAATACAATAGCGCAAGGGCATTACAGGTAGATATCGAGACAGCTATTTTTTATACTGAAAATACCCTAAGTATTTTATTGGGAAAAGCACCGCAATATTTTGAAAGAAGCAGCTTGAATTTACAGAATATAAAACAAGATATTGTGCTTGGTGTACCTGCAACATTACTCAGTAACAGACCGGATGTTATGGCTGCTGAATATGGTTTAATTCAATCTTTTGAGTTGACAAATGTAGCTAAAAGCAACTTGTATCCATCATTAAAATTAACAGCGTCAGGAGGATTTCAAAGTTTAGAATTAGATGAGTTATTTAATACCAATTCATTATTTGCTAATATCATTGGAGGTTTAGCACAACCATTATTTAATAAACGTGCTTTAAAAACTCAAAAAGAAGTAGCAATTGCACAACAAGAGCAGGCATTACTTGAGTTTAAAAAGACTTTGTTGATTGCCGGAAGTGAAGTATCCAATGCACTGTTTACTTATGAAGCTGAAACTAAAAAATTCGAATTTAGAAAAAATGAAGTTGAAGCCTTGCGTACAGCAGAAACAAACTCTGAAGAATTACTTAAAAATGGATATGCCAATTATCTGGACTTATTAACAGCCAGAGAACGCGCCTTAAATGCAGAGCTTAATATTATAGATAGTAAATTACAACAATTAGTAGCTGTTGTAGATTTATATGAAGCACTTGGCGGTGGATGGCGATAATATCAATTACATACTAAACATTATTAACCATAACTATGTATTCAATTTTAGTTGCAACAAATTTTTCTAAAACCTCAGATAATGCTGTACTATATTCAGCATCATTAGCTCAACTATTAAATACTAAACTGGTGCTTTTTAACGCTTTTAAGTTGCCTATTCATGCTTCAAATGCGCGAATATCGGCGACCTCAATGGACGCCTTGATTGAAAGCACCAAAGAGAAATTAAGAAAACAAGCTTTAAAATTATCCAATAAATTCAAAATTAAAGTTGAGTACCAATGTAGTTATCTGGATTTTGAACTTGAAATAGATTCTATATTGAAATCTTATAACTCAAAATTTCTAGTTATGGGAATGTCGGCCAAATCACTAGAACAAAATTTGCTCGGAAACCCAACAACGACCTTAATCAGTATGAAAAATTTTCCAGTGTTGGCTATTCCCGTAAACGCTAAATTTTCTGGTATCCGCAAGATTCTTTTTGCCTGCGATATAATGCAGGATATACCTTTACGAACTTTGGCAAAATTAAAGAGAGCTGCCATTCAACTTAAATCTGAAGTAACTGTGTTTTATGTAGAAAAAAAAATAAATGAACTAAAATCAGAAAACAAAGGTTTTGAGAATATAGAAAAAGGTCTGGAAAATGTTACGTATTTTTATAAGAAAGTAAACTCTGATACCGTAATAAAAGCAATAGAGAAGGAGATTGAAAAATCAAGTTTTGATTTGTTAGTGATGATGCCAAAAAAATATGGTTTTTGGGAATCTATAGTCCATAGAAGCAAAACCAGGGTCATGGCCTCAGGCATAAACATACCATTATTGTCAATTCCAATAGATTGATATTTAAAAACGAAAGGTTACAAATAACTGAAAGATGGTCACTAAAGCAGAATTGTTAGCGTATTCTATTACAAAGTTTACCCAATTTGGAAGTAAACACGTAACGTTAGACGATTTAGCAAATGATCTTGGTATATCGAAAAAAACAATTTATACATATTTTGAAAACAAAGAAGACCTGGTAACCTCCAGTCTTGAAAGTTTATTGAACGAGTATAAAGAAGATATAAATGGGCTGATCAAAAGCCACGGCAAAGACCCTATTTTGTGTGTCATATTAATTTACCAGAGAGGGTTTGAGTATTTAAAATACTTTAAGCCCTCTTTTCTTTTCGGATTGGAAAAGTATTATCCCAAAGCAAATTTGCTGTTCAATAATTTTGTGAAAGAATTATCACATAATATTGTTTATAAGTTACTTAAGCAAGCACAAGAAGCTGGAGATATAAAAGAAGATATTAATTTAGAACTACTCGTGAAAATCTATTTTTTTAGAATTGACAATCTGGTGTTTAAAAAGAACAATTTATTTGAATCTTACGGAAAAGCCGAATTATTTAAACACTTAGTCATTTATAATTTAAAAGGAATCATAACAAATAATTATACCAATGCTTATTTTGATTTGCACTAAAACTGTTTTTGATTTCTTCTCATAGGTGTATTTAAGGTTATGTTACAGGTCTCAAACAGGTTGAGCTGAATTTCTGCTCACAAATAACCTCTATCACCAATTAATGTACAGTCGCTTATCCACATCTTAATGTCATTAAGGCAATTGATGTCGTGTACAGAAGCAGGGCTCAGATCAATGCTTTGAAAAATACCTTCTACCGAACAAGCACTTTGTGCTGCAAAATAACCTTTATCCGGAAAGGCGTGGGTGTCCTCTTAACAAATCTTAGAGTGCTAGCTTCGTGATAATTTACAGACTTCCAAGGGCATGCTATCTACAACAAAATAATTTTCAAACTCATTGAACTAACAGGATAGTTTTAAAAGAATAGGATTGGACTCGGTTGCCAATTTCCGTTACCTTCTATTATAAACACTTCGTTCTGTTTTTAATCCAATTGGCAAAGAAAATTTTTGAACAAGTCGTTCTCACTATCAATTCCCATATATTCCGCAGTTAAACTCAAACTAATAAGCTCTAAGTAGCTGAGCTTTGGTTGACATCTTTGGTATGACAAAAGTTGTTCATTTTATATTTTAATACTTCCAATATTCTTTCGTAATTTACTTTTAAGTTGTTCATAGTTAATGTTTTATAATATAAACAAGTTACTGGTTATCGGTAATATGGACAACTTTTTTCATTTAGATCATAATGCACAATGGGTATAATACATTATTTTTATTGACATTTAACATCCTTATTTTCCTTCCGTAGGATAGCGCATCGGTCAGAGTTCTAATTCATTTTATCATATCCAAAGCCACATCCACGATCATATCTTCCTGGCCACCCACCATACCCCTGCGTGCCAACTCCTCAAGAATGGCCCGTGTATCCAGACCATACTTTTGGGCAGCTCGCTCTGAGTGCAATAAAAAACTGGAATAAACCCCAGCATAGCCCAAAGAAAGAGTTTCCCGATCCACACGAACAGGTCTTTTTTGGAGTGGGCGCACAATGTCTTCTGCGGTATCCATAAGTTTATACAGGTCGCAGTTATGCGACACCTCCATTTTATTGAGTACAGCTATGAGCACTTCCAGTGGCGCATTGCCCGCACCAGCCCCCATACCAGTAAGTGAAGCATCCAGGCGAGTAGCCCCATGCTGCATGGCTATTATGGTATTGGCCACTCCCAGTGATAAGTTATGATGGCAATGAATGCCGATTTCGGTTGATGGTTCCAAAATTTCTTTAAATGCCTCTATCCTATCTTTCACATCATTCATAAGCAAAGCTCCGGCCGAGTCGGTTACATATACACAATCAGCGCCAGCTTGTTCCATGATTTTGGCTTGTTCTGCTAGATTTTTTGGGCTGTTCATATGAGCCATCATCAAAAATCCACCTACATCCATGCCCAATTTTTTTGCCCCTTGTATGTGCTGAATTGCAGTATCGGCTTCTGTACAGTGAGTTGCGATCCGCACGGACTCCACGCCCATATTTTTGGCTTTTTCGAGGTCTTCCATAGTGGCTATACCAGGCAGTATAAGAGTAGTCAGTCGAGCATGGGTCAGCTCTTCGCTGATGCCTTCCAGCCACTCCCAATCCGTCTGTGCTCCAAAACCGAAAGTGAAGCTACCCCCTGCGAGCCCATCACCATGTGCTATTTCAATGGCATCTACACCAGCACGGTCAAGTGCTATAGCCAGCTCCTTTACTTGTTCTTTGGTGTACTGATGACCTATAGGGTGCATGCCGTCTCGTAGAGTTACATCTTGTATATATGGCTTTTTCATTTAATTTAGGATTGAATAGATTTGACTAAACGCTCTGCTGTAGCCCTGGCCGCACTGGTCATAATATCAAGGTTACCAGCATATTCTGGCAGATAATGTCCTGCTCCAGTGATTTTCAGATAAACGGAAGTTTTTAATCCGTGCCGATAGCCCAACCCCTGAATTAGGACAGGATTTGATGCGGGGATTTCATCAAACAATATTTCCTGATGAAGTTTATACCCTGGAACATATTCTTGTACCAATTCCACCTTTGCACGGATGCTCTTGCGAATGGCTTCTTTATCACCCATTTCAGAAAGTGTGAAAACTGTATCCCTCATCACCAACGGAGGCTCGGCAGGGTTCAAAATAATAATGGCCTTTCCCTTTTCGGCTTTTCCAATCTTCTCAATACCTCGGGAAGTGGTTTCTGTAAACTCATCAATGTTTGCTCGGGTTCCGGGACCTGCAGATTTACTCGCTATTGAGGCGACAATTTCACCATAGTGCACTTTTACCACATCACTAATAGCAGCCACTATTGGAATAGTAGCCTGTCCACCACATGTGACCATGTTTACATTCAAGGCTTCCATGTGGTCAGAAAAATTTACTGCTGGCACAAGATATGGCCCAACTGAAGCGGGAGTAAGGTCAATCATGCGTTTATCTGAGAACTGACGTATTTTTTCCCAGTTGTACAAATGGGCCTTGGCGGAGGTAGCATCAAACACAATCTTAATGTCGTTCCATTCTGGCATTTCCAAAAGGCCATCTACTCCTGTATGGCAGGTTGGCACATCCATTCGTGCTGCACGGGCCAGCCCATCGGATTTCGGATCAATGCCCACCATGGCAGCAACTTCCAATGTCTCCGAGTACCTCAAAATTTTTATTAACAAATCCGTTCCAATGTTTCCGGAACCAATGATTGCTACTTTTGTCTTCATCTCTTATTCCGTTTTACTTTTAAGATGTGAAATAAACAGAAGCACTTCCAAGAGTACTTATCTCTATCTCTACATAATCGTCAGGGTTCACAGGTATCATGGGACCCAAAGCTCCTGATAATATCAAATCACCTTTTTTAAGAGGAGTGCCTACTTCTACCATTTTCTTTGCCAACCATAATACGGCATTTATAGGACTTCCAAGGCAGGCCGAGCCAGTACCTTCTGAGACCACTGTGTTATTGATTTTCATGGTCATTTGCGCATTTACCATATCAAATTCAGATAGAGGCAAGGGGGTGTGTCCAATTACAAAATGACTGCCAGAAGCATTGTCCGCTACGGTATCGGTAATTTTTATATTCCAATCCGCTATTCTACTTCCAAGAATTTCAATGGCAGGTACTGCATAAGCTATGGCGTTTATCACATCAATAGTAGTGATCGTATCGTAATCTAAATCATGGCTTAAAACAAAGGCTATTTCAGCTTCAACTTTGGGCTGCATAAGGTTTTTGGCGCTAATTGAAAGTCCATTGAGGACTTCCATATCATGAAAAAGCACACCAAAATCTGGCTGTTCCACACCAACCTGTCGCTGTATCGCCTCTGAGGTAAGACCTATCTTCTTGCCAATGATTTTGCTTCCATTTTCAATACGTCTCTCCGTATTGAGGTTTTGGATCTGGTATGCCAATGTAATATCCTCCACACCAACTTCCTCACTAATAGGGGCGATAGGTTTTCCAGAAGCTCCGGCCATCCATAGTCGCTCTGCTATATTTGTTTTGATACTCATGCTTTCAATAAAATTTTTTATGATTTGACAAGTCCAGCAACCTATCTGCTTTACCAGTACTGATATATTTTTTTACATTTGGAATCCCCACCACGCTGGAATGTAGCAGCACCCCATCTACCATTGCTGAGTTATGTGGCGACCCGAGCACGTTTGGTAAGTCAAGAAACGGAAAGCTCAACTTGAACTCGTTTACAAAGAAGGGTTCTATCCACCAGGCATCTATGGCCGCCTTAAATGTAGGCGTTGATTTGAGTTTTTGGTACAAAGCCTCTTCATCGATAATTTGCCCACGGGCAAGGTTTACCAATATGGCATCATCTTTCATTTTTGCAAGTTCCGAGGGACCGATCAGGTTTTCTGTTTGAGCCGTTAACGGAATGGTTATGACCACAAAATCGGTATTGGAGAGCAGGTAATTCAGTTGATCCAATTTTCCAATCCAATCTGTAGGTTCTGTACTCTCTCCACTAGTGTTTATGGCAAATACTTGACAATTGAAAGCAGACTTCATAATGTGTGCTATACGCTTCCCGATACCTCCAAAACCAATGATTCCACAGGCTTTTTGGTCAATCAAAGTGGAACCGCTTCCAAACTGGTTAAATTCACCTTGCTTCATTTCCTCATGCCTTAGCCCCAAGTTTTTGGCCAGGGACAATATCATTCCCACCCCATGCTCGGCCATCGGTGTGGCATAGGCACCCATATTACCGGCAACAGTAGTTTCTTGTGGAAACCTGTTAAAATCCAAATGGTCAAAGCCTGCGGAAAGTAGTTGGATGAACCGTATGCCATTAAAAGCATGATTCTTTACCTCAGGAAGCTCAATGGTAGGATTCCTGGCTATTAAGATATCTGACTTTTTGAGTTTTTCAGTCTGGTCTTCTGTTGACAAACCATTGAGAAAATGAAGGTCTGCAATCCCGCCAAGCTCCTCTTTATAATACTCGATCTCCTTACTACTTACCTTATTACTGATTGAGATTGTGTGAGTTGATCCTTTCATAATTTAAATGGGGAATTTTGATTCTCCCCCATCAACCGTCCATATTGACCCATGTACAAAAGAGGCTGCTGGAGAAAGCAAGAATGTAACAACTTTGCCAATTTCTTCAGGACTTGCAAATCGACCCAAGGGAATGTTGGCAGCCATTTGTTTCTCTGTTTCTTCTAGGTTCTGCTTTTTTTCATCTGCCACCATTTTTACATAATTAGCAACTACCTCGGTATTCGTATAGCCAGGAGCGATACCGTTTACACGTATATTGGGAGCCAATTCTTCTGAAAAAGTCTTGACCATACCCGCTACGGCCATTCGTAGGTTAGAAGCCAAAGTATAATCAACAGAAGGCTGGCGTATATAACTTGAAGTGTTGATTACGATACTGCTTTGATCTGAAAGTAAGTCAATGGCATGATAACAAAGATGTCTCACAGACGATATAATGGTTTTATAACCGTTTTCCCATTCTTCCGAAGAAAGGGAAGACAAATTTCCTGCGGCAGGTGCACCTGAATTTGTAAACAGCAAATCAAGTTTGCCGTGTTGTTCACGAATTACCTCATACGCTTTGATTATGTCGCTCTCGCTGGTAACATCACAGACCAAAGGAATGACTTTAACTCCTGTCTGACCTTCAATGCCTTTTGCCTTTTCTTCTATTTTTTCTTTGGTGCGTGCACAGGCGTACACAATGGCTCCTTCACTGGATAGCTCTTTTGCCACGGCTGCCCCCATTCCCTGACTGGCACCAGCCACAAAAGCTACTTTATCTTTTAGTTCTAAATTCATTTTTTCAATTTGCTGTTATCAATCCTCCATCTACATGAATATTCTGACCTGTAATATACTTGTTCTCCTCTGAGAGTAGGTACGAGGCCAATCCTGCCACATCTTCTGGCATCCCGAATTTTTTTAATGGAATTTCATTAATCGTTCTTTGATCAACTTCCTCTTTGCTAATATTTTCATTTTCGGCATAGCGCTGATTAAAGTCAAGTATTCTTTGTGTAGCAATATATCCTGGTGCTACAGTATTGATGAGTATTCCATCACTACCCAGTTCTATTGCTGCTGTCTTAAGAGCATTGACCAAAGCGGCCCTTAAGCTATTTGACAGAATAATGCCTTGATAGGGGTTTTTTACCGTAAAGGAAGTTATAGCTACTACTTTACCACTATTTTGTTTTTGCATCATTGGTGTAATTCCGCGCAAAAGTCTTAATGGTCCATGTAGCATGATGTTGGTATAAGTTTCCCATTCTGAGTCTGAAACATCCATAAATGGCTTAACAGGTGGTCCACCATGGTTGAGAAAAAGGGCGTCAAGCTGACCGGTTTCCTTTACTTTGGTTATCAAAGAAGAAACCGTGTCATCATCCCCTAAACTACCATCAATACCTTCAACCTTTGTACCGAATTCCTGAAGTTTTTTTACAGCAGCCGATGTGTTCCTACTATTTAGTATTAAATCATAACCTTTTTTTGCCATCGCTTGTGCAGTAGCATACCCAATGCCTTTGGAAGCTCCCGTAAGTAGAACAATTTTTCTTTTCATTATCCAGAAACCTGTTTAAGTTTTTGTAAAAGGTCTTCTCTTAAAGGAGTAAAAAAGTCTATTAAAGTAGTGTCTTCTACAGCTTCCACTTCATGCTCTTCATTAGATGGAAAGTGTACAATGCCTCCTTGCAACAAGGCAAACTCCATTCCTTTCATTCTTACTTTTATATGACCCTTAGCCACAAAGCTCATCTGCTCATGAGGATGAGAATGCTTGGCAGCTATACTTCCTTTAGGCAGTTCTGCTCGTACGGTCATTAGTTTATCCCCAGCAAAAGGGTACAATTTGAGTTCTCCAGCCTCCAAAAATGGCAATTCATCCATTTGTGCGTAGTTATTCATAAAATATATTAGTTTATTATTATTTCAATTTTAAATCTTTTGGCTATTTCATTCAGTGATTTGCCTTGGCACTTTTACACTTAGCAACCCTCACTTTTAAATAACAATGAGGGAACCATAACTTTATTTAGGCCAAATCTTGGTTAACGTGAAATTTATAAAAGGGGTTTGCGACCATCTGTTTTCAGAGGCTACATCAAAAGCGGCTGTTAGTCTAAACATAAACGTTTTGTGCTGTTTAAAAAATGCCGGACCAACAGAAAATGCCATTTCTTTTGAGTCTGGTATTGAGCTCCCTTGTATTTCATGATCAGACAACTGTTGTAAAAAATAGCCTGCCATTCCTATTCTAAACTCTTTTCCTAAATTGTATGAGGCGGCATAGTTCAAATAAAATGCTTGACCTGGTTGGGTATCCTCAACACCAAGACCGACAAAAGGATCGTTGTTCTTTGAATTCCACATATAACGGAATCTCATAGAAGTTTCCCATTTATTACTTTCGTCCCAATATAAGGTAAATGCATAATACGGCATAATACTCCACACATTGTTACCTACGTTTACTGGGTCTTTTTCATCATAGGTTCCGACTGGTAGAATGGCATTCAATAAAAAACGGTGAAAGAATGTCTTGCCGAACAGTTTCTTATCTGGCCATTGAATACCTGCACCTACTATTACATCTCCAAGTCCAAATTCACTTTCGTTAATACCTGCTCCCGGAAAATCAATATCAACATTGACCAAGGGAACAAGTACTTCAGCTACCGGAAAACCTTTTAACATGGGTTTTTTAGACACGATGGCTAAATGATTTATGAACAGAATATTGTTTAAACTGTTGTCCCCTGGCACTTCATCGCCATCAGAATTAGTCAATTTTGTGGAATTTTGACTACCCAAAAACACCTCGTAAAGAATCGCTGGTCCGGCAACCCCATCATTAATGCTGGTAAGTCCCAGATCATTTGGTGGTAAGTTTACCTGTGCATTAGATACCCCTGCCATACAAACACACAGTATTAATGCAAATGAAATCTGTATATGTCGTCGGAAAATATTGTTTTCTAATCTCTTCATCGTAAAAATATTTTTATTACTTTGGACCAATTGATTCCGCTAAAAATGTTGGCGATAACTCTGGTCCCCACCAAATAATGCCCTCTGCTAGCTCTTTCTCTTTCCATAGTACTGGCTTCCAGTCTGGATCATATATATGATACCCTCCACTAAACAGCTCAAGTCTGTGACCACTGCCAGGATCTATGGCGTAAATAAAGCCTGCCTGGGATACTCCATGTTTTCCAGGAGCCAAACTTAGCTCAATACCATTTTCCTTAAAAATATCTGCCGCTCTCGCCACATCTTGAAAATTGTCAAGATAGAAGGCCGTATGGTGCAGTCTGTTTTGGCGACCAGCTTCATCAAACATAATGGCTAAGTCGTGCACCAAAGTGGTGACAGAAGTCCAATAAGCCATTTCAAACCCACTGTCTAATTGGATGTACTCTCTCACTTTGAAACCAAAAAGTTCTTCGTGTAATTTCATACACTCTGACGGATTGCCCACGTTGAAATTGACATGATCTATACAACGAGGGGATATTCCATGGTCAAAAGATTTGAAAACTTGATTTTTCAGTCTGGATCGCTTGCCTTCTGGCGCCAATGGGCGCTCCATATGATAGTATATTTCATAAACTTGACCTGTTGGCAATTTAAAGCGGAATGCCTTGCCCAAACCTGCTTCTTCGCCTTCTGGTACCCATGATGGACTTAATCCTGCTTTCTCAACTTTGTCATAAAAATAATCTACATCAGCCGCTTCATGTGTTTTCCATGCGATATGGTCGAGCACGGCTTCCTTTCCTTCAATAAGGATCAATGTATGGTGTTCAAAATCTGCCCATCCGCGGTAATATATTTTATTGCCTTCGCGTTTTTGTTCGTTTAAGCCAACAACATCATGAAAAAACCAGTGTGACTTTTCTAGGTTCGGTGTTACAAGGGCCACATGTCCCAATTTTGCTAATTTCTTTTGCATTTTGATTAGTTTTAGTTAACTTCATATTAATAATTCTCCTCAAAAAATCCTTTCAATAAATAATGGAAGGACTCTTTATATTCTATTTGCGTCCAATGGCTGCAATGACTGAAAATATGCATTTGGACATTTGGAAGATGTTTGATCAAGTAATAACTGGTTTCTACATTTACAAGAAGGTCTTCTTGCCCGTGTATAATTAGAATAGGATGGTCCATATTTCGTAAAGAACCATCTGGAATTACCATTTCGTCAAGGTGCTGTTGCCTTGGGGCCGGAAACATAGCTTCGAAGGATCGACGAATATTTTTATCTAACGTGGCTTTATGGCGCATCTTCGAAATG
This sequence comes from Candidatus Ulvibacter alkanivorans, assembly GCF_003333325.1. Taxonomy (GTDB): domain Bacteria; phylum Bacteroidota; class Bacteroidia; order Flavobacteriales; family Flavobacteriaceae; genus Ulvibacter_A; species Ulvibacter_A alkanivorans. The sequence goes on along the minus strand of NZ_QOLC01000116.1, from coordinate 3,400 downwards.
GCTTCCAATTGATCGCCGATAATGCTTTGATCGTATGAAAACCAAGAGATCATATTAGCCATAAGTTCTGGAGATGGGTCATCATAGTACCCCCATGTTCTATCCAATTCTGGCGTAATTTTCGTTGGTGCACCAGCTGGTCCCATTAGTACGACTCTATTAAACCGATCCGGAAAATCCATTAAAAGTTGGAGAGCTATTGCTCCACCCATAGAATTTCCCACAATATGTACCTTTTCAAGGTTAAGTTCGTCCAATAGAGAGATGAGTTGATCCATCCATAGCCTCATCCAATTTCGCATGCCCTTAGGTGGCTCTTCGGGATGATGGCTTTTTCCAAAACCAACCAAGTCTGGCGCAAGGCAATAGAATTTTTCTCCAAATTCAGGCATTATATATTGCCAGTTAGACCATGCACTTGCTCCTGGACCAGACCCATGGAGGAATAAAATTGCGTCTTTATTATTCTTACCACTCTCGTTGAGATATGTACTATTCGCATTTTTTATTATACGATTACTAACTTCTGCCATATGCTGTAAATTATTAGGTTATGAAATATTTGTGCTTAAAATTGTTAATTACATAAATAATTGTGATAAAATTCGATAATTATTCAATATTATCATATACACAAAAAGATTTTTATAGTACACTTTACACATATTTGAGGTGTTTTTATGAAAAAACAAAAAAGAGAATAGCTTCTTTATGGCAATTTTATGGTTATTGGACCTTAAACTTTGTTCATGCCAATTAAGTTGTAATTGATTTTTCTTTTAGATGATTTTCCCTAAATTTCTTTGGAGTGGTTCCGGTAAGCGACTTAAACAACCTAAAGAAATAGGAGGAGTTAGAGAAGTTCAATGTGTATGAAATCTCAGACATGCTACTATCAGTATATATCAATAGTCGTTTGGCCTCGTACAAAATACGCTTTCGTATGTGATATCCAGCTGGTTTCCCTGTCTCTTTTTTGATAATATGGTTGAGATGGCCTTCTGATAGATTAAGAATTTTTGCATATTCCGAAACACTTCGTTTGTTTATGAAATTTGCATCCACAGCTTGTATAAATCTGTTTACTATTGTTTGAGAAGAAGTGAATAAGGTGTTTTTGTCCAAAAGTCCATAAAACTCGTACATTTTCAACAGCGAAAGGTTGAGATAGGTTCTAATGAGTTCATCACTGAGAAACGACCCTCCCGAATTAACTTTTTCCATTCCGTTAAATATTACATTGATTTCATAAGATGTGGTTTCATCTATTTTCACTATTAAAAATCTTTTTGGAGTGCTACGCTTTATAACATTTGACAAATAGGTGCCTTTCTCATGGACTTCAAAAAAATCAATACTAAAATGTACCGAATACCCTTTTGGGTTATCTTCAAAGCTTGTGGCATGGACGGTATTTGGATAAAGCAATAAAAAACAGTTTTTTTGTAGATGGTGAATTTTATCATCTATGGTTACACTATAACTGCCATCTGTAACCCAAACAAGTTGGTAAAGAAGTGTATGGCAATGAGGCTCTAGAACCTTATTGGCTGACTTGATGGTTTGAATGGTCTTTATTGAAAAATAGTTTGTTAGGTGGTCAAGAGATTTCTCACCATATTCAATATAGTTAGGGACAGATTGTAAATTTCCTTTTACATCAATTGCATGCCTGATAAATTCATTGTTGCTCTTCATCATGACCTATTCTTTTTATTCCTCCGAGTGGATAGGGTGGGCAATGTATTTTTCTCAAGCAATGCCAAGCCCGGTTCAGTAATATTAACAGATTTTTGGCGTCTGTCTTCGGGATTTTCTACCCGATTAACTAACCGTTTTTGAACCAATCTGTCAACTATACGACTTACATCCGAGTCTTTGTCAAGCATGCGTTCTTTAATAAAACAAATGGAAAGAGGGGCTTCGGAACGAAAACCTCGCAGTATCCTCAAAACATTGTATTGCGGTTCGGCAAGTCCGTGTTTTCTTAGCGATTGATAAAACTTAAAACTCAACTGTTTGCTAGTGTATGTCAGGTTTACCAAACCCTTATGATATTCATTCCGAAACCTTCCTTTTATTTCATCTTCAATCTTCATTTTATTTCATCTTGAAAAAATCAGGTGTTCTTAAATAAAAAACTACCCAAACTAAAATAAGCACCACACTTGGCATCATAATGCTCATGCTGCCTGTCATGTGCATAATGATTGCTCCGCCCATATAAGAACTTAATAACAAAGTACCAAAACGGGTGGTTTTTGGAAACAGAAACAGCAAAGCCGATCCTATTTCGCCTAACGCTATAATAATGCGCCAATCGCCTAAATTCATTTGTTCCATTTGTTCGGGGTGGAGAAACAATTTCCCGCTTGCACTATATAAATAAAATGCGGTTAATAAGCCTGCTATTATCCAGGTAACAATTTTTCTCGTTTTTGAAGTTTCTGTAGTACTCATCATTTTAAAATTTAATTGTTTATAACTATTTTTTGAAAGTTTCTGATAGGAAATTTTAAAAATATCTGCATTTCCCACTGGGCAAACAGCTCCTTTTATTTATGTTGAAAGATTTTCATTTTGTTTTTCCTTTGATAGCTACCTATTTTACCGGAAAATGTTCTTTAAAAAAATCTTTCATATCTTGCCACGAAGCTTTATCGGCGGTTTCGTTATAGGCAATCGGCATATTGAATTTTTCTCCGGCTTCTGTCGATTCGGGGTTAGTAAACGCATGGGTCGCACCTTCGTATTCTTTAAATACGAATGGTGCGTTCTCCTGGTTCATTTCGTTTTTGAAATTTTTAATATCATCTTCCGAAACAAACTTGTCGGCGCCTCCATTACAGATAAGTACCTGTGTGTTTTTTATGGCCGGGGAAGCCTTAAAGCCAGCTAACCCTCCATGGAAACTGACGACTGTTTCGAGAGGCACTCCCATGGCGGCAGCATTTAAAACTACTGTTCCACCAAAACAGTAACCAATAGCTGCAATATGGTCGTTGGCTGCCCGATTGCTGTTTATTAAGGCTTGGTATGCCGCAGTCATACGTGCTTTTAATAAATCAGAATTCGTATAAATAACACCTGCGTTTTCCTGTGCATCTTTAGGATTGTCCAGTATCTTGCCTTGTCCATACATATCTGCGGCTAATGCGGTATATCCAAGTTCAGCCAACATTTTTGCACGTGCTTGCGCATAAGAATCGTTTCCCCACCACTCATGCACGACAATAATACCCGGTTTCTTTTCATTACTGTTCTGGTCATAATAAAGATAACCAATTAATGTATCGTTGCCCGAAGTATAGGTCACTCTCTCGTTAACTATCTTTGGTTCAGCAGTGGCCACAACCTTTGTTTTTTCTTCCGTATTCTTTTTGGATTGATTGCCGCCACA
>NZ_QOLC01000075.1 GCF_003333325.1 Candidatus Ulvibacter alkanivorans | reverse complement strand
TAGTATGCATCTTCGTCTGATTTAAATTTTGATAATTGATTTTTGGTTTTTGAAAGATTGCTTTCAAATTCCTCGTCTTCGTCTTCATCATTAAACTTATAGCTTAGCATTTTATAGTACAGCTTTGCTGCTAAGAAGTCTGAAGATTTGTCTACTTCATTGGGACATAGCTCAACGATATCGAAGCCTACCACGTTCTTATGTTCGAATACCTGCTGCAAGAACTGAAGGGTCTCATACCAAAGCAGCCCACCGGGTTCGGGGGTGCCTGTGCTTGGCATGATCGATGGATCTAAGGCATCCAGATCGAAAGTGATAAAAACGTTTTCGCCCAGCGCATCGATCACATTATCCACCCAGTAATCATCGTTGGCCAAGTCGTGTGCAAACCACGTCTTATCTTCATCCAGAACTGTTGTTTCTGCAACATCCATACTGCGTATTCCTACTTGGATCAAATTTGTAGTTTGACTCGCTTCATAGACTGCACAGGCATGGTTACAGCTTGACCCTTCGTATTCTTTACGCAGATCGGCATGTGCGTCGATATGGAGAACTGTTAAATTATCGAAACATTCGTTAAAAGCGCGAATGGTCCCTATCGAGATACTGTGTTCGCCACCAAAGATGGTCACGAATTTATTCCGAAGAATATACTCTTTCGTACGCTTGTATACCGCTTCTACGACTGCTTCAGCCGAACTGTTCTCGACAATTGGATCGGTTAAATGGACCCCTTGCTTGTACACTTCGGTTTGAGTTTCGATATCGTATAACTCCATATTTTCAGAAGCCTTTAAAAAAGCTTCCGGACCTTTGTCTGCGCCTTTTTGCCATGTACTTGTACCGTCGTATGGCACAGGTATCAAGACGATTTTTGAAGTTTCTAAAGCTGCGTACTCTTTTGAGATTCCCGCATAAGTTCTATTGCTCATAACCTAATATATTTAGCAATTGCTCGCTAGTTTGTTGATTTGAAAATAAGTTAGTCGTGATGTTGCCATCTATATCTTTATCGATCAAAATGTGTTTTGGAGATGGGATCAAGCAATGTTGCAATCCGCCAAATCCTCCTATTGTTTCTTGGTAGGCCCCGGTATTGAAAAATGCGATATACAGCGGCTTCTCTCTTTTATATTTTGGTAAATAGATTGCATTCATATGTTGCTCGCTGTTATAATAGTCGTCACTGTCGCAGGTGAGACCACCCAATAAAACACGTTCGTATTCGTCGTTCCAGCGATTTACGGCCATCATGATAAAACGTTTGCTAATGGCCCATGTATCGGGTAAGGTGGTGATGAATGACGAATTGATCATGTTCCATTTTTCACGATCATTTTGTTGTTTTTGATACAACACTTCATATATGGCGCCTCCACTTTCTCCAACGGTAAAACTTCCAAATTCGGTAAAAATGTTAGGCACGGCCACATCTGCATCGGCACAGGTTTTATTGATCTGATTTACGATCTCATCGATCAAGTACTCATAATCGTACTCGAAAGCCAATGAATTCTTGATGGGAAAACCGCCACCAATATTTAAACTGTTAAGACTGGGGCATATCTTTTTTAGTTTTACGTAAACGGTAAGACATTTTAAAAGTTCGTTCCAGTAATAGGCCGTATCGCGAATTCCGGTATTGATAAAGAAATGAAGCATGGTGAGTTCCACTTGCTCATTGTCTTTTATCTGTTTTTCGTAAAAAGGAACGATGTTCTTGTAACCGATACCCAACCGAGATGTATAAAACTCGAATTTTGGTTCTTCTTCCGAAGCAATACGAATACCCACTTTAAATTTACCATTAATTTTTTCTGAAAGCAATCCCAGCTCTTCGTAATTATCGATAACCGGAATACAGTTCTTTTGACCTCCGTTAATAAGGCGCGCAATATTGGTGATATATTGTTCGCGTTTAAAGCCGTTGCACACAATAAAGGTGGAATCGTCGATCTTGCCTTCAGCCTTTAGATTTTCAACGATGTCGATATCGAATGCAGAGGAAGTTTCGATATGAATATCGTTTTTGGTGGCCTCGTGAAGCACGTGTTTAAAGTGAGAGCTTTTCGTACAATAGCAATACTTGTAATCGCCCTTATAATCGTGTTTTTTAATCGCTTCGGAAAACCATTGCTTTGCACGTTGAATATTATCTGATATCTTAGGCAGATAGGTAAATTTTAAAGGCGCACCGTAATCGGATATCAATTTCATAAGATCGATATCGTGGAATTGCAAATTGCTGTTTTCGACCTTGAACTCCTCTTGAGGAAAATCATAGGTCTGATTGATTAAGTCAATATATTTTGTATTCATCTTA
>NZ_QOLC01000047.1 GCF_003333325.1 Candidatus Ulvibacter alkanivorans | reverse complement strand
AGACCGTTATGCTTCATTACTTCGGAATTCTAATAAATTAAATATCATATCTTTAGAAAATCTAATAGCTTGTGATTAAATTTTTCCAAAAAATCCGACAGAGATTAATTTCTGAAAACAAATTCAGCAAATATCTACTGTATGCCATTGGAGAAATTTTATGATTAACTCAGATGGTAACAATGAAAGAAGACTAACAAACAAAGCTGGATACGATTCTGGCGCGAAATTTTCACCCTATGGGAAACAAATTGCTTTTTATGGTAGCAATGAGAGCAACCAATGGGATGTGTATTTAATGGATAGAGATGGAACCAACTTGTACAACCTGACTAATGATATAATCGAGTGCTATTCACCGTCTTGGTCGCCAGATGGAGAATGGCTTGTTTATACAGCTGGTCGTAAAGGGAACTACAACATTTGGAAAATAAATCTTAAGTCCAAAGAACGGATTCAATTAACGAAAACCGACGGTCGAAATGAAAGTCCTGTTTGGAAAAAATAGCCAGCTGCTAACAACGGGTAGGGGTCATAGCAGCTCTGTCGAGTTATGGAATCGGTTATCCTCCAATCAAAACTTCAGAATTCGAAACAATTAGCTAACCTCACACAAAACGCGAGCGTTTTATAAGCGAGTTGCTAGTCATAAACAACGTCATGGAACATTCAGAATTATTAAATACGCTGGCTCAAATAGCTTTGGGAACTTTAGGTTTTACGGGAGTTGTTGTTGCCTTAAAACACAGTTCGAATGAATGGAATAATTTTGAAAAAATTCGATTTCAAGCGTTAGTTACTACTACCTTAACAGCTTTGATTGGCTCCTTATTACCACAAATAATTAGTATTGAATCTCAAGATAATTGGCTAACTTGGAGATTAGCGAACTTGGGTATTGGATTAATGCACCTAGTAAACTTTGGATCGATCATTTATACCGCAATTAAATATAAAATTAAACCTAAACCTCAAGGGCTTAAAGATATTATGGATATAATTGTGGGTCCTACATTGATAATACTCCATATTGTGGCAGCATTAGGTTACATTCCATGGCTAAAGCTATTACTTGTGATTGGTGTCCTGCAACAATTATACATTGGGATTAGTAACTTTCTCATATTTATTAGCTGGAAGAAAAGTTAACCTAAGAGCAAACAAAACACCAATGCGTAAAAATAAATGCAGCTAACAGTTTAATCGAATGAGAACGCTTTCAAAACTACCTTTTTAACTACTTAAAGCCCCCCTACTCCAATCTCGCATTATCACTATATAGTTAATTGGCCAACCATTTACTCATAATCCAAAACGTTTATAATAATTTTTAAAGTATCTAATCGATATATTTGCGACTTACTAAATGGCGAGAAAAATGGAAGAAAGCAAAACACTAAAATTTATTGCTGGTATAGTAGAAAACATGCCAGATGAATGGTTACGTCTAACAACCCATCGACTAGATATTTATAATGAAAATTTGGCTAAAAGTCAATTTTTATCGCAGTTCGAAAATTTGTATAATAACAACATCACAAATACATCTGCGCTTAAGGAGTTGCCTACGGCCTACGACTATATTCGCTTAGGCCATCCCTTATCCTCTATACTTGAATGGGCAGTTGCTAAATTAAATAAATTAAAAGCTGAAAATGTAATCAGTTTTTCCTCTAAGACAATGCCTTTGCTAGCCGTGCTAAGAAAAAACGCATTAGAAGGTAAAAACACCCAAATCGTCTATATAGATCAATTACCCGAATTTTTTGATGCTGATCTAGTACGACGTATTTATGGTTATAATTTTGACCTAAAACAAATTGAAGATGTACAAGCAATCCCTGCGTTTAATGGAAGTACCATCTTTATTTCACAACAGCATGAAATAGGTGATTTAATTCTTAATACCAAAATTGACTTTTTTGTTGGTTTATATGGAGACCTTGGAAGTATTATAGCCATTAATGGCGAACATAACGATCCTTATATCTCAGCGATTCAGCATGTAAGACGAAGAGAGAGCATTGCGATGACACCAAATAACACGCTTATCGCCCTACAACAGCTAACAGGGATGTCGGCAAGTGCTCCTCGATCAACAACTGTCAAAACCGACAAAACACTCGTAGTAAACGCTATTAAAACAATAACCGGTTCAAACGGAAAGGCTCTTGTCGCTTCAAGTGGCCTTTCGATGCAATATGCCATTGTTATGGGACTTATCCACCATGCCGTAACAAATCATAAAGGAAAGGCTATAAAAATTGTAGTTCCTCCCAATTGCTATGGAGGTACTAATGATCAGGCAAGACGCGTTGCTGATGGTATTGAAAATGTTGAGGTTCTCGACCTGGCAGTCGATGGTGGTCATGATATGGTTCAAAGTATTGATGCTATTTTAGATCGCATCGCAAATGAGGATGCCGTCCCCTATATCATCGCCGAAATCCCAACCAACCCAAGGGTCGAGGTTCCAGATCTTATAAAGTTAAAAGAGGTTTTAGGCAAAGTACGTTCAACGCCGACCGGTGAACACGCTATCGAACCCGTTTTTATATTAGATCAAACATTTTGTCCTAACGTACACTTTTTAGGGGAAGGTGAAATTTTATCATCGGTGAAAACCATTGCCTATGTAAGTGGATCCAAATTTCCAAGCGGCGGAAGATGTACCGCTGGATATAGTGTTGCCAGTAAAAAAGCAGAAGGCTTAATGGAAAAAATAGCATTACATCTTAGGCTGTGTGATAATGAAGCGACCGACCTCCAATTGAAAATATTGGCAGAACAATTACCGTCTATGAACCAGAGAATTCAAGATGCTTATGAGAATACGCGAGAGTTCGTAAACTTTATCAAAGCAACCTTGCCGGAGGCAAAGATAAATTTCGTTTCAGACGCCTTGGCAGCACAAGGATTTACTCCTTCAGTGTTTTCACTGGATCTGCCCACGAAAGGGAAAACCGATGAAGAACGGGAATTATATAAAAGAAACTTAAATCATAAGTTGATCAATCTAATGATTACAGAAATCCCAAACGAAAGCAAACATTGTGTAAGCTATGGGCAATTACAAGGATGTTACTGGACCATCCCTGCCACATCCACCCAAGGAACTACGAAAGAAAGTGACAAGGACTATATCGCCCGTGTAGCACTTTCACCCAATATGGACCTTGAACTACATAAGAAAGTCTTTTTAGATTTTGCTGAAAAAATCTAAATGTGTTGTTGGCCTATTTCTATATAATATGTTTTGGTCGCAATTAAATTATCAAAGATTCATGGCGACCATCGAAAGCCTTAAAATTCCGAACTGAAAGTTGTAGGAGGATCCATTAGTTTTCTGTCTATCCTTCTTTTCTTCGGAAGAATATGTACATTGTATTCTACAATGGTTCGCTACGGTCGACCGTAAGAGCTATAATTTTAAAACGTAAGCTAGTTGAAATACAATGGTATATGAAGCAGGAAATTCAAAACTATCATAAAACCTTATCCCCACTTGACCAACAAATTTGCGACTTGCTCGCAACATTGATCATCGCAGAATTACCCGAAGCTACGAGTAAGATCTGGCATTCACATCCGGTTTGGTTTCTAGACGACAATCCAATTGTAGGTTACAGCAAACAGAAAAAAGGAATTAGGCTGATGTTTTGGAGTGGTGCAGACTTTAACGAAGCAAGCCTGAATGTCAAAGGAGAAAAATTTAAGGATGCTTCTATTTTCTATAACAATATTGAGGAAGTACAAGAATCTGAAGTAACAAGATGGTTGCTAAAGTCTAAAGAAATACAATGGGATTATAAAAATATAGTGAAAAGAAAAGGCCGATTAGAGAGAATAAATTAGTGTATTAAAGCCAAACCAATCTGATAATGACAAATCATAGCGAAATACAAAGCACAGACTGTGGTAGGATTGGCATTTATTACTTAAAATCGATTTGGAAGTACTATCAACAGCTAAGAAACAATCATTCCGAAGTAACAAAAATAGAATGGAAATACATAAACGGTGTTTTTAATGCGTTAGGAATTGGCACCGAATTTTACCACATGGAAGTAGCCCAAACACATCGGATACGCCAAGAATTGTTCAATATAAAAACTATCAACCAATCGACTTGGAGTACCAGACCGAATGGATCTAAACTAATTAGTAAGCAAGCCGTCGTAAGCCAATTTCTCGAAATAATGGCAGAAAACCAAAAATCTAAACCTGCAATCACATTTCAAATTTGAATAATTATTGTACTTTAGACTTGATTCAACGTAACTAAACCACAATATGATGAAATTACTTTTCAATTTAGCAGCAATCCTTTTCTTTACCATAACGGTCTCAGCACAAGACGGACTATACATAAAGTACGAAACTCAAATATCTGGTGGTAATGAAGAAAACGAAATGATGGAAATGATGATGACTGGCAGTACTATGGAGCTAGCCATGAACAAAGATAGATCTTGGGTTAGAACAACTATGGGCGCTATGATGAACATGGAAATGTCTATGGACGTTAAAACGAATGTAATGACCATGTATATGTCCGGTATGATAGGTGATATGGCTTTTAGAGGAAACCCAGATGAACTTGATGACGATCAAGACGAGCCGGAAATGGATATTCAGCTTATCGATCAGACCAAAAAAATAAATGGAATTACCTGTAAAAAAGCAATAATCACAGATGAAGAAGGAAACAAGTCGGAGTATTGGTATACAGAAGACTTTAAACGTCCGGAAGGCGTAAAACAAATGCCAAATCAGGTCCCGGGACTTTGCCTAGAAATGATTTTGAAGATGCAAGAAGGACTAACCATCACGTACACCTGCATTGATTTTAAAGAAAATGTCGACATGTCAAACTACAAGATAAACATCCCGGATGGTGTCGAAATACAAAGTCTGGATGAAATGAGTAACATGGGAATGGGCAACTAATGAGTTTTTTACAATAGCAACCCTTGCGCTTTTATTACATTAGCATTCCGAAGAAAACAGATGCCTACACCCACCACGTATTTAAAATTACCTTTTCAATTTGATCGAGAAAAACTTCAGCACGACCTATCGTTGATCACTGCCGAAAATTGGATCTCTCATTTTAATGCAAACGGTTATAGCGGAGACTGGAAGGCAATTTCATTGTATGCGCCTCATGCAGATGAAGCTAATATATACGCACACTCCACAAATTTTACAGCATTAGCCGAAACGAACGAATTGAAAGAATGCCACTACTTTAAACCGGCATCATAAATCGAACAACGATGAAAACCGCTCCAATAGCATTACTGCTTTTTTGCGCCTTGTTTCTTATAAACTGTGGAGCGAACAAGGATTCGACTCAGCAAAATATTTTTAGATATATCGATCTGTATCGCTTCGGAAAAATTGAACTTGGTGACGAGCTTTCCAACTTGCAACATCTAACGATAGGCAAGGATAACAGGTATTTCTTAAAAGACAATGTTTTTGGTGGCGCAGAAACGATAGAGCTCATACCCGATCGTGCAGGGAAGCTAACGCATTTAATTTTCGCGTATGGACCCGGTATTAATACCGACTCACTTATTAAAGAATATAAGTATTTAGGGGCGTATAAAAATAAAAATGGCAGCGCTGTGTGGAAAGATCAGTTCACCCGATTCGAGATCTATACGCAAAGCGAAAATAGCCGTCTCCATACGTTTTCAAAACTTACCGATCTGCAGGGTAAGGAATAAGCTCCAAAGGAATGGCAACAATTTTAGTGTTGACTTCAATATTCTAAAGCATCAATTAATTAAAAGTCATATCTTTAGAAAAACGTATCTTCTGTGATCAAATTTTTCCGAAGAATTAGACAGAAATTAATTTCTGAAAACAAATCCTCCGTTCCGGCAGGTAGGTTCAGTAAATATCTCCTATATGCGATTGGAGAGATTGCACTCGTTGTAATTGGAATCCTTATCGCACTACAGATCAACAACTGGAATGAAGCCAGAAAAGAACGAAAGGTCGAAGCTTCTATTCTCGCTAATTTGCTCGAAGATCTAAAAGCGGCAGAGGCTTATTCGTCAACCTATATTGCAAGCGAACAAAAGTATTTAGACATTATAGAAACCATCCTTAATACCGATTCCATTCACCCTATTTTAAAAGATGAGGCAAAAACCATCGAATATTTCAACAAAGCATTTTGGGATTTTGAAATTCAGGTACCGGTGATCAACACCTACTCAGACCTCAAAAATGCAGGTAAAATTGCAATTATTAAAAACCCGATAATTCGAGACCGACTCAGTGTTTTAAATGCAAATATCATTAATCTCGACCGACTTATTCTCGACAGGATGAACGTGCATCAAATTAGGATTGATGAGATCTGTGTGGAAGAAGTGAACTTTCTTCACCTACTTAAATTTAAATTGCCCGATTATAACATTTCGTTAGGTCCGTCGAATAATTATGTAGAAATCATGAACAAACCCAAGGTGCGAAATCTAATGGGCATTAAATCGGTGCTTACCAATGAAGCCCTGGGTTATCGAAAAAACTTACACAACGAGATTCAGTCTATTATCCGCTTAATTCATACTGAACTGGACCAAACGCAAACAGCTTCTAACAACAATGCTGTTTCAAATCGAACCGTTACTTCAATGTGATGATCAAATTCTTCCGAAGCATTAGAAAAAATTAAGCTCCATAATTCAATACTAAAATAACCCACCTAAAAACAACTCGATCGTATGAAACTAGTAAAGAACGTAATGAAGTGGATCTGCTACATCCTATCCATTCCGGTAGCGTATGTGCTCATTTCTTTACTATTATCTGCAATTACGATCGATCGCGAATTGGAAAAGAAGAATTACGAGAAAACCATCTACTTGCATACCAATGGTGTTCATTTAAACATTATTGTACCAATCGCTCAAATGGATACTCTTCTGTTATCCAACCTAAAACACAAAGAAAATGATGTATATCTGGGCTTTGGCTGGGGCGATGAAAATTTTTATATCAACACACCAACCTGGAGCGATCTAACCATAAACAATGCGTTCAAAGCCATGTTCTTAAAAAGTCCAACCTTACTTCATATAACGCGGTACCAAGAAAAACGGCACAATTGGGTACAAATTGAAGTGAGCGAATCAGAGTTTGAACAATTGAGTTTGTATCTGTTAAACACTTTTCAAACGAACGAACAGGGTGAAAAAATAATCTTGGAGGATATGGGGTATACAGCAACCGATGATTTTTACAAGGCCAAAGGCAACTACACCTGTTTTAATACTTGCAATAGCTGGGTAAATACCGGCTTCAAAGAAAGTGGTTTAAAAGCATGTCTTTGGACGCCGTTCGACTTTGGGCTACTGAACAAATACGAATAAGCGCATCGCGCTCCTACCCCACTATCAAGTGAATATGTATGTAGAATAATTGAAAATTGAACTAGAAAATTCTAACAAATTTAGTATACTATAGTGTAAAGACAATCGGTGTAACTTGGACTCGAACAAATTAAAAAGGACGATAGGATTAATGCCGGCTACTTCCATCGGGTTGGGAGCTATGTTGGGAGCAGGTATTTTCGTTTTTCCGGGATTGGCCGGAGGTTATGCAGGTTTTGCGGCCATAATTTCATTTTTAATTGGCGGGATCATCGCGTTACTTACCGCGGCCTGCACCGCCGAATTAGCTACAGCTATGCCGCAAAGTGGTGGTGGCTATTTTTTTATTTCAAGGTCCTTTGGTACATTTTGGGGTACGATTACCGGGATCTCCCAATGGGTAGGATTGATCTTTGCCTGTGCTTTCTATCTTGTTACCTTCGGTAAATATGCATTAACATTTTTACAAGATTTAAATATTGGCTGGGATACGAATGCAAAGCTCATCTCCTTTTGTTTTGTTGTTGTCCTACTTATTATCAACATTATTGGAACAAAGAAAGTAAGTCGGTTTCAAAACATGATGGTGATCACACTTACAATAATCTTGGTGCTAATTTTTAGCTATGGGATAATCGACTATTTTGAGGTAAAAAATAAAACTTCGCCAATTTCCGAATTAGCACCCGCCGGCACGCTCTCTATCTTTACAACTACAGCCTTGATTTTTACTTCTTATTTAGGGTTTGTTCAAATCGCGAATATTGGAGCAGAAATTAAAAAACCGAGTAAGAACTTATCGCGATCCTTGATTGGTAGCGTTCTGATAGCAATGGGCTTATATATATTTATTATGACCGTCTGCGTGTTAACCTTTTCGCAGGAAGAGTTAAAGCAGTTTGGCGAAACCGCTACTATAGAAGTAGCTCGTAAAATAGTGGGGAATTGGGGAAATATCATCGTCCTATTCGCCGGTTTACTAGCAGCACTTTCCAGTGCCAATGCTTCGATTATTAGTGCTTCAAGAGGTGTGTTTGCGCTTAGTAAAGACCGTGTAATTAGCAAGAGTACCAGCAAGATCAATACACGATTCGGTACGCCTCACATTGCTCTAATATTCATTACGGTTCCAGTGGCTGTTTTGTTGTTCAAGAGTAGTTTGGAAGTTTTTGCAGAGGTCGCGTCCTTTTTACATTTAATTATTTACGCCGGCATTTGTTTTTCTGTCCTCAAACTTAGGACTAAAAATCCGGCATGGTACATTCCCTCATTCCGAATTCCTGCAGCGAAATGGGTAGCGACAATTGGTGCCCTTAGTTGTTTGACCTTAGCCGGCTTTATGCAAAAAGAATCCATTCTAATAAGCATAGCTGTATTGTTTTTTGCCATTGTCTATTACCTCATTTTTGTAAGGAGAAAAGATCTCAAACTAAATACGCCCAAGCCACCACATATAGACGCTGCCTTTTTTAATCCGAACGTATTGATTCCAGTGGCTATTTCTGAAGAAAAGAAAGAAGCGCCAAAGGCAATTTTAGAAGCCTTACCTGATTCTAATTTATTGTTACTGGGGTTTAAAGAGATTCCGGAGCAAACTCAAGCGGAACAATCGGAAGAAGAATTTGGGGAAGAAGCCGAAGCCAAACTTGCTAAAATTCGAAGTCAATTAGAAGATTCACAGATTAATTTCGATACTAAATTGATCTTTAGTGATACCATGGAATCACAACTAATACAATTTATCGACGAAGCCGATCTACAGTTTATCTTAACCCTAAAACCACTTTCAGAATTAAACCAAATAGCAATCCCAATATTCCACGTGACGCAGATAAACAGGAAGCTAAGTACGATCTTATACACTCTTCAAACGAACAAGTCGATTAAAATTTTTGTGTATTTATTTCTGAAAAATGATGAGGACACATCCAGTGAAGAATCACTAAAACGAGCCATTGAAAAACAATTTGGCTTAGTAGGGGTCACGATTCACAACTATAAAACGATTGCTAAGGAAAAGACATCCTCAATACAACTCATTCAGAATATTTCTGAGAAAACTGATCTTGTCGTGTGGTCTGAACCCTCCAATTTGCAGCGAGACCTTTTGGTAAACATCATACTTGAAAAAGAGTCGGTGAAGCTAACCACCCCTACGCTCATGATCTTAAACAAAGAATAAAAGCTATGGGTGTTCCTAATTTTAATTACTTTTAAAAAGTTGTACAAATTGACGGAGCCCTTATGAAATTAGATCTACATTGTGAAGCTTATTATCTAAGATCGTTCTTGAACAAGACCGAAAGCGAAGCGCTTTATCAAAACCTAATTAATAACAAAGAACTAATCCAGCCATTTGCGTTAGAATTGTCGAACGGTGAATGCTATGAAGAAAGCTATGGTAAATTCATGTTCGTTGATAAAAACTTAGCTGTCCAAGGGCGATTTCCCGCTGCTATTTGGGGTTCCAATGCGGAGTGGTCGTTAGCTATGTACACCATAAAAGAACGCGTATAAAACGTCGTGGGGCATCAATTTCAAACCTGTGTATGCTTTTATTATCCCGATGGTAATTCGGGTGTAGATTATCACTCAGATTAGGTAGCCTATGGTGATACGAATGTGATCGCCTCTGTGAGTTTGGGCCAAGAACGCCTTTTTAATTTGCGAGAAAAAGCCACACAAAAGGAACACGAATTGTTACTCCACCAAGGCAGTTTATTGAACATGGGTGAGGGTTGCCAAGAATTGTACGAACATGCCTTGCCTTTAAATCCGGAGTACAAACAACCTCAGATCAACTTAACATTTAGAAAATTTGGTTTTGGGAATTAAGAAGCACTGAATATGGGTCTTCTTCGGAAAAGCACTCATTTTTTTTTGTAAAGCCGTAAGATGCAGCTTGTTCGGTTAAAACAATTCCCATCGAAAATAAAAAATATCGTACCTTCAACTCGCCAATGAAATTATAAAGGTATTTGATTTCGGTTGTGTTTAAATTTTATCACTTTAATCCTATTTATTTCTTTTAGATGAAACAATTTTACTTGTCTTTACTTCTACTTTTTTTTACCGCTGTATTCAGTAATGCCGGTTATTCACAATGTGATGAAGTTACCGTAGAGAGCCTATCGAACCCCGGCCCTTACGAAGTGGCAACTCTAACTGAAGCCGATGGAATACGTAATGGCCCTGAATATTCGGGTGCCACCATATATTACCCTGTACAAGCAACACCACCATTTGCTAGTATTGCGATCGTACCCGGGTTTACCGCACTTCCGGACAGTGTAGAAGAATGGGGACCTTTTTATGCCTCTCACGGTATCGTGACAATTATTATTGGTACTAACTCCATATTCGATTTTCCGGAAGCTCGAGCGATTGCGCTACTCGATGCGCTCGAAACCATCCGACAAGAAAACACGCGCAGTTCGTCTCCACTAGAAGGGGCGCTTAATCTCGATCAATTGGCCGTTAGCGGATGGTCTATGGGAGGTGGTGGTGCTCAAAGAGCAGCCGTAATTGACCCTACCATTGCTGGGGTCGTGGCCTTATGTCCGTTTCTAATCGATCCGCAGCTCGACCACCAAAGTCCGGTATTAATTTTCAGCGGTGAAAACGATACGGTCGCTCAACCCGGACAACATGCCGATATTCACTATAACATAACTCCAGAAACCACGAATAAACTGCTGTTTGAAGTTGCAAACGGTGATCATTCTGTTGCAAATAGTCCTAATGGCGGAAATGGTGCAGTGGGACAAATTGCGCTTTCATGGTTAAACCTTTATGTAGAAGACAATAACTGTTACTGCGGCTTGCTAACCGAAGACCTTTTGGTTGATCCTCCGGCTGCCTCTAAAGTAGAACAAGATTTTGAATGTGAACTTTTAAATGTTAATGATCAAGTGCTCGCAATTGGCGTCTTTCCGAATCCAACAAAAAATATGGTGAACGTAGCAATTCACGAAGATGTTGAATACGACCTTTTTTCATCGTTAGGAGTAGGTGTATCGAGCGGATCCCTAGTGGGGGCGAACAAGCAGATCGATCTGTCAAGCTTCCCTTCCGGCTTGTATTATCTTCATATAAAGGACGAAGTAATTAAAATTTTAAGGTACTAAAAGTGTTACAGGTTTAACGAAATGTTCGACGCATGATCAAATTTTTCCGAAGCATTCGATATCGTTTAATACACAACGGCAAAACTACAAAATATCTGACGTATGCCGTGGGAGAAATCTTTTTGGTGGTCGTTGGAATCCTTATTGCCTTGTCCATTAATAATTGGAACGAAAACAGAAAGGAACGCGCCAAAGAACTAAAATACCTTAGAAATCTTAGAACCGATTTACAGAATGAAATTAGCAATAGTGAGCAATTTGCAACCTTTCATTTTACGCGAGCCGATCATTGCGCTACCTTGTTATATTCGAAAGCTCCAAGTACGATCGAAGAAGTTCAAGACTATACCGATACCTATGAAACTGTTTTTATTTGGAAGGCTTTTGTGCCTACCAATAACACGTTTAAGGAATTGATTAGCTCGGGAAATTTAAGCTTGCTTAAAAATGATTCTATTAAGAACGGTCTATTAGAGCTGGATAAGTTATATGCCAATATTGCCTTGGGAGAGCACCATATGAGACGAGAATACGAAGAATACCTGTACGATGTAAACATACACAACATAACTGCCCTTGCATTTTTCGACCTCACCACACCAACGTATGGTTTTCCGAAGCGATTACGATATAAGGACATTCCTAGCTCAGAGCACTCTAAATTAATTGCCGATGCCCAATTGCAACACAATAACGAATTATTCAAGAATGGTCTCAGGCTCGCCATGATGAATAATAGCTTTATTGCCGGAATGCATAAAGAGCTTATTGAATACATACAGAACCTCATAAAAATTATCACCACCGAATTAGAAGCATGATGCCTACACATATCCAAGAACTTCCTATAGTCCAATTGTTCACTCGACTCGTTACAACGGACCGCGTATTTGTTGTATTATGTTTATTTAGCTTCCCCACTTTACTGGGACAAAAACTTCCGGAAGTGGTAAGCCAAAGCGATTTTGTACTTGGATCTACCTATACAATTAATTCGACGGTATTAAACGAGAATCGAACCCTCAATATTTATTTCCCTGCCAATTATAAAGAGCAACCACAGAAAAATTATCCGGTCATTTATCTATTAGATGGTTCTAAGGACGAGGATTTCATTCATATTAGCGGTCTTGTGCAATTTGGAACCTTTTCTTGGATCAATTTACTGCCAGAGTCGATAGTCGTGGGAATAGGAAATACCGATCGAAAAAGAGATTTCACCTATCCGTCGCGGAATAAATTAGACCAGGAAGAATTTCCTACCTCCGGAAAATCCGAATCGTTTATAAGGTTCCTTACAAATGAGGTCATTCCATTTGTAAAGGCTACGTTTCGAACTGAAGAACATAGCACTATAATAGGGCAGTCATTGGGAGGTTTAGTTGCCACCGAAATTTTATTCAAAGTTCCTGATACCTTCGATCATTACATTATTGTGAGTCCGAGTTTGTGGTGGGACGATGAGAAATTACTACAAATTGAACCTAAATCGCCGCGATCCCCTAAAAAAATATACGTTGCCGTAGGAAAGGAAGGACCCGTAATGGAACGAACCGCCAATGAACTCTATAAAAAATTACGGCTCGAAAGAGCAGAGCACACAGAGGTTTTCTTTGACTTTTTACAGAACAAAACCCACGGCGATGCGTTGCACTTAGCCGCTTATAATGCCTTTGAGAAATTTTATGGGAAATAAGAAGATCTAGAACGAGATAATTAACTACCCTATTTATAGTATAGTTAAATAGCTAGATACTAAAAAAAGAGCGTATGTTCAAAATACAACTTACAATTATTGGCTTGCTGTTATTCGCAGCTACGGTTACAGCTCACCCGGGCATTGGCATTGTTGCCAACAGTCATGGCACGGTATATTACACAGATCTGAATCACGTTTGGAAGATCACTCCAAATGGTGAGGTCTCTATTGCGGTAGAAAATGTACATACACATGAACTTTATATAGATGCCGATGATACGTTATATGGTGAACATGAATGGTATGAAGGCGGCGCTTCAGATCGATGGTATAACTATGTGTGGTGTTTACCTATTAATGGAAAGTTAGAAGTAAGTATCCCTACTGTAGAAGGCTTCCTTTCAAATACCACGTTAGTTCGTGATGCTACCGGTGCATCCTATTTTTCCGAAGAACAAAACGGGCATGATATCCTAATGAAAGAAGATTCCGATGGAAAACAGTTGGTGTTAAGCGACCATAAGTTTGAAGATATTCGTTGGATGTACTTTTCCGAAGACGATAAAAACATATACGTGATCGACCGTCTTCAACTTAAAAAAATATCCCCTACCGGCCTTGTATCTACAGTGGATGCGAATTTGAAACAAAAGGGAGCAGTTTTTCAATCGGTGGGAGATCATCATTATGCCTATGGCATTTGGACCGATCGTGATCAACAGCTTTATGTAGCCTTGTTTGGTGCCAGAAAGGTGATAAAGATAGATACAGCCGGTAATAAATCTACTGTGTACACGGCTCAAGACGGTTGGTCGGTTTCTGGCGGCATGTTTACTCCCGATGGCACATTGTGGGTACTGGAATATGCTGCGAACAACGAGGCAAGGGTTAGTAGAACAACGCCAAATGGGAATCGGCATTATTTTAAAGATTAAAAGATATCGACAGCGTTTTGGATGCTTGGAGCAATCTAACCCCAATTTTAATACCCAAAAGTTCGATTGTTGAATTTTTGTTTCTTCGGAAAAATGTATCTTTAGTTGCTAACCTCAGAACAATTCCTCGCAATTGCGATCACCCTTACTGAAATAGCCAAAATAGAATACCGTGTGCTACGATATTAAAGCAAGTTTAGAAGCTCAATTAAACAGAGCGAGACGAAAGAACGACCTTCAAGCCATTGAAGAGATCATCGAAAAATTAGCGCCATTAACCGATCTGCCTATTCATCATACTTCCGGTTTTGATCATCCGGAGCTATTGATCTATACGAACCGCTCCCCTGCTTTTCCCGAAGTTGCCTCTTGGGGATTGGTTCCACATTGGGTGCGAGACAACGAACAGCGAAAAAAGTTATGGAATAATACATTAAATGCCAGAGGAGAGACAATTTTCGATAAGCCTTCGTTTCGCGAATCGGCCAAGAATCATCGCTGTATAGTTTATGTGGACGGATTTTACGAACATCATCACTACAATGGAAAGACCTATCCTTTCTACATTTTTCGCAAAGACGAAGAACCCTTAGCACTTGCAGGACTTTGGAGCGAATGGCAAGACGAAGAAACAGGTGGGGTACTGAAGACATTTTCTATTGTAACCACTGCCGGCAATAAGACAATGGAAAAAATACATAACAATCCGAAATTAAAAGGACCACGAATGCCGGTCATCTTACCTATCGAACTAGAAGACCATTGGCTACACCCGATCGAGGATGAACTGGAGCAAGAATCCCTTCAACAACTAATTACAGCTTATCCCGATGAAGCGCTCGATGCACATACAGTAAAAAGGTTACGAGGCAAGGAATATTTAGGCAATGTGGAATCGATATCAGATATGTTTATTTATGAAGAATTGGTTTTCGATTAGTTTTAAAACGCACTATTTACCTCGGAAACCATTCATGAGCAGTTAAAAATAGTAACACAACACTGGCAAATGAATTACTTTATGAAACAACACACCCCTTTTGTAGGACATCACTTTTTTATTTGGACACTACTAATAGTGTTTAGTGTTTCATGTACTGCTCCGCCTAAGAAACAGTCTGATCCAGTACCCAATACACAGCGTACTATTCAACAAGACATAGATACGTCCACCACCAATTACGATCTCCAATTATTGCAGCCTTCTACCTACGAAGCGCCACCATTAAGTATGTTCGTACGTCGAATCTTCCAAGATGGAAATGGTAACTTATGGTTTGGCACCAATGGCGACGGTGTGATTCGGTACAACGGTACAACGATCGAACAATTTTCTATAAACGAAGGTTTTGGTGGCGTAGCGGTACGAGGAATTGTAGAAGATACCTTAGGCAACCTATGGTTTGGCACCGATAGCGGTCTTACGCAATTTGATGGTACATCGTTCAAAAATTTTACAACGCAGGACGGATTAGCACACAATGATATATGGACGCTAAAAATCGATGCCGCAGGACTACTTTGGATAGGCACCTATGGGGGCGTGAGCATTTTCAACGGTGATGGTTTCAGTTCTTTTACACTTCCTGAAACACCTGTAGATCACACTCGTGGGGTGAGCAGCACCAAGTTGGTTCATGACATCATGCAGGATCGTTCTGGTAACATGTGGTTTGCTACTAATAAGGGTGCCTTTGTATATGACGGCACAACGTTGACCAATCTCTCAAAAAAGGATGGACTTGCTAATAATATCGTAAATGATCTGTTGGAGGATAGCTTCGGAAACATTTGGTTTGCCACCCACCATAAAGGGGTAAGTCGCTTCACCCCCACTGAACTACGCACTCCCGGGCAAAAGGCATTCATAAACTTTACTGAAACAGGCGTCATACAGGGAAATGAAGTTTGGAGTCTATTTGAAGACAGTAAAAAGAACATTTGGTTTCCTGCTGAAGGATTTGGTGTGTATCGGTATGACGGCACACAATTTAGGAACTACAGCACAGAACACGGACTCACCAGTAACGCTGTACAAGACATCTATGAAGATAAAAAAGGACGCATATGGCTTGGCGGGCATATGGGCCTGTTTCGCTATGAACCCTCTACTACCGGAGCGAATAAAAAATCTATCTACAGGGTCACTAAAAGCGGTCCCTGGCCTACAGATTTACACTAAATAGTTAATTTTTTTTATTCAGAAGTCACAGTAAATCTAAATTTATTGTATATTTACTTTGTATTTCAAAGTACTTTTTAAACTTTTAATTTTTTATCATGAAGAACAAAAGACTTATAAGCATCTTGGTAGTAATTGTTGGGCTTTTACTTATCCCATTGGTTGCCATGCAGTTTACAGACGAAGTAAATTGGTCGGCTACCGACTTTCTTATCATGGGCATACTTTTGGTGGGTGCAGGATTGCTGTGTGAGCTCGTGATGCGAAAGGTTACACAAACCAAACACCGCATCCTTATGCTAGTTGTGATCATCGGACTTTTTCTATTAGTTTGGGCCGAGTTGGCTGTAGGTATCTTCGGAACGCCTTTCGCAGGAAGTTAATATGCTCATTACCCCTTGTATGTTATTTTAGAAACTACGGTACCTTTACGTACATTTGGTGGTTTAAGAATCCAACATTCTAAAGCTATGATTACTACCTCAACCTATGTCGCATTTTTAAGAGGTATAAATGTAGGTGGGCATCACAAGCTTCCCATGGGACAATTAAAACAGGAATTACAGCAATTAGGGTGCACGAATGTAATCACTGTATTGAATTCAGGTAACATTATTTTTACCGCCACGACCCAACCTACCGCTTCCCTCGCCCATCAAATCGCAGATCATTTAGAGCGTATCTTTCATTTTTCTGTCCCTACAATTGTATTCACTCTACATGAACTAACAGCACTTATTGCTCTAGAACCTTTCAAAAAGGTAACGCTTACAAAATCGATACGTAGGTATGTTTCATTGCTTCAGAAAAACGTTACGTCAACGTTGGAGCTTCCGTGGCAAAGCGCAGATGCATCCTTTACAATTCTTCTTAAGACCGACCGTGCTATTTTCAGCGTTATAGATCTTTCCGAAGTAAAAACACCTAAAGCAATGGAGCGTCTTGAACGTGAATTTGGACAGGAAATCACCACCCGAAACTGGAATACGATAGAGAGGATCGCAAAAAAATTACTCGCTTAAAGCTTCAATTTCAGAAAAAACAGCCCAGCTATTTAATTAAATATCATATATTTAGAGTAGCAAACGAAGCCGGTATTCACTATCCTCATGACGATCTGGTAACGTGATAATGCA
>NZ_QOLC01000051.1 GCF_003333325.1 Candidatus Ulvibacter alkanivorans | reverse complement strand
GTGTTAATCGTTAATTTATATTTATTCTAAATAATATTTTTATCACTTCGGAAGTTAATAAGATTTACATTTGCACTAAACATACAAACCCATGAATTCTACAATATATCGTAACCTATTTATTTTCAGTTTTTTAGCCCTGTTCGCTTCGGAAGCAACTTTTGGACAATCGGGCAGTGTCACTATAAATCAAGATGGGAAAATCCCACAATTATTAGAATTAAAGAAGTCACTGGAAAAGGACAATAAATTAAGTGATGGGTACACCATACAGTTGTATTATGGAGAGTTAAATCGCGCGAATTCGATCATAAAAAAATACCGTGGTTTGTATGGAACTTGGCCCGCTTCTATCGAGTATGAAACACCTAATTATAAGGTTTGGGTTGGAAATTTTAGCAGTCGGTTAGACGCCGATCGTGCCTTACTTGCCATTCAAGATAATTTTAGTTCTGCTTTTATCCTAAAGCCTGAACGCCGCAAGTAAGCTTGCTGTGATCCGCACTGTCATTCAGAGCAAAGCGAAGAATCTCATGTCATTCAGAGCGAAGCGAAGAATCTTACAAAATATCACTCCAAGAGAGATCTCTCACCTACGTTCGAGATGACATATAACTGTCATTCAGAGCGAAGCGAAGAATCTTACAACTACATTATCACTCCAAGAGAGATCTCTCACCTACGTTCGAGATGACAATTCGAGATGACAATAAAAAAAAAGCGCTCGCCAATGGCGAGCGCTTTTCTTCCGAAGAAAAACTTCTTATTTTAATTTCTTCTTTACTGCAACTTCTTGGAACGCTTCTATTGTATCGCCTTCCTTGATATCGTTATAGTTCTTGATCTGAATACCACAATCGTACCCTTTAGAAACTTCTTTCACATCATCCTTAAATCGTTTTAACGAGTCTAATTCACCCGTATGTACAACAACTCCTTCGCGGATCAAACGGATACCGGAATTTCTAAAGATCTTTCCGGTAAGTACCATACAACCTGCGATGGTACCGACCTTGGAAATCTTAAATGTTTCACGGATCTCTGCGGTACCGGTTACCTCTTCCTTCATTTCAGGAGAGAGCATTCCTTCCATCGCATCTTTGAGATCGTTGATCGCATCGTAGATGATCGAATAGGTTCTAATATCGATCTCTTCTTTATCGGCGATTTGACGAGCATTACCCATAGGTCGCACATTAAATCCGATGATAATCGCATCTGAGGCCGAAGCCAACAACACATCACTTTCGGTTATTGGTCCTACCGCCTTATGTATTATATTTACTTGGATTTCTTCCGTAGATAGCTTTTGGAACGAGTCGGTCAAGGCTTCAACAGATCCGTCCACATCACCTTTAAGGATAATGTTGAGCTCTTTAAACTCTCCTAGGGCAATACGACGACCAATCTCATCTAATGTGATATGGCGTTGTGTTCTTACAGATTGTTCGCGTTGTAATTGTGTACGACGACCGGCAATATCTTTAGCTTCGCGTTCGTCCTCAAATACATTGAATTTGTCACCTGCCTGCGGCGCTCCATCCAGACCTAATATAGATACCGGTGTGGAAGGTCCTGCTTTCTTGATTTTATTTCCGCGCTCATCGTGCATGGCTTTTACCTTACCACTGTGCTGTCCTGCCAATACATAATCACCTATTCGCAACGTTCCTCCTTGTACCAAGATAGTGGAAACGTATCCACGACCTTTATCCAAGAACGCTTCTACTACAGTTCCATTAGCAGGTTTATCCGGATTCGCTGTTAGCTCTAATAATTCTGCTTCTAGCAGTACTTTTTCTAATAGTTCGTTCACACCTTCTCCTGTTTTTGCAGAAATATCGTGTGATTGAATTTTACCACCCCAGTCTTCAACCAATAAGTTCATAGAGGCTAAGCCTTCTTTGATCTTATCGGGGTTGGCTGTAGGTTTATCAATTTTGTTAATAGCAAACACGATTGGCACTCCAGCCGCCTGTGCATGGCTTATTGCCTCTTTGGTTTGAGGCATGATATCATCATCTGCTGCTACTACAATAATAGCAAGATCGGTTACCTGTGCTCCTCTGGCACGCATGGCGGTAAACGCTTCGTGACCCGGAGTATCTAAGAATGCGATCTTCTGACCATTCTCTAACTGCACTCCGTAGGCCCCAATATGTTGTGTGATTCCACCAGACTCACCGGCGATCACATTCTCTTCTCGAATATAATCCAACAATGACGTTTTACCGTGATCTACGTGACCCATTACTGTAACAATTGGTGCACGAGGCTCGAGATCTTCCGGAGCATCCTCTTCTTCTTGGATGGATTCTTCAATATCGGCTGTAATAAACTCAACATCGTACCCAAATTCATCGGCTACGATCGATAAAGTTTCTGCATCGAGGCGCTGGTTCATGGTCACCATCATTCCGAGGGACATACACGCAGAGATAATCTTGGTAACAGGAACATCCATCATGGTAGCAACCTCACTTACAGTAACAAACTCGGTTACTTTTAGCAATTTGCTGTCCATTTCTTGTTGTGCCAGTTCGTCCTCTGTCTTTTGACGGTGACTATCACGCTTCTCTCTTCTGTATTTGGCTCCTTTACCTTTAGAAGACTTTCCTTGAAGTTTTTCAAGGGTCTCCCGAACTTGTCTTTGCACTTCTTCCTCGCTCGGCTCTTCTTTAGGCACGTTAGAACGTCCTCTTCCTTTGCCTCGATTGTCTCGGTAGTTTCCACCACCTTTTGAAGTATCTTTACTTATACGACGACGACGTCCTTTCTTTTCAGACTTCTTATCGTCTTTCTTATCTTTTTTCTTTTCAGGCTTTTTAAATTTCGACAGGTCGATCTTTTCGCCTGTAAAATTCGGTCCGTCTAATTTTTTGTAATTGGTCTCGACGATCTTGTTACCCCCTTCGGCTTCCTCCTGCTTTTCTTCTTTAGGCTCCTCCTTTGCTTTAGCAGGTTTGGCATCTTCTTTCTCGGCTTTTTTCTCGGGCGCCTTTGCCTTTGGCTTTTCGGCTTCTTCCGATTTAGCAGCAGGTTTTTCTACCTTGGCCTCGGCCTTAGGCGTTTCCTTTTTCTCGACTTTCTCTTCCTTAGCCTTCTCTTCCTTGACCTCTTCGGTCTTGACTTCTTTCTTTTTAGCATCCAGGTCGATCTTCCCTACTTGTTTCGGTCCGTCGAGTTTGGCTTCTCCCTTTATCACTTCGGGAGCTTCCTTCTTCTGCTTTTCTTCAAGCTCACGTTCCCGTTCTAGGCGAAGCTCTTCTTTCTCTTTTCGCTTTTCCTCACCGACCTCTTTCGATTCTATCTTCTTACTTTTGTCGGTTTGGAATTCATCAAAAAGCACTTGGTATTCTTCACCCGTGATCTTCGTGGTTGGACGTGCGTCCACCTCGTATCCTTTGGAACTTAAAAATTCCACGGCACGATCAAGAGAGATATTGAATTCCCGTAATACTTTGTTAAGCCTCATTGTTTTTACTTCAGCCATAAATTGGGTCTGTTCTTTTCTTTGTAATATAAATATAAAAGTAGTTAAACTTTCAACTACTCTTCAAATTCTTCTTTTAATATGTTGATAACTTCGGCGATCGTTTCTTCCTCTAGGTCGGTTCGCTTCAC
Organism: Candidatus Ulvibacter alkanivorans; assembly: GCF_003333325.1. Taxonomy (GTDB): domain Bacteria; phylum Bacteroidota; class Bacteroidia; order Flavobacteriales; family Flavobacteriaceae; genus Ulvibacter_A; species Ulvibacter_A alkanivorans. The sequence continues at coordinate 115,826 of NZ_QOLC01000051.1, read as the reverse complement.
CAAATCATGAATATCTTGCTCTAACACACTTTTAGCTGTGTCCAGACCAATTTTACGGAATTCATCGATGATCCATCCTTCGATCTCATCAGAGAATTCTCTTAATTCTACGTCTTCCTCGGCACCTTCTCTCAATACGTCGATCTCGTAACCAGTAAGTTGTCCCGCCAAACGAATGTTATGTCCACCACGACCAATGGCCTTACTTACTTCTTCAGGTCGAAGAATTACTTCGGCGCGTTTCGTCTCCTCGTTCAATTTGATAGAGGTCACTTTTGCAGGGCTCAACGCTCTTGTGATAAACAACTGTAAGTTATTAGTATAATTGATTACATCGATGTTCTCATTTCCTAATTCACGAACAATGCCATGAATTCTTGAACCTTTCATACCCACACAGGCACCCACAGGATCGATACGATCATCGTAGGAGTCTACCGCCACTTTAGCCTTTTCTCCGGGGATACGCACCACCTTCTTAACGGTAATAAGTCCGTCGAACACTTCCGGGATCTCTTGTTCAAATAATTTTTCAAGGAACAATGGGTTTGCTCTCGACATGATAATTGCCGGCTTGTTCCCTTTAAGTTCCACACTTTCAATAATTCCACGAACATTATCTCCTTTTCTAAAAAAGTCGGAAGGAATTTGTTTGTCCTTCGGAAGAATGATCTCATTTCCTTCATCGTCTAGTAAAATTACGGCACGATGACGAATGTGATGAACTTCGGCCGTATAGATCTCTCCTTCCAGTTCTTTAAACTGCTTGTAAATATTGGTGTTATCGTGTTCGTGGATCTTGGAGATCAAATTTTGACGTAATGCCAAAATAGAACGACGTCCAAGGTCGATTAATTTTACCTCTTCGGAAACATCCTCACCAATTTCAAAATCCGCTTCAATCTTACGAGCTTCCGTTAAAGAAATCTCTTCATTTGGCTCTTCTACTTCACCATCGGCAACAACCACACGGTTTCTCCAGATCTCTAAATCTCCTTTATCGGGATTGATAATGATATCAAAATTGTCATCACTACCATATTTCTTCTTTAACGCGTTTCTAAAAACGTCTTCAAGTATCGCCATCAGCGTTACTCTATCAATCAGTTTATCGTCCTTGAATTCTGAAAAAGAATCAATTAACGCTAAATTTTCCATGTCATTATTAATTAAATGTTATCATCACTTTTGCTTCAACAATCTCTTTATATGGTAACACCGCTTCTTTTTGAACGGTTACTTTTCCTTTTCCAACCGGTTTTGGTTCTCTTGCCTTCCACTGCAAGGTTACTGTATCCTCATCACTTTGGGTGAGTTCTCCTTCTATGGTTTCACCCGCTTCCGTCTTCACCTTTAGCTTTCTTCCTACGTTCTTTTTGTATTGCCTCGGAAGTGTTAACGGTTCCGAAACACCCGCAGACATCACCTCTAACGAAAAATCTTCGGTCTCTCTATCGAGGTTGTGCTCTATGGCACGACTCACGGCTATACAATCTTCCACAGTCACCCCATTATCACCGTCTATTATAACGCGAATCTGATTATTTTCAGAAATTCTCACATCAATTAAAAACAGCGATGGATTATCGGCTAAGGCCTGCTCCAACAATGGTAAAACTTTTTCCTGCATCATTTTTGGCTATAAAAAGAGGGGACTTTCCGTCCCCTCAACTCGTTGCATATCAAATTCGCTGCAAATATACTACAAATTTTACGATTATAAAAACGACTGCGCCCTGATTTATTTTTGTACCTTAATGCTATTAAACCAACTTCAAATTAGATCTTGTATGAAACGAATTTTAGTACCTTCCGATTTCTCTCCGCAGGCAGACAATGCCTTGAAAGTAGCGGCTCAAATGGCAAAAAAACACGATAGTGAGATTTTTTTGCTGCACTCTATGGAAATGCCGTTACACCTGGCTAATTCTGGAAGTACCGGAAGTCTACCCGAAGCGTTGTACTTTATAAAATTGGCCGAAAAACACTTTGAAGAAACCCTCAAAAAACCATTTCTTCAAGATGTACCGGTGTACCAGACCATTGGTCATGGAGAGATCTACGACGATATTTCCGAAGCCGTACGCACCAACGATATCGAATTGATCATCATGGGCTCACACGGAGCTAGTGGATTTAAAGAAATGTTTATTGGAAGTAATACAGAAAAAGTTGTTCGCACTTCTAAAATCCCGGTACTCGTTATAAAGAACGAACACCCTTCTTTCGATGTCGACAATTTTGTTTTTGCTACCGACTTCTCTTCAGAATGTAAAAAAAGTTTTGAGGAAGCTCAAAAATTTGCAAAGACCGTTGGGGCTAAGATCAACTTACTGTATGTGAACACGCCTGCCGGATTTAAAACTTCTTCCGAAGCACAGAAAATGATGCAGGATTTCGTAAAAGGATCCAATGTTGAAAATTACAGTTTAAATGTTTACAATGACAATTCGGTAGAAAAAGGAATTCTCAATTTCGCCAAAGAAACCAATGCCCAATTAGTGGGTATGAGCACCCATGGTCGTAAAGGACTGTCGCATTTCTTTAACGGAAGTATAAGTGAAGATATGGTAAACCATGCTAACATGCCAGTGATCACATTTAAGATCTAATGAAGCATCTCTTTCGAATTGGAATATGCCTACTATTTCTAAATTGCGGCACTCCGCCGCAAAAGAATAAGAACGTGATAGGCAACGACCCTACAGAAGAAACCGAGGTCGAAGACGAGGTAGAGGTGGTCCCAATTAAACCGGTTTTACCTAAAGGTGCTGTTACCGCTAATTATGAAGCAGGCAATGTTCCATTCTATGCCTTCGTAGAAAAGATCGATAAACGAAACGGATTGGCGATCATTTCGTTCGAATCGAATAAGGCACCTACCATCAAAATTCCAAAGACCTATGGTGCCAATTTGAGCATGCTGCGGTTTCCCGAATTTGAAAGCGACCTCTTGCTTGTAACGGCCAAAATAAAAGATCCCGTCTTTAACAAATATTACCTCTATCAATTAAAAAACGGTCAATGGTCTATGGTTGTGAACAGCTTCGCGATCCATAAAGACAATATGAGCGACACCTTGGTTCCCATACGCGTAGATCCCGAAAATCCTAATTACATGCTAAGGTACTATTCCGTTTTTGACCTAGATGAGACTAGTGATCTTGGATATACATGGCGGCTGTTGAGCGAGCGTATTCCGATCAACGATTAATGCTTGTTTCGGGTGTCGATCAACCAAACAGGTTTTCTGCTCATAGCCGGTTGTCGAATCGAGTCTATTTCTGCTGCCGTACAAAACGCTATGGTGGGACGTACTCTTAATTTAGCTCTAAAATGATCTATGATCTTTTGGGTCAATGCTTCGGAAGGTTGCTCGACCGCAATCTTTATTCGTATCTCATCGGTGTTGAGCTCGTTTTGAAACAACTCTATTACAAAGGTTTCAATCTCGGTAAAATGATGTAACACATTGTAAAGGGCCGGCGGATATAAGGTGGTTCCTTTATACTTTATCATTTGCTGTTTCCTCCCTAAAACCGGACCAAGTCGAGGCGTGTTCCTACCACACTCACAACCATCTGTATGTGCTTCCACAATATCTCCGGTCTTAAATCGGAGTAACGGCATTCCTTCAACTCCTAAGGTAGTGATCACTAATTCGCCGGCTACCCCTTCCTCGACAGGCACATCATTCTCATCTACTATTTCGGTAATGATCAATTCCGGGTGCTGGTGACCTCCGCGATGGCTTGCACATTCATTAAATGCGGTACTCATTTCGGTAGATGCATAAGTAGCGTATAGCTCGATATCCCAAGCTTCTTTAATATTGTTAGCCAACAGGTTTAAACCAAAGTCGGCTTCACGAATGGGTTCACCAATACAAATGGCTGCTTTTACACTCGTTTCTGAAAGTGAAATATCATGTTGCTTTGCGTAGTCGATCAGTTTCAGAAGAAAAGAAGGAACGCATACCAAATACGTTGGATTAAATTTTAGAATACTGTCCCATTGTAATTCGGGAACACCGGAGCCAACACGAACAATACCGGCGCCTAATTTTCGAGCCCCTAAGAAATACGCGAGACCGGCCATAAATCGACGATCTATGGTCGTCATTAATTGTATGGTATCATTGGCAGTAATACCCGAACAAGCAAAGGAAATAGCTTCATTATATGCAAGACGGTCGAGGTCGGCGTCCGTTAATGCAACAGTAACCGGTTCGCCCAGAGTACCAGAAGTAGTCACATAATCGATTATCTCTTTGTGTGATACACATAAAAATTCTTCGTTGTAGTGTTGTAGATCGTCCTTGGTAGTAAACGGAATCTTTCGCAGATCTTCTAACGACCGTATGGACGAGACCTCAATTTGATGCTGCTTAAAGATACGTTGATAGTAGGGAGAATTCGCAAACAGATATTCTAATAGGTGTTTCAATTTTTCTTCTTGAAACGCCTTGATGTCTGCTCTCGATCGTAATTCAATAGTTGGTATTTTCATTAGCACCTATTGGTTAGAATGTTTACGTTTCGCCTTCCGAAGGTATTTTTCCACCTCTTCCAATTCTGCCAGCGAAGGTATTTCTTTTTGTACGGCAATCGATAATTTTTCTACAGCACGATCATAATTTTCTGTATCGTAATAATAACGACCGGCCAAGTAATATGCCTTCCAATAAGCGCTGTTGAGCGCGATGAGTTGTTCGGCTTCTTGTGTTTTTAAGGTATGGCTCTCACCGTCCAATGCATTTTCAAATTTGCGTTCAAGTGTACGGTATTCCTCGTATTGAGCAAAAGTGTCGCTATCAACGAACGGATCTTGCGCAATGGTTTCGGCAGGTATAGAAAGGCTTACTTCGGAAGGGTTGCCGCTGCGATTGGCAAAGACATCATCTAAGTCGTAAGCAACAAATTCTCCTAATTGATACGGATTTGTGGATATCCATACGCGTCGCTCTTCCGGTTGAAAAACAATACCGTGATGTGCTAATAACTGATTGATCGCCTTTTCATTTCCATACCCTAGATCTTTATCGTTCAATCCTTTTTTGTTCCGAAGAATAGAAACTGCGAGAGCGGGATCGATCTTTTGGGCGTTATCTAATAATTCTTCCATTCGATCAAATCGGTACTGGGTGTGACTCTCTTCTATGGTCTTGCGATTACGGCGGTCGTTCACATAGGTTTCACTTTGAAAATGATTTGAACAGATCAATTGATTTGCCGAATTTTCGACCTCATACACTCCAAACTTCCTAGGGGCCACTTCAATAAGCGCTGCGCGGTCGTCTTTGGCACTTCCAATAAAAATGGCTTCGGAAACAAACACTTCTCTCCTTTTGGCAATATCGATCGCCTCATCTATGGTGGTAGCATACTGTAAGATCTCTCGTGTCACTAACGATATGGGTGTTTTAGCGACCAAGGGGATTTTCGATTTCCCTGCATTGATCGTAACCGTGAGGCCGTGTTCGTTCATACCCGAAACTACTCCGATCATTCCACCCCAGGTCACCGACATAAATTTATAACCGTGTTCCGGATTTACAAATGCTATGATCTTCTCTTCGGCAAAAGCATCACCTGCATAGAAATCAAAGTTTCGGCCTATTAGCAACTGCCCATCGGCGCTTTTATCGTCCCAGACCGCAAAAGAGGTACAACCAACCAACGCCAAGTCCTGCAAAGCGTGACCAATATCATGAGCTCCATGTAGATACATAGCCCTAAGGTAGGGCGGTGCAATTTCGTTGAATTCGTTGGAAGCAAATCTGGAAACGCCATAGATCTCGGCTTGATACTCGGGAGTTATATGAAGGTGTAGTTTTCGATTGTACCATGATAAGAACTTCCGAAGAAATTTTTGTTTGGATGGGGACGGTACTAATTCGTTCACCTTATTTAAGAACACCGCTTCCTGCTTTTGCAGTAACGCTTCAGTAAGACTTCCCATTCGCAGTCCGCGTTCTAAGGCATCGCCTTCAACATACATTTCCCATAGCCCGTGTTGGTTCTTAGTAAGAAAACTGTTTCCGACGAAAAAAGTAGAATCATTTACAACCGTCTTCACGGGTTCCTCACTATTGTACTGTGAAAGGTCCGGACGATGCTTTAGCGACCTATTGATTCCGCAGGAAACAAACAGTAACGAAAGCAACAACGCAAGAAGGGGTAAAAATGATGCAAACTTTTTAATCATGCTGTTGTTTTGAGTAACGCCGATTTAATCGAGCAACGACTCTATTCTCTTTATAATCGATCCATTTTTGTCCTAATGTACGCCTCATTATATTTTCGAAATTGCGCATAAAAAGCAAATTGGAGAACAGTTTGGCTAATTTTTTTGGATGGCGAGGGAAAGCTCTTAATGTTATCGAAAAGCCCCCATTTAGATAGGTGATATAGTGCCAATATCCGCTTGGCATATAAAGGGCATCACCGTGTTTCATAGTTACTGAGATCCCTTCTACTTGTTGCAAAGCGGGATATTTGGTAAAATCGGGATTATCCATATCGATGGTTTCCAAATTATGTACAGTGAAAGGGACTTTATATAGGTATTTTGCTTGATCCGGACGAAATAGCGTTACTGTCTTCTCCCCATGAAAGTGTACATGAAGCAGATCTGCCAAATCCATGTCGTAATGCGCCAACACCTTAGAACCTTTTCCGCCAAAGAACATCACCGGTAGTTTTTTAAAGAAAGGCAGCCCTATATCCGGATAAGAAAAATCTTTGGTCAGCTCGGGCATTTTCTGCAACACATTATAAAAGAACATTCGAAGATCGGTAGGACCTGATTTTAAAATTTCTATATAGTCATACAGTTTCATTTTTTTAGCAGGCACAACCGATTTTTTCCGACCCTTGGTAGGTTCATTATTGTATAGTGGTACGATTTGGTCTCCGGCCAAGCTTTGAATGTAGTCTAGGTTCCATTTTTCATAGGCCGGCCAAGATCTGGTGAGATCTTCAATAAGAACAGGGCGTTGTGGCTTATAATACTCTTTTACAAACGTTTCTTTGGTGATGTTTTTTACACGCGCTATCGGAATGGTCTTAATCGTTCCCATCTGCTTATTTTGATATTTGTGTTGCCCGGTCCTTTACAAGAACTTGAAACAATATGGGTTGACAAATAAAAGCAACCAACATTGTAGTACCTATCCCAATAATCGATACTACTGCCAACGAATATAAAGCGGGATGTTTTGCAAAAACAAGCACACCCACTCCCAACATGGTGGTAAGAACCGACAGTATAATAGAGGTTTTATGTGTCATAAATGCGTTTGAATTAGTCGTGTTCTCTCGTAGCAAACCGTTGGTAATAAAAATACTGTAATCCACTCCCAATCCAAAGATAAAGGTTGAAATTATTACATTGAAAATATTAAAGTCGAATTTGAACACGCCCATAACGCCTATGGTAATAAACCAAGAAAGCAAAATAGGGATCGCAGTTACCAGCGTTAGACGCCAATTTCGATAAAAAAGCACTAATAACAGTACCACCGCGCACAGGCTGTAAACGATTAGCGAATTAAATTCGTCCTTTAGATTGCCTAGTAGATCCTCATTCAATTCTTGTCTATCTATAAGCACGAGTTGTGGTATTTCTGAAAAAACCTCCTTGACCTTTTGCACATTGGTTTCATCTAATTTTACGGGAGACATAATGGTTGTAATTGCTGCTTCGGAAGTAATAAAATCATCGATCGCGAAGGTATTTAGTTCACGATAGTCGGCTACAGAGCGGGTAGAGAAATCACCTTCGAGTGTTTTATAAAACTGCTGAAACGTCGTTGGTTTAAATCCGAAGCGTTCCCCATTTAAAATGAGCAACTTTTTCGTACTGTCTATGCGTTCCGGTGACCAAAATGTGTTCCAATGATCAATTTTTCTGCGTTGTGTTGTTTCAGCCGTTACCAATGCCCCCACCGACGAAAAGCTTCGAATCGTGCCGTTCGCTTTTAACGACTGTAAGATGCTAAACACAGAATCATTGACCGCCAAAGCCGACTGAAGATCATTTCCGAAGGAAACCACATACAACGACTTCGCCCCCGCATCGGTCAAGGCGTCAAGTTTTTGTTGTGCCTGTTGCAAATGCTCAGGCTCGTAATTAAGTTGTGACAGATCGTTATTAAACCTGACCTTTCCGTAGAAAAATACACTTAGAATCAAAAGGAACGACAAGGCACTAATAGCCAGCTTGCTCTTATGAAAATTGAAAGCCGCCAACCTGTCTAATACTGTGCGATGTTTTATGGAGTATGTATCAGTTTCCGAAGCAATCACAACTTTTTTAGTTGGAGGCTTCCTATACAATTGCGGTATAAATAGCAAGGCAAACACGGCAGAGCCAATCACACTAACCGCAGCGAAAATTCCTAAATCCTGCAGGGCAGGCGCCTTTAAAAACAACAAACACAAGAATGCAATGGCAGTCGTGACACTGCTTAATAGAATTGGATTGGTAATAGTTGCATACAGTGTTTCTACCCGTTCATTATTGCGCAGATGGGTTAATATATGCAAAGAATAATCTAAGGTAACACCCAACAACACCGAACCTATGCCTAAGGAGATAGCCGAAATTTGCGTGCGCACAATATAAAGGAATGCGATGGCTAGCAAGGCTCCAAAGACCGTTGGTAACAGCAGTAACATTGGGATCGTTATTTTGCGGTAGAATCCTATAAAAATTAGCAGTAGCAGGGTAAGTGCGATCCCAACCGTATATTGAATATCGGTTTTTATTTGTTGGGCGTTTGCAGCTGCCACAAGCCCCCCTCCATAATAAGAAATGGTTGCGCTGTTTTGGTAATCGGCGTTTAATTGCGTTTGCAACGAATACAAATTGGTCGCAAGTTGCTGATTCGCATTCGAATCTCCCGATTCAAATTGAGGGGTGATAAACAACAATAAATTTTGTTTGTCTGCACTCAATAAAAAACCATTGTGTATTATAAAATCATCACCAACCCCTAGTTGTTTTAATTGCTGCAACCCTTCTAACGAAAGCCCGAACGGATCGCGTAACACTGTTTCTTTTGCAACAATGCCCGAAGGTGAAATCAAGGTCTTATAATGCCCTTTTAATAGGTTGGCAATACTGTCTGAATGCAGTGTAGCATCCAAAGTACGATAATCGGTTTGGTTCAAGAACAGTGGTAGGTTCTTATAAACAAAGTCTAAGGTTTTTAAGGCGGTTTCCTCTTCAACCTTTCCTTGAATACCTTTTATAAATGCTTCGGAAGTACTGTCGATCTCTGTAATAAATCGCGAAGCCATTTGAGTAAGATCGTCTACCGTTCCACTGTCGGTTCGTTCTATGTTCACCACGATCTTATCGGTAAAATCGATGGTCTTCATGACCTTTTGAAGCTGTTGATTCTCAGTTTTGGAAGGAATGAGCTTGGTAATATCTTCCTCAAAAGAAATTTTGCTAGCCAGTATGCCTAAGACTGCAAAAGCGAGAATAAGCAGTATCCAGAACAACGGACGATGTGCTTTAAAATAACGATATTGACGTAAAAAATAACTAGGCACGCTTCAATTGTTTGTTAGGCTGAAACAAGGAAAATAAGATATAACTTATCACACCGGTTATCAAGGCAGAAGAAACCGACAAGGTAATGCTTCCAACGATATACGACTTTAAATGACGAACCATTTCGAAGTCTTGTAATTGTTCCATTGCAAATACAGTGTCTTCTCCTAAGACTAGGTTTCCGGTTTGCACACTTAAAAATAATACAAGCGGTATAAAAGGCGGCAAGCTAATATTCGAAAAAGCAAAGGCAATCACTTTATTCAACCTAAAAAGGATGGCTAAAAAGATAACGATCACCGTGTGAAATCCCCATAAAGGTGAAAGTCCGATAAACACCCCTAAGGCAATAGACAACGCTTTCTTTTTGGGCGTATCGCTACTTCCTAAAAGGTCTTCGGCAAAGAACCTTCTAATTCCTTTTTTTTTTGCCTTCCTGTAGAGCTCTCGAGGAAGGATATAAAAAAGTTTGACCAAAAGAAACCAGGTGATCAAGATCACGATACGAGCAATATCCATAAACGGCCTAAAGTGAGACACGCGCTCGGCTTGATCGTATAAGATATTTATTGGAATATTCTTAACCGCAACTCCCGCCCAATGTGCTTTTACGATCACCTCTACCTCGAACTCAAACTTGCGGGTACTTCTAAAAAAACGCAATTGATCCAACTTTTTAATTGGATATAGTCGGAAGCCGGACTGAGTGTCGTTTAAATTCAGACCTGTTACTGCTTTTACCCAATATCCCGACACTCTGTTTCCTTTCCTGCTACGCGCCAACACATTGGATTCGTTCATATTCCTATCGCCAATTAGCAACATGTCTTTATTCTTTGAACCTGCTAGTTTGTTTACGAAGGAAGGAATGTCTGAAGGAAAATGCTGCCCATCACTATCTAAAGTAATGGCGTAATCAAAACCCAGTGAAACTGCCTTTTTAAATCCTAATTTGAGGGCGTTGCCTTTTCCTCGGTTGGTTGCTAGATGCAGCGTTTTTATTTGTGGATAATTGGCAAGGATGTTTTTTGTATCGTCGGTAGAACCATCGTTAACCACGACAATGTCATTGGTATATTGCAACACGCCAACCAGCACTTGTGGCAGTGTTTTGTGATTGTTGTAAGTAGGAATTACCACGCAGCAGCGCAGTGCCTTCATTTTTGTATGAATTGTAGCATGCTCCATAAAAGTGCCTCGTTAGGGCTACGAGTTTATTGTATAGGTGCCGTTGTACTTTAGTACCACAGTTTCGTCTTCAAAAGTAATGCTATTTTTCAGCTTCACCATGTTTTGGTGACGATCTATGTGGAGATTGCATACCAGAATAGAATGTATCTTGGGGTTGACTAAACTTAAAAACTTGACATTCGTCGCTCTCTGCAAATGCAACTCATTATTTAATTGCTGTTCTGCCAATTCTTTAAGTAGTTGGAGCATAGCCACACCGGGCAAGATAGGATGCTGTGGAAAGTGCCCTTCAAAAATTAAATGGTCAGGGTCTAACTGTATCACATATTTTACATGCCCTGCTTCTGTTATCGCCTTTTCTAAAACAGTGTAAAAATCTAATAGGGGCATGGTAAATTGGATTAATGCTTAAATTCGGAATCACCTACTGCGACATTCTGCTTTCGATCTACAAATTCAATATGCGTAAAATCACTGTTAGGTTCTATTAGCCGCACCGATACAACTGTTGCATCGTCTTTGGTGAATTGCAATTCGAAAGCTGCGATGTACCGTCGTAAACGTCGTTCAATAGGAGCAAATCGAACTAGATACCCATTCGAAGTTTTGAAGTAAGTGATGTCAAATTGTGATTCGTCGAACATATCTCCTTTAATGCTTTGTACGATCAAACTATTCAAGCTTTTAAAGATCTTGTTAGCACCGAGATCAATAGTATTGGTCTTTCCTTCCTCGATCACATACAAGGCATTGTTCTTAAAGATCGCTGTATTATCAAATGGTTCGGTATAACTCCATTTTACCTTATTAGGATCTTTAAACTTCAATTTTCCTTTAGAAACAATGTCGTTATCCAAGACACTTACATGTTTCGTTTGCTTAAAATCACTTACGATAGTAGTTGTGTTTTGTGCCGATTCCCGAACTTTCTCTTTAAAAGTAGTTCGTTCTTCTTCGGAAAGTTCCTCTTGACCAATTGCGATCGCGGTCGATAAAAATGTGAAGAGTACTATTAAAATATGCTTATGAATCATACAGCAACTCGTTAACGGTTACCATTTCGTAACCTTGTTGTTGCAAAAATAGCAACAAATGTTCCAAAATAGATTGAATGCGATCATGAGAATCATGCAACAAGATGATTGCACCGGGTTGTACTTTTTTTGTGAGTCGGTTGATCACAGCTTTCGGGTCCTTACTAACCGTGTCGAAAGAACGCACATTCCATCCCACCACTGTGTTATTGGTTTCTGAAATAGCTTTCGCAATTGCGGGATTTGTTACTCCGTAGGGCGGTCTAAATAAATCATTGGATTGCTTGGAGACTTCCGACACTAATGCATTGGTCCTCTTAAGTTCGTTGGTCACGCGTTTCTTTCCGAAGAAATCAAAAAACCAAGAATGCGAATAAGAGTGATTTCCCAATTCATGTCCTGCTGCTACCATCTGTTTCGCAAGATCAATCTGCGACTCCAACCGTTTCCCAATGCAAAAAAAAGTTGCTTTTGCATTATACTGCGCTAACAACTGCAACACTTGTGGCGTATAGGTGGAGTTGGGCCCGTCATCGAACGTGATTGCCACTTTTTTCGCGGTACTCGGACCTTGAGTAACTGCAGTTAAAAAATAATTAGAACGCAGGGTAAATGAGCCATACACAGTGATTCCCAACCAAAGCAAGGCCACCAATAGATACCACCCCATCCATAGAGGTACAAACTGATGCGCAATAGCCAGCACTAACAAGACTAAGATCGCAAGAAAGGATGTAGCTCTATGATTTAACATCTTCTTAGCAGCACAATACTGTGCTGTTTTCCTTTAAATTGATTGTACAATAAAATAGTGTTCACTGTGTTTTTGACCGTCCCTTTCCGAAGAAAAGTAGCAGGGAATTGTTGGTGTTTCAGCATTTTCGCGGCCAACCAAAAACCAAATCCGGAGGCCGTATAATATTCTCCTCCTACATGCTTGTAGCTCATTTGTGGAAGGTTGCTAAACAATGTGTTTGCCAACAACTCATAATACACATCATAGCCATCGCCATTTGTTCCAAAGATTACAGCGTCAATATTTTCTTCGGAAAGTTGATTCGATGCTAGGAAGCTACGTGCTTCCACCTCAATTTCCGAAGTGGCGATCGTATCAAAAAGTGCAACGTCCATTACCTGCGCGAAACCATGAGGGTTACGTTCTGAGGACATCACAAAAAAGTGTGCGCCTTCCCCGAAAGGAACCCTGACCGGTTGCGATTCTTTGGCTTCGATTAATAATTGATAATCGATAAACTGTGTTCCCAACTCGTCTACTCCTCCTACCAAAGCCGTTGTAATTTCTTGTTGTTGGATCATGAGATGTGCATCGGCTAAGGCCGACTCGAACGAGGCCGATCCATGAACAAATGTATTGTTATACGCTCTGCATTCTAGCCCTAAGGCAATTTGAGCCCCTACTGTATTATGGGTAGACTGTATGAAGGCTGTTGGACTAATAAAGGCTTCGTCGTTGGTAATGATAGCGTCTAAGAATTTTTCGGTGTCGGCTATACATCCCATCCCGGAACCTACGATTATAGCCTCTGGTGATTTTAGATTAGCAATTTCTAGTGCTTTCGATGCACTGGCAACTCCCATCTTTACTCCGGGAGCCATTCTGCGCGAAGCAGCGGGCGCGATCATTTTTTTATAATCGGGGTGATAAGCGGTGATTTTCTGTTCTTGCTTCGGAAGAATCTCGAACAACAGATCATCTGCATCGAAAGTAAGTTGCGGCGAGATCGAAACAGCACTATGTATAAAACAGCCTTTCATGATCTCGATAATAACAAGGAGGAACAATTTCCTCCAAATCCGAAGGAATTAGACAATACGTGAGAAAGGGTTTGTTGTTGCAATTTAGTAACGGGTCGTAAATTGGTTTCGGGCATCGCATTTTCCCAATTCAAATTTGCAAAGATCTTCTGTTGCTGTAATGCCATCACAGAAAAGACTGCCTCTAAGCCACCGGCTGCAGCCAAAGTATGTCCCGTAAATGATTTTGTAGAACTAAAAGCTGGAACCTGCTCCCCGAACAAGCGTGATAGCGCAACGCTCTCTGAAAGATCATTATTAAGGGTCGCCGTACCATGAGCATTAACATAACTGATATCGCTGGTGGTAAGACCCGCCAAATTTATAGCTTGTTTCATGGCTAAATAAGCACCTTCGCCCGTTTCTGAAGAAGCCGTTTGATGAAAGGCATCGTTGGCATTTCCGTAGCCCGACACATAGGCCAAAACAGAATGATGGTGTTTTTTAGCAATTTCTTCAGATTCTAACACCAGATAGGCTGCGCCTTCGCCTAAATTTAACCCTTTGCGATTCGCATCGAAAGGTGCACAGGCTTCGTCACTTAAGATCATCAACGACTTAAATCCGTTGATGGTAAACTTCGACAAAGGATCGGCACCGCCTACTACGACACGATCTAATTTTCCTGCTCGAATGAGTCGAGCGCCAAGCATAATCGCGTTTGCCGCCGAAGAACAGGCCGTACTTATGGTTGTTACATAACCGGTGATGTCTAGTTGTGTCGCAATTTTTTGTGTACTATCGCCTGCGTGGTGACTCGAAATAAAGTGTTGCACTTCCGGGCGGCTTGTGAATTCTTTATAATAACGTTCGGTTTGGTCCATCCCGCCAACGGTCGTTGCCGAAATGAGTCCGACGCGACTTGCATTGCTCAGCTTTCCGGCTTGTTGTAAGGCTTCTGTTGCTGCGATCGTACCTAGTAAGGCAGTGCGAGTGTAATTGTTCGTTGAAGGTAATTGTAGTATTTCAGCGAGCTCTGAATTGCTATAACGCACTTCTCCTACTTGAATTTGCTGTTTGTGGTTGGTGTTGATATGTTGAATGGTACCAATCCCACTTTCCGAAGCAAGTAATGCGCTAAGATTTTCATCGACCGAATTCCCGATGGCCGAAATGATTCCCATTCCGGTGATCGCAACCCGAGGTTGTGAGGTATTATTTGGTCCGGTGTTCGGCAATATAGTTTGCTAATACGTTGACTGACTGAAAAATCTCTTTACCTTGTTGGGGATCGGTTAATTTTATACCGTAATCTTTATCTAGCATAACGATTAATTCGAGGGCGTCAATGGAATCAAGTCCTAATCCGTCGCCAAACAGCGCGTCATCGTCTTCAATTTCGGCAACCGTCATATCCTCTAAATTCAATTGTTCTATAATTTGAGCTTTTAACTCTTGTTTTAGTTCATTCATTGTTATACACTTCATTAATAGCATCGGTTGTGTGCGGAAGCGCCCCATTTTCTCCTACAAGATAAAGAAATGCATCGTAATTTTCGGTGTCCATTTCTACCCATCCACACAGCACTGAAGCTGTTTTATTTGCTTGTAACAAACCGCTGCTGTACTGAAACAAATGGTTTGCATTAAAGTGGTCAAATATAAAAAAACTATTCTCGGAATGTAGCTTATGTTTAATACTAATCTCCCCCAAACAAATATTAGGCAGTGTATACACAAAAACAGCCGGACTGGGATAGTAATTATTCGCGTCTGCGATGGTTTCTTGGTGTTTACGGTCGGTGTCTAAACTACCCGCTCTATTTGAAAATACCAAGGCTGTATTCTCGTCCACGTATTTTTGATTTGATAAAAGGATCTCAGCGGCCAAGAATGCAAGTTTACTTAATGCGTCCATTTTAAAGAACTTAGGATACTTACCATTAAAATGTTGGTACGTCGCTTTTGCAAAAGCTGCAAAACTTTTTGAATCGCTTTCAAATAGAACTTTCTCACCCAATTTGATGCGGTTGTCCTTGATACGAATATAATCCTGTATAAAATGGTCGTTCTTCATTATTGCTTTTTACAAACCAGCATGGTGTGGAAGTCGCCTAAAGCGGTGTCCTCCATTACTTTTAACCCCGCCTTTTCAATAAGTCGAAGGAATACCGTCGACGAATACATCTTACTATTGCCATTCGCTAATGCCGTAAAATATAAGGATGTTGCTTCCAACACAAATTTCGCATTATCAAATTGCTGTCGGTCGGTAAATGTTTCTATGATAAACAATTCGGTCGTTGCATCCATTGCTTGCACACAAACCGATAGTATTTTCACGATCTCTTCTTCGGAAAAACAGTCTAAAAACTGACTCATCCAAATCACATCGGCACCGGAAACCATTTGTGGGTTAGGAGCCAACCAATCGATTGGCACTCCGTTTACTCGTTCCCCATATCCGGCATCAGCCACATTTGTTAAGGCTTTTTTTAACTGCCCCGGAAGATCAAAAATTGTGATCTTCACATCCTTGTTGTATGCACAACATTGCATGGCAAATTTACCGGTGTTCCCACCTACGTCATAAAGGCTGGAAGGATTTGAAGCGAAGGCACGTTCGAGTGCGTGTTCAAAGATCTCATCGGAATAATGATGGTCGAATTCGAACCATGATCGTTGTACTTCCGGGTCCAATTGTGATAGGCCGTCGTAAATGGTATTCCAATCACCAAATTCTTTTAAGCCGGCCGGTTTTCCTGTTCTTATGGCTTCTTCCAAGTAAAAAAGCCCTTTGTAGCAAACATCTTGCGTAAAATTAATATTCACGTCTACCGTCTTGTTATAATTTAGGAAATAGCCCGTTTTGGTTAGTTCGTATTTTTCAGCCTCATTTTTTAATACGATACCGGCGCTTTCTGCGATTTCAAGTAAAACTCCCAAGCCGTAGGTGCTAAGTGACAAGGCCGTCGATAATTCTTCAATAGTTACGCCGCCTTTCGATCTTTTATCGAATATTAGATTAAAAACACCCAGATTCCGAAGGGATACAGTGGTTTGAAATATAAAGGGGGCAAATGCAATCTTCTGTGCTTCGGCTAGTGCATCTATTGCACGAAGCGGTTTTTTGGTTATTGAGGAATTACTATTCATATGCGTGGTGGTTAGTTTTCTTTTATTTTCTGAAATATGGCCGCCGTATTACAGCCTCCAAATCCCGAACTGGTTTTTAGAAATGTGGTTAAGGGAACTTGCTTGGTCTCTGGAATTACATGTATGGGTTTTGAAACCCCTATCGCTTCAAATCCTAAAGAGGCGAATAACGTATTTCTATGAAGGGAATGCATCCCTACAATGGTCTCTACTAGACCTGAAGCACCCATGGTATGTCCAAAATAGCCTTTTAAACTGTTGAGCGGAATTAAATTCATTCCTAATCGGTCGAAAGCTACGGATTCCATCTCGTCATTGAATAGGGTCGCCGTTCCGTGCGCAGCAATATAATCTATCGCTTCAGTATGTATTTTAGCTTCTTTCATGGCAGACTGCACACTACGGTATAAGCCTTCACCTGTTCTCGACGGACCAGAAATATGATTGGCGTCATTACAAGAACTCCCGCCAAGGATTTGCACTGCGTCATCGCTAAGCAATTGCGTGTCTTTAGTGACCAACAGACTTGCAATGGCCTCTCCAATATTGATCCCCGATCGGTTTAGATCATATGGCTTACACTGTTCATGGCTCATCGCCTGAAACGCACTAAATCCGGACAACACAAATTTCGACAACACATCGCCTCCCGTGACGATCACATGATCGTAAACACCAAGATCGATATAGCGTTTTGCCATTACCACAGCTAACAAACCCGAAACACAAGCATTAGACACCAAAAGTGCTTCGTTGGTAAATTTAAAGTGATGTTGAATGACCTTTCCGAGCGTATTTAAGTAAGCCCTATCTTCGGAAAAGGGATGTGCTTTGTCTAACACATCGATGTTTCCTTTAGTAGTAGCAATAAAGAGGCCTACCCTGTCCGTTAGCTCTAAGTTAGAAGCTTTCAATACCGAATCGATAGCTGCGATCATAAGCGTCTCCAGTCGCGTATATGACTTCGACGGTGATGGAATGCTTTTATGATCTTTTAATTCTTCCGAAGAAATACGCGAACCATAAAAAGGGTTTGGAGATAGTCGAGGATCATTAATACGTTTTAAACCGGACCTGCCTTGCTGAACAGCATCGACAACCGATACACTATCGCTACCCAGTGGCGATATAATGTTGTTGTATGATAAATATACCTTACCCATGTAACAAACCTACTTTTTTCTTCCATTGGGTTAAAAATTGAGGGACTAGGAGTGCTAGTTCCCCATTTGAAGTTCGGGTGAAGACCTGGGTGGTTTTGCCGGTGCACACCACTTCTTTTGACGCATTAAAAATGGTATAGTTGAACATTAGTTTGGCAGCCTTGCAATCGAGAAAAGTGGTCTCTATGGTGGCTACATCACCGTATCGTAATGGTTTCTTGTGAGACAATGTGGACTCGACTATAGGCACCGCAAAGCCTTTGTTTTGAATGTCTAAATAGGTTAGGTCGTACTGCCGACCAAATGCTTCGCGACCTTCTTCAAAATAACTCAAATAATTACCATGCCACACAATGCCTAACGAATCTGTTTCGTTGAAGCGTACCCTTATCGGATGTGAAACGGTTAGTTGTGTTTTGGTTGTTTTCATAGGTCATCTTGTTTTTTGGTAATCACGGTCATAGTTGCGGCGGCAAATACGTTATCACCAACACGACTTGTAACTTGCACTTGGGACAATTCTGCAGCGGAGAAGGTCAATTGTACTTCGGTCTCTATTCGATTACCAACTTCTGGCACCTTAGTGATTTCAACTTCTTTAATCGCCGCGATATAGCCCTCTTGCGCAGGAAGATTTTGCTGATACTTGGTATACCCGGCGTGCAGCGCTGCAGCTTGGGCCATATGTTCAATAAGGCCTGATGCCACCAATTTTCCTTCGGAAACAAATAGGGTTGAATTCATAACTGTTAAGTGCACTAAGGCACGGTTTTCAGAATGTTCGACCAACGTATCGACCAATACCATAGGGTCGCGATGTGGAAGCAACTGTTCCATGTGTGCTTTTCCTTGAAGCGGTAGTTTTAGTATGTTATTGAGTTGATCCATTAGTCTATATCGTCCCAAAAATCGTAAAAATTAAACCACTGTAACGGATATTTATTCAATACGCGTGACACATGATCGGTGTATTTATTTAAAAGATCTTGTGCATCTTTCGGCTTTACTTCCACACGTCGTGCGTATAAATGGTAATGTCGTTTTGGTTCCCGCATTACATACACGAACAGCACCGGAACACGTAATCTAGCCCCTAAATGAAAAGGACCTACAGGAAATTTTGCTTCTTTTCCCAATAAGGTAGATCGCATACATTTTGCGCCATCGAGATAACGATCGCCGGTAATACAGATAATTCTATTTTCTGAAAGTGCGGCATTTATCTCAAAGATATGCGAAAGATCCTCTTTAATAATGATAAAATGCGTGCGTTCTCTTTTTAAATATTGATCCAAGTATTCCTTAATATCCTGATGTTCCTGATCGGTGATGACGATACTAACTGAGGCATTTGTAAGACGTTCGGCAAAGAAATACTGTGCCAATTCAAAATTACCTACATGCGCACTTATTAGGATTCCTCCTTGTTGCTGTGCAAGGGCCTCGTTCAACACCTCTTCTCCATCGAATTCGAAGGTGTAGGATTTTCGTAAGCCTGAAGAAATTGCCACCTTATCCACTAAGGTTTGGCCGAAGACGTAATACGATTTGTAGATGCTTATCGAGCTTTTTAACCAAGAATAGCCGCGACGTTTATGGAAGTAGTAATACAGTCCGCGCACATTTTTGCGGGAGAACAAACAAAAATAAGGGATGGGAAGATGCATTAATGTATAGGCCGCGCGTATTCCGAAATTTTTAATAAAGAATACAAACACTTTGAACCCAAAGACTGTTCCTCTCGATTTGCCGTCCCACTCTGCCGCCATGCGTTGAATTCCTTAGTTAATTTTCCGTTGTGGAAGGTGAATTTGTGTGATCTCACAAACTTACGGGAATTTTTATGACTTCGGAAACTTCGTTACGAATAGAGTCCGCCGTTAATATTTATCACCTCACCGGTGATGTAGGATGCCTTTTCTGAAACCAAGAAGGATACTAGATGAGCCACTTCTTCGGCGGTTCCAAAACGGTTTGCCGGAATGAGTTTCTTTGCGTCTTTTTCATTTATGGAAGCAGTCATATCGGTAGCGATAAATCCGGGTGCAACCGCATTTACTGTAACCTTGCGTTTGGCCACTTCTTGGGCTAATGATTTCGTTGCACCAATAACTCCGGCTTTGGCCGCAGCATAATTTGCTTGTCCGGCGGTTCCTTTTAATCCCGAAACAGAAACCAGATTTACAATTCTTCCGAAGCGATTTAACACCATCTTTTCTAAAAGCTGACGTGTTACATGGTAAAAACCATGCAGACTGGTATCGATCACACTGTGCCAATCTTCGGAAGGCATCCAAACAAAGAGTCCGTCTTTGGTTAGCCCGGCATTGTTTACCAACACTTCTATGATCGCCTCCGGCTGCTGTTGTTCAAAATCGTTTAACGCCTTTTCTACCGAACTAGCATCACTTACATCGAAGGCCAGCAGGCTCCCGGAGCCTCCAACCGATTTTACCGCAGCCAACGTTTCTAATGCAGCCTCTTTGTTCTTGTTGTAATTGATAAGGACATGATAAGAGGTGTCCTTTGCGATTTGAACACAAATTGCTCGACCTATACCTCTAGAACCGCCTGTAACTAATGCGTATTTCATAGTTTGAATCGTTATCTTTCCGAAGCCATAATAAACGCCTTTACCTTGGCGACATACCGATACATGACCACATCTTTCTTAAGTACCGGCACCAATTCGCGAATTTGGTCGTACATGAGCTTGGTCTTTGAAGACACCTTGTCTTGGACCTTTAAGTATTCAATGGCTTGCGTAATGGTAATTAATTCTATTGCGACAACTTCAAAAGCATTCTCGATGACCTTTTTTGTAATGAGTGCGGCATTGGCACCCATGCTCACCACATCCTGATTGTCGTTATTATTTGGAATGCTATGCACATACATCGAATTTGACAACATCTGATTTTCGGCTGTTGTTGAAGTTGCCGTAAATTGTACCCCTTGCATACCGAAATTTAATCCTAATTCGCCCAGATTTACAAATGGAGGGAGTATATCGTTCAGTTTCGGATTTAGCAAGTAATTAAGTTGTCGTTCGGCAAGCACGCTCATTTTAGTCACCACTAATTTAAGCTTATCCATTTCTAATGAGACGTAATCACCGTGGAAGTTTCCGCCGTGATATACCTGTTGTGACGCTATGTCGACAATAGGATTATCGTTGGCAGAGTTTACTTCTTCGATCAAGATCTTTTCTACATTGTTTAGGGTATCTAACACCGGACCCAAAATTTGAGGAACACAGCGCAGCGAGTAATATTCTTGAACTTTCTCTTCAAATACGGCATGATCACCCACATCTTTGTACAGGTGATGCTCGCGCTTTCTAGTTAGTTTGCTGTCGGCCAGATGCTCGCGCATCATTTGTGCGATTTGCCGTTGGCCCAAATGTTTTTTCGCCTGATTCAAGGGTGCCGACAAATGGTCGTCGTAGGCTTTCACTATTTCATTGATTGCCGAAGCGCAAGAAACCATCCAATGTAATAATTTACGCGTACGAATTACATTAACGATCCCTACTCCACTCATTACGGAAGTTCCATTCATCAATGCCAAGCCTTCGCGCAATGCGATGGTGATAGGATTAAGTCCTTCTTCTTCGAAAACAGCTTTTGTCTTTCGTTGTTCGCCTTTATAGTAAACTTCTCCTTCGCCAATTAACACCAAAGAGATATGCGCCAATTGTACAAGATCACCACTGGCTCCCACTCCGCCATGCTCATAGACCACCGGAATAATATTTCGGTTTATCAATTGTGTCATGAGCTCGATCACAGAGGTATGCACACCCGAATTACCAATGCTTAGTGTATTTAATCGTGCCAACATAGCCGCTTTTACATAGCTAGCCGGTATTGGGTTACCACTTCCCGACGAGTGGCTTCGAATTAAATTGTATTGCAGTTCGATACGTTTGGCGTCTTCGATCTTGTATTGTGCCATAGGCCCAAAACCTGTGTTGACACCGTAAATGATCTTATTTTCTGAAAATCTTGTTAGGAAATCGAAACTCTCTTGTACTGTTTTGAGGACTTCTGAAGGAATAGTGACTTGGGCGTTATTGAAAACAACTTCATAAAAATCTTCTAATTGTAAGTTCCCCTTGTCTTTTAGCATGTATGTTGTTTTCTAAAAAGTTTTGGCAATTTATAATTTATAACTAAAAGTAAAGTAGTTATTTTGAATGGCAAATTTAACATAAATTCAGCAGCTTTATTTTGAATCGGAACAAAGATCTAAAAATCGATGTGCTAATTATAGGAGCCGGTCCTTCGGGCTGCGTTGCTGCGGCGTATCTACACAACCACGGTATTGAGATAGCTGTCGTCGAAAAATCGGTATTTCCTCGTTTTGTGATAGGCGAAAGTTTGTTACCACGTTGTATGGACCATTTTGAAGAAGTAGGGTTGTTAGACAGTCTAAAGGCCCAACAATACGAGGTCAAGCGAGGCGCCCGATTTATTAAAAAAGATGTGGTGTGCCATTTCGATTTTAGCGACAAATACACGCAAGGTTGGGATTGGACCTGGCAAGTTCCCAGAGCTCATTTCGATAAAACACTAACCGACACCCTACAAGCCAAAGGTGTGGATATTCACTTTAATACAGAAGTGGTCGATGTTGTATTTGCTGAAGATGGAAGTTCTACAACTACCGTTTTAGACGAAAAAGGTACTACTCGAACCATTCATTCTACATTTATTATCGATGCCAGTGGCTTCGGAAGGGTGCTGCCTCGCATGCTTGATCTGAATGCCCCTTCGAGTCTTCCTAAACACAGTTCTATATTTACCCATGTAAAAGAACCCGAACGCCCTGAAGGTACCGAAGGCACCTTGATCACTTTCGATGTGGTTACCGACGATACCTGGTTATGGGTGATTCCTTTTTCGAATGGAATTACCAGCATAGGGTTTGTAGGCCCTACGGATGTTATTATGGCTACTTCGGAAAGTGCTTCGGAAAAATTACGATCCCTGTTAAAAATGTCCAATCACTATCACGACCGCTTTGAAGCGTTGGACTTTTTATTTGAGCCAAAGGTGATTCAAAATTATTCGAAGTCGGTGAAACAATTGTACGGCAATGGCTATGCTTTAACCGGCAATAGTGCCGAATTCTTAGATCCGGTATTTTCGTCCGGAGTGACCTTTGCCACCGAATCGGGCTTGTTGGCAGCGAAACTTATTACCAAAGAATTACAAGGCATAACGGTAGACTGGGAAAAGGAGTATAGCGGTTATATCAAAGAAGGAATAACTGTTTTCGGCACCTATGTAGCAGAATGGTATACCGGGAATCTTCAGAAAATATTTTTTCAATCCAATAGCAATCCGGAGATCAAACGACAGATCTGTGCTGTCTTGGCGGGCTATGTATGGGACCAATCCAATCCATTTGTTAAGAATCACCACCGTTTGGTAAAAACAGTGGCTCATGTGATCGATCTCGAGCAGGCTGCAAATAAGGACAACACCTAGCACCCATATTTAGAATTTTGATAGCCAGTCAAGCGCGATAGGGGTTGAGCGGCCTGTATAAGCTCCTGCCGGAAGTAAACGGCAGAGCGAGTAGCGAAGACCCGACCCGCCGAAAGCGGGGATCGCCCAGACAAAAAGCAATCGGATCCTGATAACGAACTACCACCCATCTTAGCAACAAATAACAATAATTGAATGGCAATTGCACCGCGGACCCAAAGGTCTAAGTAAAACGCAGGATCGAGATTGTAGGTGGGGAACGCCCGATTCAAAAAAGTCTTCGGGAATTAGGGACCATCGAACCCAACCTTTAGCAATACAAAAAAACTCAACTTGGAAAAGCAGCGAGGAACCACAGATTCAAAAAATGTACAATCGGGATAAAGTGTGGGGAACGCCCGATTCAAAAAAGTTGTCTAAAAAATTACAACTTTTTTGAATCGGGCACCTACAGTCCCGTAGGCCATGAGGGACAAGTGGTAACCATATAAAACAAAAATCCCGATCGGATAAGGATCGGGATTTCAATGTTGTTGGCCTACTAGGGCTCGAACCTAGACTCTTCTGGACCAAAACCAGACGTGTTGCCAGTTACACCATAGGCCAATACTATAATGCGGGTGCAAATTTAAAACAAAGTTTCTGTTGTACAAACATTTTTCGGCAAAAAATACAACTATGCTAATTTAAGGCTTTTTATAAGATACTACTCTTTAAAATTATACGTTAGCAATATTTCATAGCCAGACTCCACATATTATTATTAAATTCGCACTACCAAAATAAGACATTTATATGGGTTCTTTTAACTTTTCAAGATGGAATAATATCCTAGGCTGGTCGGTTTTTGCCATCGCTTTACTAACGTATTGGCTCACAGTAGAACCTACTGCAAGCTTCTGGGATGCGGGAGAATACATCACTACTTCCAGTAATTTGGAAGTTGGGCACCCGCCGGGAGCGCCTCTTTATCAGTTACTTGGTGCTTTTTTCTCCATTTTCGCAATGGAACCAACCAATATTGCACTAACGATTAACCTCATGTCTGTTTTTGCCAGCGCATTTACGATCCTGTTTATGTTTTGGTCGTTAACCATCTTACTGCGAAACCTAGTTGCCAAAAATCAAGAACTCAACACCAACAATGCCGTGGCCATCTTGGGTAGCGCTGCCGTTGGATCGTTAGCCTTTACGTTTACCGATAGTTTTTGGTTTAATGCGGTTGAGGCCGAGGTATATGCCGCCGCCGCCTTTATGATGGCAGTTTTGTTCTACGCCGCCTTGCGTTGGGAACGAGATATGAACAATCCGCGTGGCAATAGATGGGTGATCTTAATAGCTTTTATTATCGGTTTATCGTTTGGAATTCACTTTATGGGATTGCTTACCATACCGGCCATGGGCTTTTTGTATTTCTTCAAGAATTACAAAACGGTGACCTTCAAAAATTTTATAGTGGCGAATGTGGTCGTGGTTGCCATCTTGCTTTTCATTTTCAAGCTATTACTGCCAATGACCATGAAGTTCTTTAGTGCTTCGGAAATCTTTTTCATTAATAGTATTGGGTTGCCGTTCAATTCGGGTACCATTATCGCCGGTCTTGTCTTTATTGCCTTGTTCTATTACGGTTTACGCTACACACGTAAGCGTGGTTATGCACAATTCAACACCTTGATTCTGTGCATCCTCTTTATTTTTATTGGTTTTTCGAGCTGGTTAATGTTACCCATAAGAGCTAACGCAGGTACGGTGATTAATGAGAACAATCCAAACAATGCACGCGAACTTCTCGCCTATTACAACCGAGAGCAATATCCTGAAACACACTTATTCTACGGACCGTTGTTCACCGAAGCCTACGCAGGATTAGATCCGGACAACCCTTATAAGGACGACAAACCAAAATACGAGCAAGACGAGAAAACCGGTAAATATGTAATAGTTAACGATTACAAAAATGCGAGTCAGAATACCGATGACGCTCATAAAGCATTTTTGCCTCGTATGTGGAGTATAGAGAACAACGCAAATTATTTAGAGTTTACCAATGGCTTAGAATTCTCTGTAAAAAGCGATTACAGAAGTGAACCTCGCTTGATGGAAGAGGTCGCAAAGTTTAAACAGGCCTACGAAGAGGGGTTGGTTAGTGGAGAGGATTACGATGCCTTTTTAAAGAATTTTGGGCTGTATTTAGATATTCAGAAACCTTCCTTCGCACAGAACATTAAGTTTATGTTCGAATACCAATTTGGATATATGTATTGGCGCTATTTTATGTGGAACTTTGCCGGGCGACAAGACGATATTCAAGGGCAGTATACCGATCTGCACGGTAATTGGCTTAGTGGGATCAATTTCTTAGACAGCCTACGATTAGGGTCTCAAGAAAACCTACCCAGCGATATAGAAAACAACAAAGCTCGCAATACCTATTATATGCTACCACTAATTATTGGTATCATAGGATTGGTGTTTCATTTTAAGAACGATCCTAAGAATTTTTGGGTGTTGCTGGTCTTCTTCTTATTTACAGGTTTGGCATTAAAAATTTATCTAAATGAGCGTCCGTTCGAACCGCGAGAACGGGATTATGCCTTGGTTGGATCTTTCTATGTGTTTGCCATGTGGATAGGTTTTGGGGTGTATGCGCTGTACGAAATGCTAAAGGAGTACATAAAGCCCAAGTTAGCCCTACCTATTGTTATGGCGGCAACTACCTTAGCCGCTCCAGTGCTATTGGCGACCCAAAATTGGGACGATCACGACAGGTCGAACCGATATACCGCAAATTCGATGGGAAAAATGTATCTGGATTCGGTAGATGAAAACGCCATCCTCTTTACCATTGGAGATAATGATACGTTTGCACTTTGGTATGCACAAGGAATTGAAGGCTATCGACAAGACGTTCGTATTGTAAATACAAGTTTGTTCCAAACCGATTGGTATATCGATGATATGAAGACCAAACAGTACGACAGCGACCCGTTGCCTATGCAATTAACCCACGATAAGTATACCTTCGGAACTCGGGATTTCCTTTTCTATCAGCAAACAAAACAGGACACTATCGATATTAAGACCTGGATGAACTGGGTGGCCAATGACAGCCCAGTTACGCAAGTAGAGCTTGAAAGCGGTCAGATGGCACATACGTTCCCTTCTAAAGTGATACGAATCCCAGTAGATAAAGAAGCAGTACTTAGAAACGGAATCGTCCCTGAAAAGGATGCAGACAAGATCGTACCGTATATCGATATTACACTGAACGGCAATATCTTGTACAAGAATCGAATGGCGATGTTGGACGTGATCGCGAACAACAACTGGGAGCGACCCATATATTTTAGTGGAGGTGCATTTGGGGATGATGACTATCTATGGATGAAGGATTATCTTCAACTCGATGGTGTCACTTATAAACTCGTACCTATTAGAACTCCTGTAGACCAACGAAACCCATTTGATATGGGACGTGTGGATAGCGATAAAATGTTTGAGATCGTAATGAATTGGGATTGGGGTAATAGCGGTAGCCCGGATATTTACCACGATATAGAAACGCGAAGAAACGGTATTACCTACCGTAGCAATCTCGCTCGTTTGGCAGAAAAACTAATTAATGAAGGCAAGAACGATAAGGCCGAACAGGTTTTCGATCTCGCCATGGAAAAAATGCCGGTGAAGTATTTCTCATTCTATTCGTTGTTAGAGCCATACGTATTAGGGTATTACGAGATCGGTAAAAATGAAAAAGCAAGAGCCTTGTATGAAGAAGTTTCTCAAATCTATCAGGAACACCTGTTGTACTACAGCGGTATGAAAGTACAAAAGCAGTATGAAATTGCCGATGAAATTATTAGCGATATGGAACGCTATCGCGGTCTTGTGGACATCTTAATTGTAATGGATTCTGAAGAATACGCACGTGCCGAAGCTGCTAAGTTCAATGACTATTTAAAATTGTTTAGACACTTCTATTCACCCGATGAAGGTATGGACCTCGATAGAGAGGTCATCGAAGAACCCGATGTCGATCTTCCACTCGACACGGTGGCTCAAGACAATGTAAATGTTGAATTAGAACAATAAAAATGTCTTGAAAAAATTATTGGTACACCCGCCCAAAGCACTGCAACGATTATTTCCTAAAGTGACATGGGCGCTTCCTAATAATGAGAACAAGGTCTATCTCACTTTCGATGACGGCCCCATACCCGAAGTCACTCCTTGGGTGCTGGATCAGCTCAAAGAATGGGATGCCAAAGCGACCTTCTTTTGTATTGGAGATAATGTGCGGAAACAACCTGCACTTTTTTCGCGTATTATTTCTGAAGGCCATAGCATTGGAAACCATACATATCATCATCTTAAAGGTTGGGACACGAAGAACCATACATATTTAGAAGATGTAAACAAAGCGGAAGCTACTTTTAAAGAAGTAATACAAGCAAATGACAATCTAAAGCCTTCAGATACCACTAAACTTTTTCGTCCGCCATACGGTAAAATTACAAGTGCGCAAGTTTCTTTACTTCGGAAAAACGGGTATCAGGTCATAATGTGGGATGTACTATCGATGGATTACAGCACAAAAGTTTCCGAAGCACAATGTCTTGAGAATGTAAAAAATTACATTAAACCCGGAAGTATCATCGTCTTTCACGATAGTCTAAAAGCACAAAAAAACCTTCAGTACACATTACCGAAGGTTTTAAGTTATATTGGGTCGCAGCAATGGGACGCTGTCTGCCTCTAGGTACTACATAAGCAACATACTAAAAGACTGTATTAAGAAACTCTCGTTTCCTGAAGATGTTTTTTGAACATACACTTCTATATAATCGTTCGGCTTAAGGTCTACCGTTCCTAAGATCGCTACCGATTGGTTTTGGTTAGTGACCAAAGTGTTTATTAGTACACTCGTTCCCGGAACCTCAACACCGTTCTTAAAAATAGAAAACCGGAATTGACTTCCACCTGTGGCCGTATACGAAAGTGCGGCATTTACAATGAAATTACGCGTTTTAGACCCTTCATACACCAATCGATTACTCATCGCCCCGGAACCGTTATCGGTAGAGGTTCTAAGCATTCGTGTAGGCGTTGTTGTTACTTGTACTTTGGCCGCGTTGTTGTTACTAATTGTATAAACTGAAGCAGCGGTATAATATACATTTCCTGTGGCATCGTCATCACTTTCTTTAGAGATACCGGGGCAGTCTACCGTCCATTTATTAGTAAAACTGTAGCCCGGGTAGGTGTTGGTGGTGTATTTATCGATAAATGTGGTACTAGTACCGGAGAACGCGGTACCAATGATCACACCATCGGTCACAGCCGGATTGTTACTTACATCTATACCAACAGCCGAACCGTTTACAGTACTAAATCCACTTACCTTTTGAATAAGATCGAACGAACCGGTAAAAGTTTCGAAGGTTCCTGCGTTATTCCCAAACCAGCCTTGGTTGCTCAAAAGTAAACTACCAATATTATTATAGGTAATCCCATTCGTATTGCCTACATACTGCACTATGTTTGAAAAATAGAGTCCGACATTAGAAATAGTCCCTACATTAGCCATTCCGCTAACTATGGTGTTTTGCAATAAAAGTGAGGAACCACCGGTGATATTAAACGCTGTACCGCCTCCGGCGATGGTAATGTTACGTATACTTCCTCCCATGTTGCCCGAAAAGACGGTTCCAGCAGAGAACAGTATATCTTCATTAGCGTCTAGCCCGGCTAGATATGCGTCATTTAAGTTAATAGGGTTACTTAATGTGACAAGACCATTGATCTCATAATAGGTATTTGGGTCTAAGGTGATAACACCTCCTGAAGGCGTCGGGAAGTCGGCTTCACTTTTAACGAGTACAAAATTATCGCGAGTTTCTTTACTAGCGATCATTTCGATCCAAGAACCAGAAGTAGTATCGTAATAAAAGAAAGCATCTTCATCGGTATCGAAGACTAGCAATCCTTCGGCCGGTGACGAAATATTGGTCCTATCGGTAGTAGACATTCTTGGTGCTAATAACCCTTGGGTGTTAGATGAAACATCTAAAACTGATGAGGCGTCTGGTGTTGTTGTTCCAATACCTACTTGAGCGAATGTAGAAAAAGAGATAAGAAATAAACTAACAACCAAGAGCACCGCCATATTAGGCACTGATTGTGAGGGGAGTATTTTTTTCATAGCTGTTTTTGTGAGATTAAAATTTGTGCGAAATAAATACATTTAATCTAAAAAATACAACTTTTGTCGAAGAAATCAGGGCTAAATAGTGTTAAAGTGTAAGAATTTCCTACAACCCTCTGATTGCGAGAAGACTATGAGGTCGCTCTCGACACAGCTTTAAAATAAAATGCCTAAACCTTAGGGATTTATGGATAACGAGGTGTTATACGTATTCTTTAACGAGGCCGATAAGCGTATTAGCATCTTGTTCACCACTTTGGCGCCATTTCATTTCACCCCCTTTGTAGATCATCAATGTGGGGAGTCCTTTTACGCGTAACGCTTCGGCCAATTCTTTGTTTTTCTCAATATCAATCTTGATTACTCGAGCTTTATCACCCAAGGCAGCTGCCACATCGCGTAGCACCGGGTGCATCCCCTTACAAGCTTCATCCCATTCTGCATAAAAGTCGAGCAGTACAGGAACCTTGGTTTCAATTAATTCTCCAAATTTTGACATCTATCTAAAGTGTTACTTGAACAATGGAATTACAAATATAGCATTTCCCACAAATTATGCGGTATTCGTCTTCTTTTTCAGTTTAATAACAGTGATCTCGGGCCAGATTCCCACTCTACCTGGGTAACCAAGAAATCCGAAGCCCCGGTTTACATTAATATAGCGTCCAAACTCCTCATAGATTCCTGCCCAATTTTCATATCTATATTTCACCGGGCTCCACTTGAACCAACCCGGAATTTCAATTCCAAACTGCATTCCATGTGTATGACCACTTAATGTGAGCTGTATGTTCCTAGGATCTTGTTTTACTTGTTCTTTCCAATGGGAGGGATCATGACTCATAAGAATTTTAAAATCGGTTTCTGAAACACCCTCACATGCTTTATCAAGATCTCCCGCTTTCTTAAAACCTCCAGCGCCCCAGTTTTCGACGCCAATAAGTTTAATGGTAGCGCCATTGCGCGTCAATGTTCTATTCTCGTTAAGTAATAGGTCCCAGCCCATTTCTTGTTGTAGGTCTTTTAATGCTGAAAGATTCGCTTCTTTTTCAGCTTTTGTTTCCCAATTCACATAATCGCCATAATCGTGATTCCCTAAGACCGAATACACACCGTTTTTTGCGCGTAAGCTTCCGAAGAGCGCTTTCCAATCGTTCATCTCGTCGGCTACATTATTAACGAGGTCTCCCGTAAATACTATAATGTCACTTTTTTGTTCGTTGATAAGATCTACAGCGTATTCTATTTTTTTTGCATTATCAAAACTTCCACTATGGATATCACTTATTTGCGTAAGTGTAAATCCGTCGAATTCCTCCGGCAGATCATCAAACGCTAACGCATAACTTAAAACTTTGTAATTATACTTTCCTTTATACATGCCGTACAACAAGGAGGCGAAAGGAATGGCCGCGACACCAAGCGCAATGGTACTAATAAACTTCCTCCGAGATGGCACATAGAAGCCTTCATCGCTGCCTGCTAATTTAGAGAACACCCCAACGAACAATCGAATAATATCTTCCCCAAACATAAAAATGATGAGTATTAGCTTCGGAATAAATACAGCTAGGAACAGTCCGAAAATATACATTCGTTCCGGTGTCATTGTACGCGAGCTTCCATAACTAAGTTGATAAATGAACAAGGCTAAAATCCCTACGGAGACTAACACATATAGGCCATGTAACCAACTATTACGTGTTAAGGAACGTACCGCTTGAAACGCATATACGTCTACTAAAATATAAATAACAATAAAAATGATCCAACGAAGCATTCAGGTAAATTTTTGACGGTTTTAAAGATAGGGGGTTTTAAAAAGTTGTAGGCCACATTCACTTTTATTTAACGGTTTTTGTATCTTTTGAGCTCACTTTTAGATTATGAGAAACACCCTTGTTTTGTTAGTACTGTTCGGTCTTTTACTAGGTTGTTCAGAAAAACAAAGGCTAGAACCTGCTCAAAAAGATAAATCACTTACATCCTTTGTAAATCCGTTTATAGGTACAGGTGGCCACGGACATACCTATCCGGGAGCAACGCTTCCATTTGGAATGATGCAATTAAGTCCGGACACTAGACTAGATGGTTGGGATGGATGCAGCGGATATCATTATAGCGATTCGTACATCTATGGTTTTTCGCATACGCATTTAAGTGGTACCGGGGTTAGTGATTATGGTGATATCTTATTAATGCCCACCAATGCTTTGTTATTCAATAATGGCGCAGATGGCAAGCAAGGATATCGCGCCCATTTTTCTCACGATAACGAAATTGCTACGCCGGGATTCTACGGAGTCACTTTAGATTCGACCCATATTGAAGTTGGCCTCACCGTTACCAAAAGGGCCGGTATACACAAGTATGTGTACCCCTCTGCCGACAATCAAATTGTGATCTTAGACCTAGAACATCGAGATAAGCTGCTTCAGCATAACATCACCCTAGTGTCTAACACCGAAGTTCAAGGCTATCGTTTTTCTGATGCTTGGGCCAAAGAACAGCAACTCTATTTTAATTTAAAGACATCGAAACCATTTACTATACTTGGGCAAAACACTCAAACCTTTTCTGAAGAAACTACCAAAATAGGTCTTCTTTTCGACAACCCGACTAACGAGCCTATTTACGTTAGTATCGGTATCTCGGCGGTTGACGAAGCAGGAGCTAAAAAAAACAGAGAAGAAGAAATTGGAGATAGTTCGTTCGAGCAGTTAAAAATAGCCGCCGAAAATAGCTGGGAACGACAACTCGAAAAGATCATTGTTGAAACCCAATCTAACGATGACAAGATCAATTTTTACACTTCCTTGTATCATACTATGTTGGCGCCAAACTTGTATCAAGATGTGGATGGACGCTATAGAGGCATGGACTTGGAAGTACATTCCACCACTGCGTTTGACTACTATACTGTCTTTTCTTTATGGGATACCTATCGCGCAGCGCATCCATTGTATACGATCATCGAAACCGAACGAACCAACGATTTTATAAACACTTTCTTGGCTAAGTATGATGAGGGTGGTATTATGCCTATTTGGGACCTATCTGCCAATTATACAGGTTGCATGATTGGTTATCATGCGGTGCCTGTGATCGCCGATGCGTACCTAAAAGGCATTAGGTCTTACGATGCAAACAAAGCATTAAACGCCATGAAACACAGTGCCATGCAGCAGCACTTAGGACTAGCGTCCTACAAAAAATTTGGATACATCCCGGTAGAAGAGGAAAGCGAGTCGGTTTCTAAGACCTTAGAATACGCGTACGACGACTGGACCATTGCGGCCATGGCCAAGGAAATGGGGCAGCATGAAGATTACCGACTTTTTTCTGAAAGAGCTCAATATTACAAGAATAGTTACGATCCTGAAACCAAGTTTATGCGAGGCCGATTTAGAAACACTTGGTTTGCACCATTTGATCCTTATGAGGTAAATTTTAATTATACCGAAGCCAATGCCTGGCAATACAGCTTGTACGTTCCGCAGGATATTAGCGGACTAATGTCGCTTATGGGCGGAAAAGATAAATTGGAAGAGCATTTAGATACCTTATTTACCGCCGCAACACAAACTTCTGGTCGTGATCAGGCAGATATTACGGGTCTAATAGGCCAATACGCACATGGGAACGAACCTAGTCATCACATGGCGTATCTTTATAACTTTGTAAACAAACCGCATAAAACACAGGAAAAAGTACATCAAATTCTTACCGAACTTTATACCAACGAACCCGACGGAATTAGCGGTAATGAGGATTGCGGACAAATGAGCGCTTGGTATGTATTTAGTGCCATGGGCTTTTATCCTGTCACACCGGGAAGCAACCAGTACATCATTGGAAGTCCGTTACTAGACCGTGCCACTATCAATTTGGAGAATGGAGCCCAGTTTACAATAGTCGCCCATAACCGTTCTAATGCCAACCATTATATCGAAAAGGTCGAACTTAATGGCAGCGAATTGTCCCGAACGTATCTAGAACATTCAGAAATAATGGAAGGTGGGACCTTGGAGTTCTTTATGACCCATTCACCTAGTTCTTGGGGTACTTCGGAAGGAGAAGAACCGGTAACAGCCATTGTAGATCACACAATTGTTCCTGCTCCATATATTGCTTCCGGCGAAGTGGCATTTAAGGAAACAACCAAAGTAACGTTGGCTGTTGCAACTGCAGCGACCGATATTTTTTACAGCATAGATAATTCAGAATTCAAAAAATATGAATCGCCTATCACTATTACTGAAACTGCCGAATTAACCGTGTTTGCGAAAAAAGAGGATACAAAAAGTGCAGAGATTAGCACTCAATTCTATAAGATCGATCCCAATCTAAGTATATCTCTTGAAACCAACTACGCCAATCAGTACAACGGTGGGGGGAACGATGCCTTGATCGATGGAATTCGCGGTGCGAAGGATTTTAGGACCGGTGCTTGGCAAGGATATCAAGACACCGATGTGATCGCAACAGTAGATCTAGGTACTACGAAAACTATTAACTCGATAGCCGTTAATTTCTTGCAAGATCAGCGAAGCTGGATCTTCTACCCTACTCAAGTACAATGTTTGGTCTCTAATGACGGCACCAATTTTACCCTATTGGGAGAACGTAGCATAGCAGCAGAAACCCCTTCCGAAGAAACACGTATTAAAACGATACAATTTGATCAACCAACGACTCCGTATCGCTATATAAAGATCATAGCGAAAAACTTAGGAGACCTTCCCGATTGGCATTTGGGAGCCCCTTACGACGGTACAGCATGGATCTTTATAGACGAAATCGAAATCAACTAAGCTATGAAACGAAGAACCTTTATTCAAAATGCATCGCTTTCCGGTTTAGGCGTGGTAGCCGGCACAACAGTTTTAGCTTGTAATAATACCTCATCAACTTCCGAAGCAAATTCAAAAGAAAACCCTGTCGACACCATGAAAAACACAGAAAAACCGACACCCATTGCTATATGTACCTGGGGTTTTACAAAAGCCAATGAAGCAGCTGGTATTGCGTTAAAAAATGGTGATCCTGCCCTAGATGCTGCCATTAAAGGAGTAAGTGTAGAGGAAGAAAACCTAAAAAACACCACCGTGGGTAAAGGGGGCGCCCCAGATCGTGAAGGTAATGTTACACTTGATGCTTGTGTAATGGACCCTAGTGGTGATTGTGGGGCTGTATTGTGTGTAGCACATATTACCAATGTAGCTGCATTGGCTCGCAAAGTCATGGAAGAAACGCCTCATGTGATCCTAGCCGGTGAAGGCGCGGAAGAATTTGCCTTAGCGAACGGATTCGAAAAAGAAAACCTGCTCACCGAAGCATCTAAAGAAGCTTGGCAGGAATGGCTAAAGACCAGCGAATACAAACCGTTAATAAATATTGAAAATCACGATACTATTGGTATGCTTACTATGGACGGTAACGGCGACATCGCCGGTGCTTGCACCACCAGCGGTCTCTCCTACAAAATGAAGGGACGCGTAGGCGATTCCCCCATCATAGGAAGCGGACTTTTTCTAGACAATGAAATAGGTGGCGCCGTGGCTACAGGAATGGGAGAAGAGGTTTTAAAAACAGTGGGTAGTTTCTTGATCGTCGAATTAATGCGAAATGGAATGTCGCCTCAAGAAGCTTGCGAAGAAGCTGTACACCGCATCGTTAAAAAAAATGATCGCTACAAAGATTTTCAAGTCGCCTATATCGCGATGAACAAAGCAGGTGAAACCGGTGCCTATTGTATACACGAAGGGTTTACCATGATGCGCTATCAAGACGGAAAGAATGAGAATGTGGCCGTCGACTTCTATAAAAAATCATAATCCCGCCTATGTCAACTTCTAAAGGGTATCGTTCTGCATTTATTATCGTCACTGTCCTCTTTTTTTTATGGGGATTTATCACCGTTTTGGTAGACAGTTTAATTCCCAGATTAAAAGATGTTTTTGAACTTTCAAATTTTCAATCGGGATTGGTGCAGTTTGCCTTCTTTATCGCATTCTTCGTATTCTCCCTGCCTGCGGGTTCCTTACTAAGTAAGATTGGATACAAAAAAGGCATTATTTTAGGGTTAACGACCATGGCAATTGGATGTTTGCTATTCTATCCGGCTGCGTCCTATCGCTTATTTTGGGTGTTCCTTTTGGGCTATTTCACTTTGGCGGCCGGGATAACGGTTTTACAAGTAGCGGCAAATCCGTACGTCGCAGTTTTAGGCACAGAGGCCGGCGCTTCGAGTCGACTTAATTTGTCGCAGGCATTTAACTCCTTGGGAACTACCATTGCTCCGGTGATTGGTGCTGTGTTCTTGTTGAGTGATACTATAATGACTTCGGAAGAGCTTTCGGTACTTTCTGATGCCGACAGGATGGCTTATTTTGTTGCTGAAGCAGCCACGGTTCAAAAACCATTTCTATTTATTGCTGCCTTTATTGGATTATTGGCGCTACTCTTTCTATTTATACAGCTTCCGAAGCTATTACAAGAAGCACCAAAAGGTGGTTACGGCAGCTTATTGAAGAATAAGTTCGCTTTGATGGGTTTCTTCGGAATCTTTGTATATGTAGGTGCCGAAGTTGCCATAGGCAGCTATTTAGTTTTGTACTTTATGGATATGAACATGGCAGCCGTTATTACGGAAAATAGCAGTATGATGACCATTGCGAATAACATTGCGTCCTTCTTTACATTAGAATTTTCAACTTCCGACCCTAAATCATTAGTTGGCATCTTCGTGCTATTTTATTGGGGAGGCGCAATGATAGGACGCTTTATAGGAGCCTATTTAACCAAGATCCTAGCTCCGGCTAAAGTATTGGGAGCCTTTGCATTATTAGCCATCTCATTACTTCTAATCTCGATGAACACAAACGGACTAACAGCGATGCTTTCTATTTTAGGTGTGGGCTTGTTCAATTCTATCATGTTCCCAACCATTTTTACGCTCACATTGGAAGGGCTGGGCGATTTAAAACCACAAGCCTCGGGACTCTTGTGTATGGCCATTGTGGGTGGGGCAATCGTTCCTCCTCTATACGGATATTTTAGCGATGTTGCCGGATTTAAGATCGCACTCTTTTTATTAGTAGCATGTTACGCGTATATATTATACTTTGGTTATAAAAAACTGAAAACAAATAATTTACGACACGTTAGAAAATAATAAGGTTGTACAGTATTTACAATTAAATTTAGTAACAACCGATAAATTTTGTACTTTTGTAGGACATAAGTAGGTTGATACCCTCGGGGGTATTAATCAAATTTGGGGCGAAAAGTCATCACATCTGTGATGGCTTTTCTATTTTATATAAGTCATTTTCAACAAAAAAGGCTTCGATTAACGAAGCCTTTTTCTAATTAATATCTGTATTGACTATCCTTTAAGAGGTGCTCCAGACAATATTTCGTCATTAGCAAATTCCTCAAACTTTTTGAAGTTGTCTTTAAATGAGCTTGCCAATTCTTGTGCTTGGATATCGTACGCTTTTTTGTTCTTCCAAGTATCTTTAGGGTTCAACACCTCATCGGGTACATTTGGACAAGATTGTGGTACTTGAAGTCCGAATACCGGATGTTCCAAATAGGATACCTCCTTTAGTTCCCCTTCAAGTGCCGCTGTAATCATGGCACGCGTAAATTTCAGTTTCATTCTGTTCCCAACGCCATAAGGTCCGCCGGTCCATCCTGTATTGACCAACCAAACGTTCACCCCCGAATCTTTCATTTTCTTGCTTAACATCTCACCGTATTTAGTAGGATGTAGTGGCATGAATGGTGCACCAAAACAAGCTGAAAAGCTAGGTGTAGGCTCATTGATCCCTTCTTCCGTTCCGGCTACTTTTGCAGTATAACCACTAATAAAGTGGTAGGCCGCTTGTCCCGGTGTAAGCTTAGAAATTGGAGGCAGTACACCAAACGCGTCGGCAGTTAAAAAGAAAATATTCTTTGGGTTCTTCCCTATCGATGGTTCTTGAATGTTATCGATGTGGTAGATTGGGTAACTTACTCGGGTATTTTGTGTAATAGAAGTATCTTCAAAATCTACATTGCCATCTTCATCCATGATCACATTCTCCAAGATAGCTCCCGGCTTTATAGCCTTATAGATATCCGGCTCGTTCTCTTCGGAAAGATTGATCACCTTGGCGTAGCATCCTCCTTCAAAGTTGAAAATGGTATTGTCTTTAGTCCACCCATGCTCATCATCACCAATTAATTTACGATTCGGGTCTGCAGACAATGTTGTTTTCCCGGTTCCCGATAATCCGAAGAAAATAGCAGTTTCTCCATTCTCACCAACATTTGCAGAACAATGCATAGGCATAGTGTTCTTATCGACAGGTAGTATAAAATTAAGTGCTGAAAAGATTCCCTTTTTAATTTCACCGGTATACCCTGTACCGCCGATCAAGGCGATTTTTTTAGTGAAATTAAGAATCGCGAAGTTATGTTGACGTGTTCCGTCCACTTCAGGGTTGGCCATAAAGCCCGGCGCGTTTATAATGGTCCATTCCGGATCGAAACTTGCTAATTCAGCTTCGGTCGGACGTAGGAACATATTATGCGCGAACATATTCGACCAAGGATACTCATTGATCACTCTAATGTTTAAACGATAGTCATCGTCGGCACAGGCATAACTATCGCGAACATAAATTTCTTTTCCACTTAAGTAATCGACAACTTTGTCGTAAAGATCGTCGAACATATTGGTAGGAAAGGGAATGTTGATATTCCCCCACCACACTTTATCTCGAGTTACATCGTCTTTAACAATAAACCTATCTTTAGGAGAACGGCCTGTAAACTCGCCGGTATGAACCGCAAGAGCACCGCTGCTGGCTTCTTTTCCTTGTCCTTTTTGAAGGGTTTCGTTGTGTAATTCTTGAGAGGAGAGTTGGTATTTAACCGTGGCATTCTTGATCCCGTAGTTCTCTACTGAAATCGTTTTCGCAGTTTGGTTTTTATCGACCATAACTTGTTTTAATAGTTGCGACACAAAAATAATAAATCTGAAATAGATAGCACCGTTAAAAAACCTTAATTCTATCGCTTATTTGTTAACAATCC
Source organism: Candidatus Ulvibacter alkanivorans (assembly GCF_003333325.1). GTDB lineage: Bacteria > Bacteroidota > Bacteroidia > Flavobacteriales > Flavobacteriaceae > Ulvibacter_A > Ulvibacter_A alkanivorans. Next base: position 77,176 of record NZ_QOLC01000051.1, on the reverse strand, counting down.
GTAGGCCAATCGTATCCAGCCTACTATAAACAACAATCCCCCTATTGGTGTCACCGGACCTAAAAAAGTAGGAGAAAAGGGTAGCACGGTTTTTAACGACAATATATAGATAGATCCTGAAAATAATAGTATTCCGAAGACAAAGAAAAAGAACACCCATTTTTTGGTGGCTACCGAGATGTGCGAAGCAACTCCAACTACGAGCAATGCTAATGCGTGGTACATTTGATAACGCACGCCGGTCTCAAAACTTGCTACAGCATCTTCCGGAACCAAACGTTCTAACGCATGGGCTCCAAAAGCTCCTATAGCAATGGTCGTGGCTGCCAATACAGCAGCCCATAGCATGATTTTTTTTTCGCTTATCTTCATAAGTTCCGCACTCAAATTTGTATTTTCGTCCTAGTAAACGAACCTTCACAAAGATACCAAAAAACCTACGTATGAGAAATATTTTGATCATTGGAGCAGGACGCTCAGCCACAAGCTTAATCCGTTATTTACTGGATAAATCGGAAGCCGAAGATCTGTTCTTGACCATTGGTGATATTTCAATACAACAAGCGCAAAAATTTACCGAAGGACACCCGAACGGACGCGGAATTCTATTAGATGTTTTCAATTCAAGACAACGCCGGGAGGCTATCGAGAACAGTGACCTGGTAATTTCGATGTTACCCGCACGTTATCATATTGAAGTAGCCAAAGATTGTTTGGAATTTGGAAAACATATGGTGACCGCCTCTTATATAAGTGACGAGATGCAATCGCTGGACACTAAAGTAACCGCAAAAGGACTGGTGTTTATGAACGAGATCGGACTCGATCCTGGGATCGACCACATGAGCGCCATGCAACTAATAGATCGTATTCGCGATAACGGGGGAAAAATGTTGTTGTTCGAGTCGTTTACCGGCGGACTTGTCGCGCCCGAAAGCGATGACAACTTATGGCATTACAAGTTTACCTGGAACCCAAGAAATGTAGTGCTGGCAGGTCAAGGGGGCGCAGCCGAATTTATACAAGAGGGTACGTATAAATACATACCGTATCACCGACTCTTTAGAAGAACTGAGTTCCTAGAGATTGAAGGCCACGGTCGGTTTGAAGGCTATGCCAATCGAAATTCATTGAAGTACAGAAGCGTTTACGGGCTCGAAGATGTATTGACCTTATATCGCGGAACCATTCGACGCGTGGGCTTCAGTAAAGCATGGAATATGTTCGTGCAACTTGGCATGACCGATGACAGCTACACCATTCCGAATTCTGAAGACTTATCGTATCGTGACTTTGTAAACCTATTCTTACCCTATTCTCCAACCGATTCCGTAGAACTTAAACTACGTCATAATCTAAAAATCGATCAAGATGACCTAATGTGGGGAAAGCTGTTAGAACTAGACATCTTTAACGCCAAAAAAACGATTGGAATAAAAGATGCAACCCCGGCCAAAGCGTTACAGCGAATTCTTGAGGACAAATGGACACTACAACAAGAAGATAAAGATATGATTGTTATGTATCATAAATTTGGCTACGAAATAAATGGCGAGAAAAAACAGATAGACAGTAATATGGTCATTAAAGGTGAAAACCAAACCCATACGGCAATGGCAAAAACCGTTGGGCTTCCCGTCGCCATTGCGGCACTCAAAATATTAAATGAAGAAATAACCACGCCGGGCGTACAACTTCCAATTACTAAAGAGGTATATACCCCAATACTCAAGGAGTTAGAAAGCTTTGGCATTTCTTTTAACGAGACCGAAGTCCCTTATTTAGGATACAATCCCGATAACGTAGCCGGATAAAAAAACCGCTTCTAGGAAGCGGCTCTATTTTATTCTTGTTTCTGAAGCAATTAGCGTCTTCCTAAAAAGATACTTATAAAATATAAGAGTGTTGCTAAGGATCCAATTGCGGCAACTACGTAGGTTCGGGCCGCCCATTTTAGTGCGTCTTTGGCACCGGCGTGCTCTTGTGGTGTAACCATATTTTCGGTTTCTAACCATGCCAACGCTCTTTTACTTGCATCAAATTCTACCGGCAAGGTGATAAACGCGAAAACGGTGGTCGCTGCAAATAATATAATTCCTATTAAGAATATCGTATTTCCCAGCAGTGAACCGGATACCGACAATACCAATCCTGCCATAATTACAAAATTAGACAGCTTGCTCGAAACACTTACTGCAGGCACGATGGCCGATCGTAGCTTTAACCAACTATACGCTGTGGCATGTTGTATTGCATGACCACACTCATGAGCAGCCACGGCAGCAGCGGCAGCATTACGCTGCATATAAACCTGCTCACTAAGGTTTACTGTTTTATTTGCCGGATTGTAGTGATCGGTCAACTTTCCTTGCACCGAGATTACTTTTACATCGTGGATTCCATTATCAGAAAGCATTTTCTCTGCGATCTCTTTACCACTCATGCCGTTCTGTAAATGAGTTTGGGAATACTTCTTAAACTTACTTTTTAGTCTGTTGCTTACGTACATGCTCACCAAAAAGATGATTCCCGCTAATATATAATACCCTATCATTTGTTCTTTATTTGAAAATTAAAAGTACAAATTGAAATGCAAAAAGTATGCTAAAGTTATCCCACGATATTGACAATCTTTCCGGGCACTACAATTACCTTTTTCGGGCTGCGACCTTCGAGATAATGGGCAGTCTTCTCATGTGCCATTACGGCAGCCTCAATGTCATCTTTGCTCATATCCAACGGTAGTTCGAGTGTAAATCGCATCTTTCCATTAAAAGAAATTGGATACTCCTTACTACTTTCTACCAAATGTTTCTCGTCGAATACTGGAAATTGTGCTGTGGCAATACTCTCGGGATGCCCTAGCTTGTTCCAAAGTTCTTCGGCTATATGGGGCGCATACGGTGAAATAAGCACCAATAAAGGCTGTAAAACTTCTTTCGAATTACACTTTTGCGCACCAAGTTCATTAACCGCAATCATAAAAGTAGACACAGAAGTGTTAAAACTAAAGTTTTCTATATCTTCTTCTACTTTTTTAATCGTTTTATGCAAGGTCTTTAAGCTGTCTTTTGAAGCAGGTTTGTCGGTTACTTGAAAGCTATTGTTTGCACCGTTGTGATACAATTTCCATAATTTTTTAAGAAAACTATGCACCCCTGTGATCCCAGCGGTATTCCAAGGCTTCGCTTGCTCTAATGGCCCCAAGAACATCTCGTACATTCGCAAGGTGTCGGCTCCATATCGGTCGCAAATCTCATCGGGGCTTACCACGTTGTATTTCGATTTTGACATTTTTTCGACCTCGCGGCTCACTTTAAATGTACCCTCTCCTTCGGTTATAAACTCCGCATCCTCAAATTCAGTGCGCCATTGTTTGAAGGCAGCTACATCCAACTCGTTTGAAGTATTCACTAACGAAACATCTGCATGAATGGGTTGTGTATTATAGTTGTTCGCAAGACCTGCCGAAACCAATTTATGCTCACCCTCCACTCTATGCACAAAGGCACTTTCACCCAAGATCATCCCTTGGTTGATCAATTTTTTAATAGGCTCGTCTACCAGCAGATGTCCACGATCGTAAAGAAATTTTACCCAGAAACGACTGTATAATAAATGGCCGGTTGCGTGTTCGCTTCCGCCTACATACAAATCGACACTATCCCAATACCTCATCGCTTCGGTTGCGGCTAGGGCATCAGAATTGTTTGGATCCATATATCGAAACATATAACAACTACTCCCTGCCCATCCCGGCATGGTATTTAATTCTAGTGGAAATACTGTCTCATCATCAACGAGTGTATTGGCCACAACCTTGTTCGCCTTGGTGTCCCAAGCCCATACATCAGCTCGACCCAGTGGTGGTTCCCCATCTTCGGTCGGTAGGTATTTTTCGACCTCAGGTAAGGTTAGCGGCAAATGTTCCAATGCGATCATTTGTGGCAGTCCATTCTTGTAATACACGGGAAATGGCTCTCCCCAATAGCGCTGCCTTGAAAAAACGGCATCGCGCAATCTATAGTTTATCTTGCCGGTTCCATGGCCTTTGGCTTCTAAGGCTTCAATCGCTTTTTTTGTCGCCTCCTTGTACGAAAGGTCGTTTAGAAAGTCACTATTGGTAATTATCGTATTTTCTTTATCTGCAAAGGCTGCTTCGGAAATATCGACCCCTTTAAAAATATTCGGGATCTCGATAGCAAAGTGTTTGGCAAAATCGTAATCACGTTGATCGCCACATGGAACACTCATGACCGCTCCGGTCCCATACCCTGCCAAAACATAGTCGCCAATCCAAATAGGAATTTCCTTTCCGGAAAAAGGGTGGATCGCATAGGCGCCTGTAAAAACACCACTAATGGTCTTTACATCGGCCATACGTTCTCGTTCGCTACGTTTAGCTGTAGCTTCGATATATTCGTTAACGGCTTGTTGTTGTGCTTCGGAAGTGATTTCGCCAACCAGCTCATGTTCGGGCGCAAGAGTCATAAAACTCACTCCAAAAATAGTGTCGGGACGTGTGGTAAAAACATCGATGGTGGCATCGTGATCTTTTACCGAAAAAGTTACACTAGCTCCTTCACTTCGACCAATCCAGTTGGTTTGAGAATCTTTTAGCGGCTGTGGCCAATCTATGGTCTGCAATCCGTCTAACAAGCGTTGGGCGTAGGCTGTAATTCGCATGCTCCATTGCTTCATTTTCTTACGAACGACAGGATATCCCCCGCGTTCTGACACACCATTTACGATCTCATCATTTGCCAGGACTGTTCCTAATTGTGGACACCAATTCACTTCTGTTTCCGCCAAGTAGGTAAGTCGGTATTTAAGTAATATCTTTTGTTGTGCTGCTTCGGAAAGATTTGTCCATTCTTCGGCAGTAAAGGATTCGGTATTGGCATCACAGGTCGCTTGTACCGTTGTGTTTCCTTCCGAAGAAAAGATAGAAATCAAGTCAGAAATAGGCCTAGCCTTGTCTTGTTTTTCGTCGTACCAGCTCTCGAAAAGCTGAATAAAGATCCATTGCGTCCATTTGTAATACTCCGGATTGGAGGTGCGCACTTCCCTACTCCAATCGAACGAAAATCCAATTCTATCTAATTGTCTTCGGTATCCTTCTATCTGTTTTCCACTTTTATCGACACCGCCTTCAATATTTACCTTCGTAGTTTCGGCCGGATGCTGTCCCGTTTGAATGGCATACTGTTCTGCCGGTAACCCAAAGCTGTCGTAGCCCATAGGGTGTAATACATTAAATCCTTTATGTCGCTTGTATCTGGCATACACATCGCTGGCAATATAACCCAAGGGATGGCCTACATGTAAACCGGCTCCCGAGGGATAGGGGAACATATCTAGCACATAGTAACTAGGTGGAAGTTCAGCATTGGAATCGGATGGATTTTTTGCTTTAAACGTGTTGTTCTTAGCCCAATTTGCTTGCCATTTGGCCTCAATATCGTTAAAGTGATAACTACTCATTAAAGAAAAATTAAAAGTAAAGCACCGCTTACAACGGGAGAAGAAGTGCGGGGGCAAATTTACGGCTATTGTACGAAAGACAAAAGTTTAAACGTTGTTATGTATTAGGTGTAAAATTCCTTGTATTTTTACAGCTGTAATTCAACAAAACCTATGGCGTCTTCTTTCGAAAAATACCAAAAACGCAGATTGATCTCTTCCTATTTTTCGGTGGTGATTAGTATCTCATTAGTCTTATTCTTACTAGGACTTTTGGGGCTGTTGGTATTAAACACTAAGAAAGTAGGAGACCATTTCAAAGAGAAGATAGCGCTCACGGTATACTTAAAAGATAGCGCGAAAGAAGTAGAGATCACACAACTAAAACAAAGCTTAGCTTTAGCCGAATATACCAAATCGGCTGAATTTATTTCGAAAGAACAAGCAGCCGAAGAACACAGCGCCACCATTGGCGAGAATTATATGGAGTTTCTTGGGTATAACCCTTTGCAGAACAGCATAGACGTGCATGTTTTGGCCGATTATGTGTCTCCGGCAAAATTGGAAGAGATCAGTAATGAGATCATGACCAAAGATTTTGTTGACGAAGTGGTGTACGACAAACCCTTGATCGAGCTGTTGAACGACAATGTAAAAAAGATCAGCCTCTGGATACTCATTATTAGTGGGGTATTTACCTTTATTGCCGTACTCTTAATTAATAGCTCTATTCGTTTATCGGTTTACGCCAAGCGGTTTACGATTAAGACCATGCAAATGGTTGGCGCGACCAAACGGTTTATTCGACTACCGTTTATTTGGAAAAGTGTAAAGTTAGGGATGATAGGAGCGGTCATAGCAATGATTGGAATGGGGATTGTCCTGTATTATTTAAACCAGAATTTTTCCGAATTGCAATTACTAGAAGACAAGGTGTTACTAATCGTTCTGTTCGCATTCATATTTTTAATGGGATTTGTTATTACTTGGATAAGCACCTTTTTTGCAACTCAACGATTCTTAAATCTGAGAACCGATGAGCTGTACTATTAATAGCATTCAAAGCGTACTAGGAAATGCGCATTTAAATAAAAAAGCTACCTTGCACTTATTCCTATTAGTTTGGAGGAAGCTGTAAATACATTGCCTAAAAAACTATACTTTTAAATTCGTAAAATTTATATTTTGGGAGAAAAGAAACGACGAGAAGAAGCGAAGAAAACAGAATTTATTTTTGAACGAGAAAACTATAAGTTCATGCTTATAGGAATTGCTTTTATTGCTCTCGGATTTATACTAATGACCGGTGGTGGCAGTGACGATCCTACAGTATTCAATCCGGAAATTTACAGTTGGCGCCGTATTCGTCTTGCACCGGCTTTGGTGCTTATAGGTTTCGGTATTGAGGTCTACGCGATCTTGCTCAATCCAAAAAAGAAAGATTAACACATGGATGCTTGGGAAGCCATTCTCCTTGGAATAATTCAAGGGTTTACCGAATTTCTACCGGTTTCTTCCAGTGGACATCTCGAATTAGGAAAAGCGATCTTGGGAGATACCTCCCTGCCCGAAGAAAGCCTTCTATTTACCGTAGTGCTCCATTTTGCTACAGCGTTAAGTACCATTGTCGTATTCCGAAAGGATGTGGTAGCGATTGTGGGCGGACTTCTAAAGTTTACTTGGAACGAAGAAACTCAATTTACCGTTAAGATTCTTGTTTCTATGCTGCCGGCTGTGATTGTCGGTTTGCTGTTCGAGGCCCAATTAGAAGCCTTTTTTGGCGGGAACATTGCTTTTGTTGGCGCCATGTTGATCGTGACCGCCATATTACTTTGGCTGGCAGATCGTGCAAAGAATACAGGCAAACATGTTAGCTATGGAAACGCATTTATTATTGGTATCGCACAGGCAATCGCCATGCTACCCGGAATTTCCAGGAGCGGCGCGACAATATCGACCTCGGTGTTGCTTGGAAACGACAAAAGTAAGGCTGCGCGATTTTCGTTCCTTATGGTCGTGCCTTTGATCTTCGGAAAGATCGCAAAAGACCTTCTAAGCGGAGAACTCACAACCGTATCTACAAATTTTACGGTGCTCGGACTTGGATTTGCAGCCGCATTTATTTGCGGCTTGATCGCTTGTACTTGGATGATCGCACTGGTTAGGAAGAGTAAACTGCGTTATTTCGCAGTATATTGTGTATTCATAGGCATGCTTGCCATTTTAGTGAGTATTTTATAATGACAGCAGATGACTACAAATCGGGGCAAGTACTCCTTATCGATAAACCTTTGGGTTGGACCTCATTTCAGGTGGTCAATAAAGTTCGGTGGTTAATTAGAAAACAATTTGACATTAAAAAAATTAAAGTAGGACATGCCGGTACTTTAGATCCGTTGGCTACCGGCTTACTTATTTTATGTACCGGAAAGTTCACCAAAAAGATCGAAAGCTTTCAAGCGCAAGAAAAGGAATACACCGGCACTATTACCTTGGGCGCTACGACTCCCAGTTATGATCTAGAGACCGAAATTGATGCCACCTATTCACTTTCCGAAGTGACTTCAGAGAAAATTAAATCAACCGCCCAACAGTTTGTAGGCGAGATACAACAACAACCGCCGGTGTTTTCTGCATTAAAAAAAGACGGAAAACGATTGTATGAATTTGCACGTGCAGGCGAAGATGTTGACATTCCGAAGCGAACCGTACGAATATCCTCTTTTGAGATCACACGGATCGAACTACCGCAAGTCGATTTTAGAGTCGTGTGCAGTAAAGGAACTTATATTCGATCCCTAGCACATGATTTGGGTCGCGCCTTAAATAATGGAGGGCACCTGTCAAGTCTAAGACGCACTAAAATTGGTAGTTTCCATGTAGCCGACAGCACGACCATAGAAGCCTTCGAAAACGCATTATCCAGTTAAAAAAGCCTTAATTTTCAGCAGTTTGTAAGGTTTTTCCGCTAAAATTTCAGTACTTGCAATCATGAATTGGAACTATTCATATCGAGCATTTCTAATCACTTCTCTTCTCTTCGGAATTCTTTTCTTAGTGCTTTACAGTATAAAATTGGGAAATTATGAAGAAGTACCACTAGAGAACTACGATGTAGTATATAAAGCCGAAGAGCTACTCTTGGAAGAGGAAGAACTGGCCATAATGACTCCGGAAAAGACGACCGTTGAAACCAATCGTGCGTACAATGAAGCGGAGGAATTTATAAATGATGCTGAAAATCTTAGGGAAGATCCTACCGAAACTATCGAAGGAAAGTTAGCCGAGATCGACCGAGCCATCGCCGAATCGAATGCAACAAATAACGAAGCGGGCATAGAAAAAGCGAAAGAAAAAATTATTGAAACCCGTGAACGACTTTCTAATGGAGACGAATCTTCTAATGAAACCGTTATAAACCGAGGTGCCAATCGCAGAACAACTATAAGTTATCGGCTTGTTGGCCGTACTGCTATCGATCTGCCCAATCCCGTATATACTTGCGAAGGTGGCGGAAAGATCGTTATTTCTATAGAAGTGAACGCTTTGGGAAAGATCACAAGGGCTACCTACAACAAGAACCTATCTACGACCACCAATGGCTGCTTGATCGAGAGCGCATTAGAATATGCCAATGACGCTCGCTTTACTACCAATAGCGCTAAAGACAAACAATTAGGTACTATTACCTACAATTTTCCGGGGCAGTATTAAGCAAATGCTGCAAATCTTAGTACCTTCGGAATTCGAACATAAAATATGAAACGAGAACGCTGTCCGTGGTGTGGAGATGATCCACTGTATGTTAGTTATCACGATACCGAATGGGGAGTACCGGTATACGATGATGCTACATTATTCGAATTTTTACTCTTGGAAACCTTCCAAGCCGGACTTAGTTGGATCACTATTTTACGAAAGCGGGAGAATTTCCGAAAGGCCTTTGATGATTTCGACTATCAGAAAATTGCAGCCTACAATGAACCCAAGATCGCTAGTTTGCTTCAAGATCCCGGTATCATTAGAAACAAGTTAAAAGTACGCTCGGCCGTAAGCAATGCACAAGCCTTTATACATATTCAAAAGGAGTTTGGTAGTTTTAGTAAATACATATGGGATTTTGTAGATGGAAAACCCATTCAGAATAACTACAAAAAAATGGAAGACGTTCCGGCAAACACACCCTTAAGTGATGCCATTAGTAAGGATCTTAAGAAACACGGATTCAAATTTGTAGGTTCGACCGTTATTTATGCACATATGCAAGCCACGGGCATGGTGAACGACCATTTAACTAGTTGTTTTCGACATAAGGAAGTAACGGGTACGCAATTGCATTAGTGCTAGTATTCTAGTTAGTTCCTACAGCTGGCGCCGATAGGTATTTATTCTTTTCAATATTTGCGTTCAATGCCTTTAGTGACTGCTTGTATCGAAACTTTAAGGTTTCGTCAGTCGGTGGTTCCACCGAAAACAATTTTTCATACCATTTTCTAGCCATGGCATAATTGCTTTTAAAATAATAAGCATTTGCCAGATCTTTATAAATAAGAGGCGTTCCATAGCCTTCTTTTACCACCTGCTCGTACACCTTTGTTACGTCTACGTCCTTATTGACATCGGTAGAAGTTTTGGTTTGAACCTGCGCGACACTTGAAAATGTGAAAATGACTAGGGCGAAAAGGAAAAGTAGGTGCTTTAATTTCATACTATTAATTGTAAGAATTATCTTACCAAAGATGGTTTATCAGTAGCTAAGTACCAAAAATATTCGATAAAATACAAATATCTGCGGCACAGTGTCTTAAAACTGCTAAAATCTTTAATTATTATATCTAATTTAAACAATTATATTTTAATTACTTTCTTAGTAACACGACCAAAATCACCTTCAAAGGTTATAAATAAAGTTCCTTGCCAAGTTCGATTTAATTGCAATTTCATTGTTCCTCTTCCTGAATCTATAGTTATCTCATCTAGTTTTTGACCCAACAGATTGTGAACCGTGACAAGTACCGGTCCGTCGATTTGGTCCAGATCAAATCGCACTTCTCCCGTTGTCGGATTAGGATATGGTGCTGAGATCGATTGTGCTGCAAGGTCGTTAACTCCAAGATTGGCAACGTTCATGGTCCAGAATCCTTCCGGCGCTACCATAGGTCTACTCATGGTCTTACCCGAATTTGATTCGGCAGTAATATAATATTCAATGTCTATCGCTTCCGAAGGAATACTTAAATCGACCGTCCAATTGTCTTCACTTACAAAACTCATCGCAACTTCCGAAAAGTTGGTATCTCCTTCTTGTCTCCAGAAAACACTCGCTTCACTAATATCCGATTCGTGTTTAATCAAAGCGTCTATGGACACATTACTACCTGCGCCTGCTTCTGCAATAGGTTGGTGCACGATCAATAATGGATCGGCTACGCCAATGGTGTGTGTTATACAGTGTATCGCCCCTACTTGAGAGATCAAGTTTTCACCTTGATTATCCACATCTATTCCCACAATATTGTATCCCGGCATCATTTCTTCCCATTGCGCCAGTGCAGGCCCATCGACTTCCGGCCGATAGGTTGGAATAAGAATTGTTTTATTAATAAATACCGCATTGGTATAATTTCGATAATATCCTCCATTATCCGGGTAATTACCGCCTTCACTTGGTGGTGAGTCAATTCTTTTCACCTTAAATGGAGTTCCAAATGCCGACTGAAAATTAGATAGTACGTAGTCGATATTGGCTTCTATCTGTGGGCCATCGGCTACTCCAGTAGGATATTCGGCCACCAATAACGTTTCTTCGTCCAACAACTTCATATGCATGTCGATATGATTAATTACATCGTAGGGAAGTGGGGTCATTTTTTATATAGTTCTCTATGCCCATATAGTTGAACATGATATCGTCTATCTGTGCTTCCGTCTTTGCAGAAACACCATAAGGATTGCCCGCAGCATTTTCATCTAATACTAATTCTGATGCAAAGGCATTTCCGAGGCCATCCGACATAAAGTTACCTCCGGTATTCACCAGATCGTTGGTGCCCGAGTCGGTTGCATAAAAAGGAAGGCCCAATAAGCTGGCATGTGCGGCAGGAATTACATCATCATCGGGTCTAGGCCTGTTATAGATCCAATCTACCAAGTTGCGTTGCCCAACGTCATCGCTATACACCGTATTTCCTGCATAATCACGAATCCAAATGCTGTTCCATGGAACGTCCAAGAAAGTAACATTGCTAATATCGATTCCGTTAGAAGTTAGGTAGGAAGAAACTGTAGCTTCATTTTGAGTAACAATAATCACATTACACTCATTTACGGCAGCTGCAACGATTTGACGTAATATATTTGGAAAACTTGGTTGCCATGTAAGTACTAGATATTCTACTTCTTCCCATTCGGCCATTGTTCGTACCGGTCCGGCCGGTGGTGGCGTAATGCGTGAGTTTGTAAACTCGTATTGGGTAAGGATTCCTTCTTCGGAAGGAGTTAGATTTGCAGGCAATATTTCATTTTGCTGCCCAAAAGAAAAAGTAGTACATACCGTCAATAACATGACAAGTAGCACTTTAGTGTAATGTAATTTCATCGTAAAAACTGGATTTGAGGAAACGAATATACTTATTTTTAGCCTTTTAGGCTTGCTTATTTAAAAACTTAACACTTCAAATACGCTAAGAATCGATCACGGGAAATTTCTTTCGCTCCCAGTCGTTCCAAGTGCTCAGAGTACACTTGACAATCGATCAACGAATAGTTTTTTTCTTGTAACTGCGCTACAAGATGATAAAAACCAACTTTAGACGCATCCGATTCTTCACTGAACATACTCTCTCCACAAAATACGCCTTGTTTGGGAAGATCAATACCGTAAAGCCCTCCTACCAACTTCGACGAACGCCATACCTCAACCGAATACGCATGTCCCTTACGATGTAGCTTAATATATGCCTTTATCATGGCTTCTGAGATCCACGTACCGTCTTGTTCTTTGCGCGGAACACTTGCGCACTTTCGTATTACCTGCTCGAACTGTGTATTAAAAGTGACCTTAAAATAGTTTTTGTCTACTTTTTTCTGAAGGCTTTTAGATACCTTGAATTGCTTCGGAAACAGTACCATTCTCGGATCCGGACTCCACCATAAAATAGGTTGTGTCGCCTCGTACCATGGAAATATACCCGATTGGTATGCGAGTAGGATTCGTGCTTCAGACAAATCACCACCAATGGCCAACAGACCTTCTTCTGAAGCTTCAGAAGGGGAAGGAAAATAAATTTCAGAAGAACTGAGAAAATGCATTTATTTAAAATTGGTAATTCAAGGGTCTTTCAGAAACAACCATTACAATTAAAAAATTAATAAACCACTAAGAAAGACGATCGCTCCTAAGATCATAATAAGAACGGTATACGGCAAAATTTCTTTGGCTTTTAATCGGGTTATAGCGAGCAATGGCAATGCCCAAAAGGGCTGCAGCATATTGGTGATCTGATCTCCATAGGCCAAGGCCATGATCGCCTTTGGCAGCGGCACGCCTAGCTTTAATGCCGACTCTACCACAATAGGACCTTGGACGGCCCACTGTCCTCCACCACTTGGCACAAATACGTTTACAAGGCCAGCACTAAAAAAAGTAAAGATTGGTAAAGTAAGTGGCGTGGCGATCGAAACAAAGAAGTCGGATATTTGAACTACCATTCCGCTATCGCGCATGATTCCCATGATACCAAAATATAAAGGAAATTGGATCAAGATTCCTGCAGCACCCGATATCGCTTCTTGGAGTGCTCTAAGAAATGAAGCAAAGCTTCCGTGTAGCAAGAGTCCTAATCCCAACATAAAAAAGTTAAGAAGATTAGGGGTGATAGCAAGCTCTGTAAGGTTTCCGGCATATTGATAGGCAAACGCAATTAGGATAAGAATTCCGAAGATCGCTCCCAAGTATTTTGAATGGTCTAATCGGTCGGCGCCAATAACTGTTTGCTTCTCTTCTGTTGTGTTGTTGTAAATTGGCAAGTTTATTTTTGATACACTTACTCTTTTAGAAAGCAGGTATAGAAATCCCGGGATTAGCACTAGCAATACTCCGAACAACAGTAAATTGGGTACACTAAAAACTGTCTCACTAAATGAAATAGCCGTAGGCAATTGTGCTTGAATAGTAGGATCGCTAATGCCCGACATTAAACTGGCGAGATGTCCTGCCTCGGCCACTTTTAATGGAGCAGACCCGCTAATGCCCCCGTGCCAGATCATTAGACCAACATATCCTGAAGCACCTACCAATGGATAATTTATACTGAAATTACGCAATTGTGCTGCTTCTGCAACTTTGCGAGCCATGATCGCGCCAAAGATCAATCCAAGTCCCCAATTAAAGAAGGAAACGAGCAAGGTAGTAATGCTCACGAGCAAGACGGCATTCGAAGTATTACTTACCAAATTGGTAAGCTTTTCTATCGCCTTGCTCATTGGTTTGCTTAGCACCAAAATGTGGCCAAGTACCAAGATGAGCATCATTTGGTAGGCGAAAACAAGCAAGGCGTTGTTCCATATACCGTTTTCCCAGAACGACAGTATGGCCAGAAAATGATTTTGATCGGCAGGAGCGTTCGTAAAACACAATGCCAAAGCCATTGTAACCATCGTTAAGATAATTGCGATCGCGAATGGTGATGGCAAAAATCGATTAAAGACCGTTTCAATGGCTTTGGTGATATTCATCTATCTAATGTAGCCAGTATGCTGGCAATTTCAGATTTTTAGAATGGCAGATCGTCGTGATCTTCTTCGTTCAAGTCGTTTGCAGGCTCAAATGCATCGGCTGGGGGCATTGGTGGCATATTGGAAGAAACCGACTGATCTATATTTTCTATGCGCCATCCTTGAATGGAATTAAAATATTTAGTTTCTCCTTGCGGATTAGTCCATTCGCGACCTCTTAGGTTAATGCTCACCTTTACATTTTGGCCCACTTTAAAGTTGTTCAGCAAATCTGTTTTATCTTGAACAAACTCGATCATGATTTGCTGCGGATATTGTTCTTCGGTGGTCACCACCATCTCTCTTTTTCTAAAACCATTGTTCCCGTAAGTTTTAGTATCATCTATCATTTTTATCTTTCCTTGTACTTCCATTCGATTCTAATTTAATTTATGTATTATTTTTCTGCTATTAATAGTGTTAATTGCTTCGGAAACCCATGAAAATTGGTTGCCGCTGCCGTATTTGTATGACGGGTTACTTTAAATCCGACCGACTGTAGCCGTTGTTCCAATCCGTTAACCGAATAGACCCGAACGTGATCTTCTTGCCCGAAGTGCTTCAATCGTGCTTCCGGAGTGCTTATATCGGCATCCTCGTATATTGCTCCCTCTTTAAAAGGGGTTTGCACCAAACACCTACCTCCGGGTTTCAGAATTCGATATAATTCGGCCATCGCTTTACGATCGTTCTCGATATGTTCTAAAACATGAAAACAAATAATAAGATCGTAAACGGCGTCACGCTCATCAATTTCTTCAATATTAAGCTGTTTATCGGCTGTAAATTCATTTTCAAAATCTGTCGTGACATACTCCTTCACACCACTTCTTTTAAGTCGTTGTGAGATCTTCTTCGGTGGTGAAAAATGCAAGACGACCTTATCTTTTAGTCCGATCGCATCTAAGAGGAATTGCCACAAATAACGCGTACGCGCCAAGCTCCCACAATTGGGACACAATTTACCCTTATCTTCTAATTCAATGAACGCTCGTAAGGCATATCCACACACATTACATTGGTAGGTTTTGCCTTTATATTGTAGCGCGATCAAGCCTCTTAAAAATCCTTCGTGCTTTCGAAGCCATTGGTTTGGAACTATTTTCTTAGCCCAATTTTTAAGTTGCACATACATGGCTTGTTACGTATTGCTTTCGTGAGCTGCTAGCAGCTTCCATGCTTCGGACAGATTTCCGTCGCAAAGCAATTGCTGCGCTTTTTTATGTATTTGCTCTGTATTTCCTGATGCTATCAACGACTTGTTTTCTTCCGAAGCATTTAAAAAATCAGTAACAACTGCTGCTGTTGGTAGTGCCTCTATATTTCCTAGCATACCAAGATCATTTCCGGTAAGCACCCTACTGTTCCTAATTCGTTCCGGCAGTGCATCAACTCCAATTCCTATCGTAGACAGTGGCTTTGGCACTTCGAACATTCCTTCTTTCGCACGGCTGTACCAATTGCCTCCCATACGCGCCACGGCATCGAGTTTCTCAGGATCGATCCTGCCATCTCCATCTAAAATAGATTCAGCTATATGTAGTTTTATTACCTCGCATATTACCAAATTCCCGGCTCCTCCATTATCACCAAGTGCGACCACTTCGTTCACCTTACATTCGAATTGAACAGGTGCTTCGGCAACTCGTGGGGGTTTTACAAGATCGGAAGCGATTGCATTAAAGCCCGCTTTTGTAAATTCGTTGATTCCTTTATCGTATTCGGTCGATGATAGTGACATTTGTTGTACCATATCGTAACTTACAATATTGATCACAACTTCTTTGGTCTCCAAAGCGTTTTCAAGTGTATGCTTGGTCGTATTATTTCGCACCCTCCGCGCCGGAGAGAATATCATGATCGGCGGATTTGCACTAAACACGTTGAAGAAACTAAACGGTGACAAATTCACGTTGCCTTTACCGTCGATCGTACTCGCAAAACAAATGGGTCTAGGAGAAACGGCGCCAAGCAGATAGCCATGAAGTTTACCAGTACTAATATCCTTAGGGTCGATAGAAATCATAGCTGCAAATGTACCCAAAGTATCATGGGTTTAAAAATTTGATCACACAATAATATTAACATAATTCCTTTATATTTAAATCTGAAAACGAAAACACTACATGCAAAACAAAAAGGCTGTTAATCGCTGGCTCTTTATTATTCTATTTCTTTTTATAATCACGCTTATACTGTGGAATACATATGCGTTTTTTAATCAGTTAAAACAGAACGAACGTGATAAGATGCAAGTATGGGCAAGCGCGCAACAAGAATTGGAAGCTATTCATCTCAGTAATAGCGCCGAGGTAAGCGAGACCGTTCTCAAAGCGCTTTCGAGCAATACAACTACCCCAATGATATTGTATACGCATAGTTCAGACAGCTATGATGCTAGGAATATCGTAGAAAAAACAAATGACTCTGTCAAGTTGCGAAACAAACGAATTGCTTATGCCAATCAATTTGCTAAAGAATACAAACCGTTACAATTAACCTATAATGGTGAGATACTCACTACTATTTACTACGGAAACTCACCCATTATCAATAAACTTAAATACTATCCTGCTGTCCTTATTTTAATTTTACTGCTTTCTGCGGCCGTGTTATACTTTTTCTACAAAACGTCTAAATCGGCAGAACAAAATAAACTTTGGGCAGGTATGGCCAAAGAAACGGCTCATCAAATTGGTACGCCACTTTCTTCCTTAGTTGGATGGACAGAGATCCTAAAAACAGAGCAAGTAAACCAAGAGTACATACAAGAGATGGAAAAAGATATCGCTCGACTCGAAACCATTACCGAACGATTCTCGAAGATTGGGTCTTTACCCACCTTAAAACGAACCAACATCGTAGACGAAACCAAAGAAGCATTTTCCTATTTACAAAGTCGCAGTTCTAAACTAATTGAATTTCAACTGGAATTAACAGACAAACCATTGTATGTCGATCTCAACCCACAATTGTATTCATGGACGATTGAAAACCTGGTTAAAAACGGGATCGATGCGATGAAGGGAAAAGGAACCATTACGATAACGGTAGAACATACTTCGAAGAATGCCTTGATTCGAGTTAGCGACACAGGAAAAGGAATACCTAAACGTAGTTTTAAACGTGTCTTTAGTCCGGGCTATACCACCAAAAAAAGAGGCTGGGGATTAGGTCTTTCACTTGTAAAACGAATTATTGAAGAATACCATAACGGTAAAATCCGCGTTCTTAGAAGTACCCCCGGAAAAGGAACCACTATGGAAATCGCCTTACGATTACAACAATAATATGGAAGCAACCTCAAAAGTGGTACATACGGCCACTATTTCAAATAATTGTCCAATTTGTTATGCGAACGACGGACTCGAATTTACGTTTACGCAACAAATCAAGGATACTCCGCTATATTCAAAATCTGAAAAGAATGTAAACGGATCACTGTATTGCCATAATTGTAATTCTGCGGTCTACCCGGTTAACTGGACCGAAGATATTGAGCGTGTAAACGACTATCATAAAAAGCTTGCTGTTCCCGAACACCAAGGGATCAAATTAAAGCCACTCGCCTACGTGATCATTGTAGCCGATCTTCTCGTGTTAATTGCGATCGTTTATTTTGTTATTCTTAGGTAAGACTAGGAAATATGACTTGAAATTTCGGCTGCCAATTCTTTAAACTCGGCTTCGCTTAAGGTGACCTTATGATCGAAGGTCATATCTTTCATTTCATTGATTGGAATTAGATGCACATGCACATGAGGAACTTCCAAGCCGATAACAGCCATTCCAACACGTTCACATGGCACTGCTTTCCGAAGGGCCAATGCGACTTTTCTCGAGAACTGCATCAATTGAAGATACACGTGCTCTCCCAGATCGAAAATTTTATCTACTTCTTGTTTGGGTACACATAGCGTATGGCCTTTTGCGTTTGGATTAATATCCAGAAAGGCAATAAAATTTTCATCTTCAGCTATCTTATAGCTGGGAATTTCTCCGTTAATGATCTTTGTAAATACGGTCGCCATAATTAACTTCTTGAAATTTCTAGGATCTCGAACTTCATTACCCCATTAGGTACTTGGATCTCTGCGATCTCCCCTACTTTTTTACCAAGCAATCCTTTTCCTATAGGAGAGTCTACCGAAATTTTTCCCGATTTGAGATCGGCTTCGCTTTGGGCTACTAACTTGTAGATCATTTCGGCATTATTGGTTAAATTCTTGATTTTTACTTTAGAATGCACCAAGACCTTAGACGTATCTAATTGAGACTCGTCTATCACTCTGGCATTGGCAACTACCTCTTCAAGTTTAGATATGCGCATTTCTAACATACCCTGCGCCTCTTTAGCGGCATCGTATTCAGCATTCTCACTTAAATCTCCTTTATCTCTAGCTTCAGCAATAGCTTGTGACGCCTTAGGACGTTCTACATCTTTTAACTGATTTAATTCTTCACGTAGTTTTTTTAGTCCTTCTTCTGTGTAATAAGATACTTTACTCATAACTTCATCGTTTATATGCTAAACAGCATTCCATTTCATTTTTAGTTCTGAAGAATGCTCCTTTTAACGACGAGGCTACTTCAGAATAAAACACAAAAAATCCCATGCGTGACGGGATTTCGTTACACAAATATACAAAAAATTAGTTGTTGTACATTTTATCGTACTTTTGACCGAAATTTCTTTTAAAATATGAATATTAGATACCTAATAGTGGTGGCGGCACTCGTTTTAACAGCCTGCTCTAATAATGACGATGACCGTGAAGACAACCCAAATCTCATCGATCCGTTGGTGAGCCTTACCCTAAATCTAAATCTCCCACAATACAATCCGTTAAATTTTCCCGGTAATAGCGTGATTATAAATCAGCAAGGAATTCGAGGAATAGTGGTTTACAACGTGAACAATGAACTCTATACGGCCTTCGATCTCACCGATCCTAATCACCCGCCAAATAATTGTTCTCGTATGGAAATTGAAGCTCCAATTGCAACGTGTCCCTGTACCACCGATGACAACGAATACAACATCGTCACCGGTGAACATAGAACAGATCCTTCAAAATACCCTATGCAGCAATACCGTGCGGTACGCACGGGCAATACAGTTCGTATTACTAACTAGAACCGAACAGTGGCTCCCACCAAGAAGTTGATAGTAGCTTGCGGGTAGAATCCGGCACCTTCAATCGTGGTAATGGTCCCCGGCTCGCTAAAATCATCATCGAACGTAAAGAAATATCCGTTAGACACATACTCCACATTAAAGAGGTTGTTTACCAAACCGTTTAACAAGATGGAGTCGACGAACGGCACTTCTCTTAACTCATAAACTATATTGAGGTCATTAATAAAATAGCTGTCTAATTTAGATACCTCACTGTCTATATTCCCCATAAACTGCTCTCCAACATACTTAGACAACAAAGCGAATTGCAGATTAGGAATAGGTCTATATTCAACTATATTTCCGGCAACGATTTCGGGTGAATACGAAATATTGGTATTCCCTAAGTTCACCAGTTCTCCATCACGTTGAAATACAAAATCTACATTCTTATTACTGCTTAATGCTATATTAGGTCGCACTGTAAATGATTGGCTCAAACGAATTTCAGCATCTACTTCTAGTCCTATTCGGTAGCTCTCTCCACTTGTCTCTCGAATTGGTGCACCAACATCATCGATCGCTCCCGTAAGCACTAATTGATCGGTATAATCCATGTAGAACAAGTTGGTGCTTATATTGGTTGCTTCGGAAGCGTAGCGCCACCCCAACTCAATGTCATCTAATTTTTCGGCAGTAAAGATGCCTTGTTCAAAATCGCTACGTCGCGGCTCCCTATTTGCTCTTCCGTAGGAAGCATAGAATTGGTTCTTTTCATTTAACTGAAACGATGCTCCCGCCTTCGGATTGAAGAACGAATACGACTGGTCTACATTCAAGGTAATAAGATCGGAAGTAGTTCCACTGGTTTCATAACTAATAAATCGTCCTTGCAAATCTCCAAAAACACTCCATTGGTCATCAATACGCCATGTGGCCTTTGTAAAAACGGTAAACTCATTCTTATCACCTACACCAAAGTAATAGCGATCTCTAATCTCACTCCCACCGGCGAACTGTGCCCAGATCACCTCACCAAAATGATCGCCACTGTAAGTGCTAAAAAACGCACCACTGCTTACCTCAACATCGTTATCTTTATAGTTTACATTGGCATTTACAGCATAGAAATCATTATCTAGCCAACGGCGACGAATTAGATCGGTGGTATTAATCGTTTCTCCACCTATTTCTATGGGATCGAAATTATAGGTTTCAAAATCCTCATCCTCTTTATATTGTTCAAAATATCCTCTTCCGTAGGTATAATTTAAGGACACATTCGAGCTCCATTTATTGTTGTATCGTTGGTTCCACAACAACTGATAATGATCTTGTGCATAATTGTCTACTTCATTATCATAGAACTTTACATTACCGTCTTCATCGGTGTACATCCCGGCAGGATTAAAGGTGCGGTCGTTGGCCAACGTTTCGGCGTCAATCCCAAAATAGGCTTGATAGGTTTCTTCTCTTCCGCCAAAGGCCAATGCTTTTATCAACGTATTTCTATCTAAGTAAGCAGCATGTAAAAAATAGGATTTAAGATCGGAGCTCGCCCGGTCTATATACCCATCAGACTGAATGGTAGACAATCGCCCGGCAATTTCAATACGGTTGTTCAACAAGCCTGTGCTAAATTTCACATTGTGTTTTCGAGTGTTATAGGAGCCCACAGCATTTGAAATCTCACCATAGGCCGTTTCAGAAACACCATCGGTAAGAATGTTCAAGCTGGCTCCAAAAGCACCAGACCCATTCGTACTGGTCCCTACGCCACGCTGCAGTTGTAAATTTTGAACCGATGATGTAAAATCGGGCAGATTCACAAAGAAAGTTCCTTGACTTTCAGCATCGTTAAATGGAATTCCATTTAAAGTTACATTCACTCGTGAGGCATCACTACCTCGAACTCGAATATAGGTATATCCAATTCCCGCACCGGCATCACTGGTTGTAACTACCGAGGGCAAATACGAAAGCATATACGGGATATCTTGTCCCAAATTACGCTTTTCCAGTTCTTCTTTGTCAAGATTAGAATGCGTGATAGGTGAATCGGCATCTACGCGTACCGATTTAATAAGCACCTCTTCTAATGCTTCTACTTTAGTACTGTCTGTTGTTTTCTCTTGCGCTAGCGTACAAGTTGTAGCTGCTAAAAATAAGATGGATAAAAAAATACGTTTCATTCGTACATTGGTTTTGTTACGAATAAAAGGGGTCTTATTCTTGAGTTTGGTTATTAAAATAGTTGTATAAAAAAACCTATTGGATCCTTAAGACGCAATAGGGGTATAACAACGAAGATGCTTGTGAGCATCGTATTCCCTTAGCAGCATTACCTGCCCAGGTTCATTGGGTATAATCTCAGCTTTTTACGGCACCCCTTTGAGATGTGGTGCAAAAATACAAATTTGGTCAATCTAGCACTATTAAATCACAAATTTTTTAATCGATAGAAGGAGGCTTACGATTCGATTTTTTGAGGGCGTTCTTTTTTTTATTCTGAAGCCGACGCTCGATAGCCCGCTTCGATGGTTTCGTTTTTTTGCGTTTCTTTTTAACGGTAAGTTGCTCCTTTAGCAGTTCGAGCAAGCGCTCTATCACTATGGCCTTATTCCTGTGTTGACTGCGAGATTCTCCGCATTGCATTATTAACTCCCCTTCGGAAGTTAGTCGTGAGGATAATTTGGACAGTAATCGTTCTTTTTCAGAATCCTGTAAGCCTTCCGAAGTCATTATATTAAATCGAACCTCCACCTTAGATGAAGTCTTATTAACATGCTGACCACCCGGACCGCTGCTACGAATCCCTTTAAAGGTGAGTTCTCGAATAATGGTGGATGTTTGCATTACATTTTAGGTCGGTGTGCCGGTTTTAAAAGGTCGTTCACCGTCTTCACCGGATTAAAGGTCTTTAGGGGTACTTCTACAAAAGCCGTATTCCACTTTGCCATAGCTCCGTTCCACAATCCGGGCAATTCGAGTGCTTTTAGCGGTTTTCCATCTATCGATTTGTCGGTAATAAATCCGCTGTGAGGATCGCTATATTTTTTAAGATCGAATGCCTCCCCATTGCAGTCGCGTACACCACAAACTATATCGACCGGATTAAAATGCGTAGCCTCATTTACGATAGCGCGTTGGTGCGGATCTGAAGTATCGATCTGAGACATCTCTACAATTTGCAAGCTCGTGTTCCCGTACTCATTCTTTACCCAAAACGGCCCACCACCCGGGGCTCCTGTGTTTTTAACGACGCCACACACTCGCAATGGACGAACTAGAATATACATGAGTTGGGTACGTTCTTCTGGGATGTCCTTAATACTTAATTCATTCCATAAGAACGATTTTACCTCCTTTAATAGCGCAACATCAACATCTTCCAGTTCCAATTTTTCCAGATACGTAAAGATCTTATTCTGAAGCCACAGTAATTTACCTGCCAACACTTTTTTGTAGAAAGCCATCTCTTCCACATAGTCTTCAGCAACGACATTGTCAATATTCTTTACAAAAACAATATCGGCGTCAACATCGTTTAGGTTTTCCAACAAAGCACCGTGTCCCGAGGGCCTAAAGATCAAATTTTCATCAGCATCTCGAAAGGGTTTATTGTTGGTATTTACTGCTATAGTATCGGTTTCTTTTTTCTGAAAGGAATACGAAATATGAAATTCGGTCTTGGTTTTTTTTGTAACACGATTTTTGATGGACTCAAATTCTTCCTTAAAATACGGTACATGTTTTTCAGAAAAAGTAAAATGTAAATGGGCCTCTCCTCGAGTCGCAGCATAAAAGGCAGCTTCATACAACTGTTCTTCGAAAGCCGTCGTGTAATACTTTTTGTATTTGTGAAACGGAATTAATCCCTTGGGCAGATTACTAAAATTGAGCCCTTGGGACTCCAATAATGTCGACACAAAATAAAAACATCGCTGTCCTTTGTTCGACTTTTTATAATCCGGATAATTCTCACGGATCTTTTTCCGCACCTCATTTACAAATGGAAATTCTTTTAAGGAGTTGAAAAAAGTGTTGAGCGCATCGTTGTCTTTTCGTTTAAGATATTTTGACAGCGATTCCTCCTTAGGGTCGAAATCATTCAGAAACTCATGTAAGAACTTGAACATACGGGTCGCGGCTCCCGATGCAGGCACAAACTTTACGATCTCTAGCGACTCTTTCTCTTTTTCGTAAAGATCCACCAGCTTGTTCTGATCGTTCTTTTGAATAACCTCTATCCCGTTGCCAACAGATGCTGCGGTAACTATATGGGCTGGCGGTATGCCTCGTTGAAATGTTTCCAGTTGTTTAACAACCGTATCTACTTTAAGTCCGTGCTCTTTTATTTGTCGTAGGTCTTTCTTCGTTAGCATTATTTAGATAGCAACTTTTGTATGAGGTTCACAGCAAGATCGAAACGTTCTTGTTTAGAACCGCTAATAATATGGTAAGGGGTTCTCCCTTTTTTTAGTTCGGCTTCAAAAATACGGAATAGCGTTGACCTGTCATCGGGTCTATCGCGCAGATCATCGAATTCCCAAGGCACATCAATATTAGTAAGAAGATAGAGGTCGTAGTTGTTAGCTTCGGAAGCTTCAGCAATGGGTTTAGGACAATAGCCATCGTAATAATATTCAGAATACACCTTCAGCTCCAGTAAGTTAGTGTCGCAAATTAAAAGCTCGTTTACTCGAGTAGCCGCACAGTTCTCCGCTTGCATTTGCCCTTCAGCAATAGGGATTAGATCCTCAATGGCGCATATTTCTTTAGATTCATCCCATTTCTTCTGAAGGTATTCACGCATATATTCGGGCACCCATTCGGTTTGAAAATGCTGAGCCAATTGTTTGGCCAACGTAGTTTTTCCGGTCGATTCGGGACCAAAAAGCACAACCTTTATGCAATTACTGTGTCTTTGTGTAAGTTTTTCTTCCATGCAAAATAGCCTAACACCGATATGATTACAAAAATAACGTAGAGCATACTGCTTATGGTGTACCCTTTATAAAAATACAACGGCACACTAATTATATTCCCCGCGAGCAAGTACAACCAATTTTCAACTTTCCTTCGTGCTAACAACCACATTCCAACAAAGAAAAGTCCAGTGGTCAATGTATCGACATAGGCCGTCCAACTCGTCCATTTTTCGAACAGCTCATACACCACATATACAAATACGATCGCACCAAAAAAGATCCCTAAGGATATGGCATGTTCTCGTTTCGTCGCCCAAGTGATTGGGGTATACGAATTCGGACTCACTTTTCGTGTCCATACATACCATCCGTACACACTCATTGTAAAATAATAGACGTTGATGAGCATATCACCCAACAGCTCCCATTGCCACAACAAGTAAACAAATATCGAGGTACTAACAATACCTGTAGGATACACCCAAATACTGTTACGTTTCGAGCACCATGCCGATATGATCCCGAAAAGTACGGCTACGAT
The DNA here is from genome assembly GCF_003333325.1 of Candidatus Ulvibacter alkanivorans. Classification (GTDB taxonomy): domain Bacteria; phylum Bacteroidota; class Bacteroidia; order Flavobacteriales; family Flavobacteriaceae; genus Ulvibacter_A; species Ulvibacter_A alkanivorans. The sequence goes on along the minus strand of NZ_QOLC01000051.1, from coordinate 52,347 downwards.
CTCTAATACGATCTGATAGGTCTCGTACTCGGCATATTGTCCAAAAAAATACTCAAAAATGGGGCTCATAGTCACTGCGATCCGATGATACAATCTTCATATATAACAATCCGCGGTCCATGGCTACCAAAGCCGTTTTCATTTCTGTTTGTAACACCTTCATTACTGCATCGTAGTCACCGAATACTTGGGTACTCAATGGGTTCTCTAACACCGTTAGTCCGGAGGCTCGTAGCGATTTTATAAAATTGATTATTACAGGCTCATAATCGTCCTGAATGGGTGTGAGTGTTAATTCTACTGAAATTTTCATAGTATGTTAATTCATTTTTTCAAATGCGGTTCCCATGACTACCAGATCGGCTCCGGCAGTGTAGGCCACGTGCTTTTGCGAATTTGTTCTAATTCCTCCGCCTACGATCAACGGAATGGTGAGTGCTTTCTTGACCGCGCGTATAACGTTTTCAGAAACCGGGACATGAGCTCCACTACCGGCTTCCAAATAAATAAGTTTAGCGCCCATATACTGTCCGGCCAAAGCAGTGTTCACAATAGTATCTATATCGTCCTGCGGCATAGGCCGCGTGTTGCTTACTCTAGCCACGGCCGATTCGTTCCCACCATCCAACAACAAATAACCGGTTGCGATAATTTCCAATTGAGACCGCTTGATTCGTGAAATTGATTTTACCTGCTGACCCACCAAATATTCGGCGTTCCTGCCCGATAATAGCGATAAGAATAGAAGGGCGTCTGCTTTTGCGGTGATTTGTGTATGATCACCGGGGAATAGAAATACAGGAAGCTTCGAATGCCCTTTCAATGCAGTTACGGTAGCTTCTGTTTGCCCGTTGGCAACGGTGCTGCCACCTACAAACAAATGAGTGGTTTCTGTCGGGATACGCGCTAAGAATTCGGCGGTTTCCGAAGCATTGAACTTATCGGGATCTATTAAAATAGCAAGTCCTTTTCTTCCTTCGGAAACTAAACTGTAGATGTGTTGGTAATGCGTTTCTCTCATACCGCTGCATCTTCAGAAATAAGGGCATAGGCACACGTAAACTCTTCAAACTCTAAAAAATAAATGTCGTACGACAGCGACACATCTTCGAACGACACCTCTGCCGTTGAGCGCATATCGTCCAACCGAAAGTCTTCTACATAAATATGCTGTAGAAAACTCACACCTGGTTTGGCAAAACTCTTGTACAACGATTCTTTCGCACCCCAAACCATGGTCAATTTTCGCATAAGCGCGTCTTCATTGGCAATGGTGCGATACTCTTCAATAGGTGTAAACTTATGTGCGATCTTTAAGATCTTAGAACGCTGCTTTTCAATATCGATTCCAACCTCTATATCGCTAATAATAATGGCCGAAAAAACAAACGAATGCGTGATCGAAATATGTTTATCACCATTTAAGTGCGGCTTTCCATCACGATCGTAATAAAGGTCGTGATCGGTATAGCCTTCCGAAGCAAGCAAATGACGCACGCTCATAAATCCGCGGCGATGCAGGTCACTTTTCATACCATCTACCCGTTGCCTACAATGCGAAGTTAGCTCGATTCCTTCAGAAAGTGCGTCATACGATTCTTCTATCTTCCAAATGAGGACTTTAGTTGTAGGATTTACTGTTATAGTTTTGTAAAGTGGCATATAAATGTGATGGATATTCCGTACTTTTGCAGTCCGAAATAAAATTCGGAACAGCAATTATTATAAATTCAAATATATGAATATGTCAACTAAAACAGTGCCTTACACAGCATATAAAGTAAAAGATATCTCCTTGGCCGACTGGGGACGTAAAGAAATTGAACTGGCAGAAGCAGAGATGCCGGGTCTAATGTCCTTGCGTGAAGAATACAAGAACGAGCAGCCTTTAAAAGGAGCTCGTATCGCCGGTTGTTTACACATGACCATTCAAACCGCAGTGCTTATCGAAACCTTGATCGAACTGGGTGCCGAAGTTACGTGGAGCTCATGTAATATCTTTTCTACACAAGATCAAGCGGCAGCCGCTATCGCAGCCGCAGGTATTCCTGTGTACGCCTGGAAAGGAATGACAGAAGAAGAATTCGACTGGTGTATCGAACAAACCCTCTTCTTTGGTGAAGAGCGCAAGCCACTTAACATGATCTTAGACGATGGTGGTGATCTTACCAATATGGTGTTCGACAAATACCCAGAACTAGCTTCGGGCATCCGTGGCCTTTCCGAAGAAACCACAACAGGAGTACACCGTCTTTACGAACGTATGAAAAAAGGCACCTTGGTAATGCCGGCAATAAACGTGAACGACAGTGTGACAAAATCTAAGTTCGATAACAAATATGGATGTCGCGAAAGTGCAGTAGATGCCGTAAGACGTGCCACCGATGTCATGTTGGCCGGAAAACGCGTAGTCGTATGTGGGTATGGAGATGTAGGTAAAGGAACTGCCGCTTCTTTTAAAGGAGCAGGGTCTATCGTAACCGTAACCGAGATCGATCCAATTTGTGCATTGCAAGCTGCCATGGACGGCTTTGAAGTAAAACGCCTGGAAACAGTACTAGATAAAGCAGACATCGTGATCACCACTACCGGAAACAAAGACATAGTAACCGGAGAGCACTTTAAAGCAATGAAAGACAAGACCATCGTGTGTAACATTGGTCATTTCGACAATGAGATCGCAGTAGCTTGGCTTAATGACAACTACGGTGAATCTAAAGTTGAGATCAAGCCGCAAGTAGACAAATACACCATCGATGGCAAAGATATTATCCTCTTGGCAGAAGGCCGTTTGGTAAATCTTGGTTGTGCCACCGGGCATCCAAGTTTTGTAATGAGTAACTCGTTTACCAACCAAACCTTGGCGCAGATCGAATTGTGGAAGAACAGCGACAATTACGAAAACAAAGTATATATGTTGCCAAAACACCTAGATGAAAAAGTGGCAAAATTACACTTAGAACGCATTGGTGTTGAGCTTACCGAACTTCGCCCCGAGCAAGCCGAATATATTGGTGTAGAAGTGGAAGGACCTTATAAACCTGAGTATTACAGATACTAGATAGTGGTAGCGCCATAGGAAACATCCTTGCGAAACCATTAAAAACAAACGAACCCTGCCTTTTGGTGGGGTTTTTTGTTCTTGGGCAATTCGCCAAGGCCAAATGCCTTGGCGACCGCGCTATTCGCTATATCACGCTTGGTCGCTACGGCCAAGCGAGGATGCCGCTGCTATCGCTATCGCATACTATTTTAACACAGTGCCACTTAATAAATAAAACACTGCTGCGTTATCTAATAAATTTAGCGATAGTGATTTCTATTAGATTTGTAGTGATGTTATGTTTGTTATTACTAGGGACTTCCGTTTCGGCCCAAATAACCAAACATCGAAATACGACCCATTCCGAAGTAAGAACAACGACAAAAGAACTGGCCAAACGAATTACCAAAAATAGCCGTACCGACACCGAGAAAGCACGTGCGCTCTATACTTGGATCGCAAAACATATTGCATACGACCATGAATTGCGCCACAACCCCGAGCTACAAAAAAAGTTCTACGCTTCAAAAACCCAATTGATACAGCAAGTGGTCTCCCGAAAAAAAGCACTGTGTGGCGGGTATGCCTTTCTATTTAGCGAACTATGTGCACAACTCAATATAGAAAGTAAGGTCATTCACGGATATAGTAAAAAATACGGCAACCAAAAAAGCATTAAGAAACAACCGGATCACTCGTGGAATGCCGTTCGACTCGACGGAACTTGGTATTTATTGGATATTACCTATGCGAGAAGTCATGCAAAAGGCAGCGAACCCGACATGTATTGGTTTAAGACCAACCCTGCCTATTTTGTGTATACTCACTACCCGCAGGACCCTAAGTGGATGCTATTAGAATCGCCAATTTCCAGGGCAAGATTTGAAAGTTTGCCATAAAAAAAGCCCTAACCAAAATTGGTAAGGGCTTTTAGTATCGGTTCAATACAATCTTAAGCTTCTGCGTTTGGAATAATAGAAACGTACGATTTATTGTCTTTTTTCTTTGTGAATTGTACTACACCGTCAACTCTGGCGTGTAATGTATGGTCTTTTCCACCATATACATTCTCACCTGGATGATGCGTATATCCTCGTTGTCTTACGATGATATTTCCAGCAACAGCTTCTTGTCCACCAAAGATCTTCACACCTAAGCGTTTCGATTCTGATTCTCTACCGTTCTTAGAACTACCAACTCCTTTTTTATGAGCCATCTTGTTTCGGTTTTATATGATTAAACTTCAGCAGAATTATTTTCTTCCGCCGTCCAATTTTTCTTGTAGGTCCTTAAGCTCATCCCACTTACCATCGGCAGCAAGTTGTGCTTGTTCGGGCCATGTATCGGTTACTAAATGCGCCAAGCGTGAGCTAGCATCGCTTAAGATAGTAGCAATTGCCTCGGGAGTTGCTTTCGCAACCTTAGCAAAAGTATCTAATCCTGCGGCTACCATCGCTTCCATTGCCTTAGGTCCTACACCTTCGATCTTTTTAAGATCGTCTGCTTTCTTAGGACTTGCCTTTTTAGCAGGTGCTTTTTTAGTTTCGGTCGCTTTTGGCTTTGCAGCTGCTTCTTTCTTTGGAGCTGCTTTTTTAGGTTCAGCTTTCTTAGCCAGTGCTGCTTTTTCTTTAGAAGCAGTAGATTTCTTTGCTCCGGAAGCTGCAATACTTTCAATTACGATCTCAGATAATGCTTGTCTGTGACCATTCTTTACTCGATACCCTTTTCTTCGTTTCTTCTTGAAAACGATTACTTTATCACCTTTAAGGTGTCTAACGACTTTTGCTCCAACAAGAGCGCCGCTTATAGCCGGGGCGCCAATAGTAATGTCATCGCCATTACCTACTAAAAGAACGTTGTCGAATTCGACCTTTTTACCTTCTTCAGTAGCTAAACGATTCACAAAGACTTTTTGGTCTTTCGCAACTTTAAATTGCTGCCCTGCTATCTCTACAATTGCATACATAGCGTAACGTTTAATTAAATGTTTTGTTTATAAAAGACTGCCCTATTACAGACAACCACTAACTCTTTACAAAAAAATTTGCGTAAGAGGGGTGCAAATATAATTTTAAAAAGGGAAACAGCAAAGTGTTTAGAATGTTATTTTTAACTGTAAAGCACACAGCTTGTGTTAATGACAAGCTAAAAGAAGTTTTATTCGATTTGCCGTGGTGGAATCTACTTCATTGTATTTCGTTTTCCTTCGGGCGTATTCCACGATTGCTTAAGCAACTGCATAAACGCTAACGAAAGTACCAAGGAGGTAGAAAAGCCCATGATCACCAATGAAATGATCATGATAAGGGATCCTTTATTATAATTTAAACCGTAAGAATCGAGTACCGAGTTCGCAAACTGCGTATCGATCATAAAGATGTAGATCGCCATGAATATGGCAAAGAGAACAGTCGCAATACCTCCGGTAAACAGTCCTGTTTGAAATCCTTTTTGATATTTGAATCGAGCGGTTTCACCTTTGTACTTTTTCATTGCCCACAAAATACCAACACCGAAAATAACACCGTTAAGAGCACTAAACACCGGATACTCGTGTAATCCTACGAATTTAGAAATTAGAAAATAAGCTATTAATAATATGGCGGTAATAATTCCGTATTTGGTATAAATCTTAATCATTGTTGTTGGTTTTATTATGTTAAAATTACAAAATAATAGTTTGTCCCCTCTAAAGAGTTTGTTAACTTTTATTTTCTAAAAGCACGTATACAGCTTCAGAAATGATTCTAAAAAAATCAATCTACTGGTTTTAATCATCTTATAATCGCTTCGACGACTGCTTCCGAAGCAATAGAAAAAATGCTAAATCCTTCTTAAAGTAGCACTATGGCTTGAACAGACGCTACCAAATTCGTAATTTAAGACCGCATAACGTAACAATCTCGACAAAAAGATGTCTAACATAAAAATTTAATAAAAACCATACATGAAAAACACAATTTTAAGCTTACTGGCTGTATGCAGTTTTGTATTAGGAATACAAGCGCAGCAAGTAGAATTTGAAGAATACGATCTAGATAATGGACTACACGTTATCTTACATCAAGACAATACCGTACCTGTGGTTGTTACCTCTGTAATGTACCATGTGGGTGCCAAGAACGAAGCACCGGGACGCTCAGGATTTGCTCATTTCTTCGAGCATCTGTTATTTGAAGGTACCGAAAACATAGAAAGAGGAAAGTGGTTTGAAATTGTTTCTTCCCATGGAGGGAGCAATAATGCGAACACTACCGACGACCGCACTTATTACTATGAAATATTTCCGTCGAACAATGTGGAATTAGCCCTTTGGATGGAAAGCGAACGTATGTTGCATCCCATTATCAATCAGATTGGGGTAGACACTCAAAATGAAGTGGTAAAGGAAGAGAAACGACTGCGAGTAGACAACCAGCCTTATGGAAATGTCTTAAAAGCAGTAAAAGAGAATATGTTTAAAGTGCATCCTTACCAATGGACGACCATTGGTTCTATGGAGGATCTGGATGCTGCAACGTTGGAAGAGTTCCGTGCTTTTAACGATAAGTTTTATGTTCCTAACAATGCGACACTTGTCGTAGCAGGCGATATCGATAAAAGCAATGTCAAGAAATTAATCAATGATTATTTTGGGTCCATTCCTAAAGGAGCTCCGGTTCCGGAAATTGATATTGAAGAACCGCCTATAACAAAGCAAATCAATGCCAAGTACTACGATCCTAACATTCAAATTCCGATGTTGATCCACGCATATCGAACACCCGGAATGACCGAGCGCGATGCCTACGTGCTAGATATGATTTCTTCTATCTTAAGCGATGGAAAGAGTTCTCGCTTGTATAAGAAATTAGTCGATGATCAAAAACAGGCTTTTCAAGTTGGGGCAATTAATTTTAGTCAGGAAGACTATGGAACCTATATCACCTTAGCCTTACCGCTTAATGATACGTCACTCGAAACACTGACCGAGGAAATAGATGAAGAGATCGTACGGCTTCAAACCGAACTTATTTCTGAACGAGAGTATGAAAAACTTCAGAATATCTACGAGAACCGATTCGTGAATGCGAATTCGACACTTGCCGGTATCGCAAATTCATTGGCAGACTATCACGTGTTCTATGGAGACACGAGCCTTATAAATAAGACCAACGATATCTATAGAAGTATTACCAGAGAAGAAATTCAAGAAGTAGCACAGCGGTATTTACAACCAAACCAACGTTTGCGTTTGGAATATTTACCGGAATCTGCTAAACAATAAAATTGAAAAAGAGAACAATGAAAAAATATATAAGTTTACTATTTGCAACTGTTTTTTTAACGACACTTGCAACCGCTCAAATAGATCGAAGCAAGCAGCCGAAACCCGGCCCTGCACCTACAATTAATTTGCAAAAGCCACAAACTTTTAAGTTGAATAACGGCATGGAGGTTTTAGTGGTAGAGAACAACAAATTACCTCGAGTAAGAGTACAATTGTTGCTAGACAACCCAATGCATGCCTCTGGAGAAAAAGCAGGCGTCGCCTCTCTGTTTGCCTCGATGATGGGAAATGGGACATCATCGATATCTAAAGATGAATTTAACGAAGAGATCGATTATTTAGGAGCTAACATCAGTTTTGGTTCCGAAAGTGCATTCGCTAGTTCGTTGTCAAAATATTTTCCTCGTATTTTGGAGTTAATGGCAGACGCGATCAAGAATCCGTTATTGACCGAAGAAGAATTCCAAAAACAAAAGGACCTGTTACTCGAAAATTTGCGATCGCAGGAAAAAAGTGTTACCAATGTCTCAGGAAGAGTAACAGCCGCACTTTTGTATGGAAGCAATCATCCAAAGGGAGAATTTACGACCATCGAAAAAGTCGAGAAATTGAGCTTGAACGATGTTAAAAACTTCTATTCCGATTACTTTTCACCAAGCAACGCCTACCTAGTAGTGGTGGGTGATGTTAAGAAGAACAATGTAGAACGGTTAGTGAATACTCATTTTGCCGACTGGAATGCGAGCGTTGTTCCAAACATTAGTTACACAACACCTCAAAACGTTCAGTACACACAGGTAAACTTTATCGATATGCCGAACGCAGTACAGTCAGAAATTACTGTTGAGAACTTGGTGGACCTTAAAATGTCGGACCCAGATTATTTTGCAGCATTGGTTGCCAACAAGATCCTTGGTGGTGGCGGTGAAGGCAGATTGTTCCTTAACCTACGAGAGGACAAAGGATGGACCTATGGCTCCTATTCAAGCATTGGTGCAGATAAGGACATTACTCGATTTGCGGCTACGGCCAGCGTGCGAAATGCAGTGACCGACAGCGCCGTGGTAGAACTAATTCGTGAGATCAGGTACATGACCGAGAATGAAGTAGATCGCCAAAAACTGGTAAATACTAAGGCGAAATTCACGGGAGATTTTGTTCTGGCCTTAGAGCGTCCGGAAACTATAGCTAACTACGCACTACAAACGAAAACACAAGACCTTTCTAAAGATTTTTACAAGAACTATCTTAAAAATATTAATGCGGTAACAGCAGCCGATGTAAAACGTGCGGCCGATAAATATTTTAAGGATGAGAACCTGCGTATTGTCATCGTTGGTAAGGGTAGCGAAGTCATTCCTTCTTTAAAGAATCTTAAAGGTCCTAGTGGTAAATCGATCCCGATCAACTATTTCGATAAATTTGGTAATCCGATCCCGGAACCGGACTACAATAAGCAATTGGACCCAAGTCTAACCGCACAAACAGTGATCAACAAGTACATAGATGCTATTGGAGGCCGTGACAAGGTGAAAGCAGTAGAAACAATACTATATCAAGCTTCCGCAGAAATGCAAGGAATGAAGCTTGGACTAGAGATGAAAAACACGACCAAGAGTCAATCGTCTTTAGTGGTATCTGTTGGCGGTAACCCAATGCAAAAGATCATTTTTGACGGTGAAAAAGGGTATATCATGGCACAAGGCCAACGAATTGATTATACGGAAGATCAAAACAAAGCAGCACTGGTAGAATCACAACCGTTTATGGAGTTGAAAGCGACCAACGCTAAGTTAGAAGGAATTGAAGCAGTAGACGGAAAAGACGCATATGTCGTGTCTTTCGGTGACTCTAAATCGGCTTTCTACGATGTAGAGACCGGTCTTAAAGTGAAAGAAACTACGACACAGTCACAAAATGGCAATGAAGTAACAACTTCAACCAATTATTCTAACTATAACGAGGTGGAGGGCATTAAATTCCCGCATACCATTTCACAGTCATTTGGACCACAAGAGTTAAAATTTACAATAACCGCTATTAAAATAAATGAAGGTGTTACCGACGCCGATTTTGAATAATAGAAGGTTTAAAAAGTAAATAAGCCCGGCTAATTTGGTCGGGCTTTTTTATTGCGTCTGTTAGAAAGAAACACACCAAGAATAATAAGGCAGGCTCCCAGTAGTTGCCAAAGGTTAAATCGTTCTCCATCTAACAATCCCCAGAGCAATGCCACAATAGGAATTGTATACGTTACCGAAGTAGCAAATACCGGCGTACTCATCTGAACCAAACTATTAAAAACGATCTTTGCCAATCCCGTCCCAAAAATTGCGAGTATGGCCAAATAACCAATAGACTCGTACAATTGAGGTTTTTGAAAGGTTGCTTCGGAAAAAAAGTCGGAATAGAGCAACACTCCAATTGCCGGAAAAAGAATGACTATAAAATGTCCTACGGTAATCGCCATGGCAGGTACTTCCTGCAAATATCTTTTAATGATATTTACATTAATAGCATAGCAAACCGAGGCTGCCAAAATAAGTGCTGCATACCAATAATTTTGTCCTTCATTCATTTCAGCACCACTCCAAATTAATACGACACTACCCAACAATCCTACAATAACACCCAACAACTGTCTTCTTGTAAAACCAATGGCAAACAGCAACGCCCCTAAAAGCAATGTCATAATGGGTGTGGTTGAATTAAGTACAGAAGCAATTGCACTATCGATCTCAGTTTCAGCAAAAGCAAATAAAAAAGCTGGGATAAACGTACCAACGAAGGCAGAAATAGCAATCCATTTCCACTCAGGCCTCCGGATTTGCTTTAGCTTATAAGCACCGATAACTAGTAGGAAAACAGCGGCAAAAATAGTGCGCAAAGCACCCAATTGTAACGGACTTAACCCTACAAGTGCTTTTTTAATAAGTATGAACGAGCTTCCCCATATAATGGAGAGAATGATAAGATAGATCCACTTTTTTTCGATGCCTTTCATTGTAGAAGGCACAAAAATGTGAAATATAATTACAGTGACCTCTTAAAAAAAGGTTATTTATTCTTCCAACGAATGGTTTCCATGATTCGGCGAACATCTTCGCGTAGATACATCACAGCCGGATAGAGCGAATCGAAATTGGGTTTGGCTTCAAAGTAAACCGCGCCATTCACAAAATGCTGCACACTATCGGTTACATAAAATTGTGATTGGGTGGCGGCATTTCCGTTGATCATATAAAGCATTCCGAAGACATTACTCACCGAATCCACTCGTGGTTGCTCGATAATTCCTTGGGCTTTTATGGTGTGGTCGTAGGTAAGTTTTTGTGCATCGTACAACAACGAGTCTAAATTATCATCAATCTCACGATACGATAAATATATGGTAGCACTCATATTGGGATAGCTAATGTTCATCCCGCAATTGGCCTTCATTTCAATAGCTGCATGTACATTTTTCATAAAACCATAGGCACAATCGCTATCGATCATTTCATATTCTTGAACGGGATACTCGAGACGTAACTGCGCACTGGGTTTCACAACTGTCTCTTCTTTACAAGATGAGACTCCAATAATTATGAATAATATAAGGAGTAGCCGCATATTATAGATTTATCGATAATTTAATTTGTTTAATGCGTTTGTTATCGAACGCTTCAATGGTAAACGAATATTGGTGGAAGCTTATTATCTCGTCTTTCTTCGGAAATCCACGGCTAATCTCCAAGAGGAACCCTGCCAAGGTTTCGGCCTCACCTTTTACATCTTCAAAGTCTTGAGGATCCTCCAATTTAATAACGCGATAAAAATCTTTTAGAGGCGTCTTTCCTTCAAAAATATAATTTTGATCATCCAGTTTGGAAAAGATAAGATCTTCATCGTCAAACTCATCACTTATTTCACCCACGATCTCTTCAATAATGTCTTCCAAAGAAATAAGTCCGCTAGTCCCTCCATACTCATCCACAACAATAGCGAGATGCATTTTCATGTCTTTGAATTCATTTAGAAGATCGTCCAGTTTTTTATTCTCAGGAACAAAATACGCTTCGCGTTTCAAATTCTGCCAATCGAGGTTCTTCCGGTCGATATAGGGCATAAGGTCCTTTACGTATAAGATTCCCGTAATAGAATCTATATTATCCTTATAAACAGGGATGCGCGAATAGCCATGAGCGATGATTTCGGGTAAAATTTCTTTATAACCCATTTCTTCATTTAGCGCGAAGATATCCATACGTGGTTTCATCACTTGCTTGGTATCCATGGTTCCAAACGTAACAATACCTTGTAGAATCTTTTGTTCTTCCAGAGTTGTCGTCTCTTCGGAAGTTAGCTCTAGGGCTTGCGATAATTGATCGACACTAATATTCGACCTTTGCTTCCCGAACCTTCCTTGCATATACAGCGTCACCGAGCGCATGGGCAGACTCACCGGACTTAGTAAATAATCGAGTACATTAAGTGGGTATGCCATAAAAGTCGCAAACAGCACTTTATTTCTACTGGCATAAATCTTTGGCAGTATTTCACCAAAAAGTAAGATGAGGAAGGTCACAACACCAACCTCTAGGATAAATCGGAGACTGATTCCGAAGAAAACAGAATCGATAGTTGCGAATAACACATCGGTCAACGAGTCGAACAGCAGTACGATCGCAATGTTGATAAAGTTATTAGACACCAAGATAGTGGCCAATAACTTCTTTGGTCTGGCAAGCAACTTTTGAACGATCTCTAATTTTTTGGATCGTGTACGCTCACCATTTGCTTCAAAATCGGATGAAGTCAATGAAAAGAATGCGACCTCGGCACCCGAGATCATGGCAGAACACGCCAACAATATAACTAATACGACGCTACTCGTAATTTGCGTATACGTAAATAATGCAGTAAATAATAAACTCGGAGGTTCCGTATCCAAAATGGTCTGTTATGCGTACTTGTTTGTGCGCAGGTTAAACATTAAAATGGCAGATCGTCATCTTCATCGCCAATAGGTCTTTCTGCCGGCTCATTTTGAGTAGCAGGCTTCGCTTGCGATGTATTTGCATTGCCTGTCGATTCTTGCTGTCCCATTCCGCTATCGCTTTTTGGGGTCAAGAAGGTAAAATCGGTGCAATGCACTTCGGTACTATACCGGTCGTTTCCTTGATCGTCTTGCCACTTTCGGGTTTTTAATCTTCCTTCAATATAAACTTTATCACCTTTGTTTAAATATTTTTCACAGATCTCGGCACCTTTATTACGAACTACGATATTGTGCCATTCTGTGTTGGTTACACGTTCACCTGTGGTTCTATTGGTATAGCTTTCGTTGGTTGCCAAGGGGAATCTTCCAATACTGCCACCTCCCTCAAAATAATGCATTTTCACTTCATCTCCCGTATGCCCAATTAGCATCACTTTATTTAATGTTCCACTCATGTTAATAGAAATTTATCTGTTTATACAAATGTATACTATGTGTTTTAAATATAGCTAATTTTTCAATTTTTAAAGACTGAAAATTCTGAAATAAAATTAGCGATCAAAACCGGGACGGCATAATCTGTAACCTTCGAAATAGCTGTGTTCAATTCAATTTCTTCTGAAACTTCTGCGATCCAAAATCGGGTGTATAAATGCTGATGCGATAATTTGTGCACTACCACTTCCTCATTATACAGCGATAGCGATTCTATATTATACTTCTTAGACAGTTCTTTATAACGCTTCGTGGCCATTAACGCTTCTGCCGTAGCTTCAGCAGTTGTTTCGATCAAGGGAAATTCAAATAACTGCTGCCAAATTCCTTTTTGATTTCGCTGTTCTAATTGGGTCTTTTCGTTTTCAGAAAGCAAAACAATATAATTAAAGTATCGTTTTTTAACACGAGATTTCTTTAACTTGACCGGTAGTTGCGACACCTTTTTTGCGCTGTAAGCTTCACAGTTTGATGCAAAGATACATTGGTCGCAATGGGGATTTTGAGGCACACAGTAGCCCGCACCAAATTCCATGATCGCTTGATTATAAGTTCCCGGATCGTTATAATCTAACAGCTGTTGGGCCAAGGTTTTAAATTCCTTTATTCCTTGGGTCGTATTAATAGGAGTTTCAATTCCGAAGACCCTTGAAAGCACTCGGTACACGTTCCCGTCTACTACTGCTGTTGGTGCGTCAAAACAAATTGAAGCAATTGCACTGGCCGTGTAATCGCCAACACCTTTTAGTGCCAATAAGTCGTCATAGTTTTGTGGAAAGACCCCATCGCACTCATAGGCAATATATTTTGCGGTACTATGCAGGTTTCTTGCCCGTGAATAATAGCCCAGTCCTTGCCAAAGTTTTAAAACTTGATCTTCAGAAGCGTCTGCCAACGCTTTAATTGTAGGAAACGCCTTAATAAATTTTAAATAATACGGCAACCCTTGATTTACACGGGTTTGTTGAAGCATAATTTCTGAAAGCCAAATAAAGTACGGGGCTTTAGTTTCACGCCAAGGCAAGTCTCTTTTGTGCTCTAAGTACCAGATTATGAGTTTTTTACTAAAAAAACCACTGTTTTTTGTCATAGGCCAAAAATAATACTTATCTATTTATCATTTAACCAATTAAGGTTTGAGTATTTGATTTTAAAATTCTTATATTTGCCCTCTTGAAAAAAATAAACCTATTTAGTATTAATTAAAAAAAAGAAGAATGACGAAAGCAGATATCGTAGCGAATATTTCAGAAAAATTAGGAATGGAAAAAGGAGATGTTCAAGCTACTATAGAAACCTTTATGGAAGAAGTAAAAAACTCATTAGAAGGTGGTGATAATGTATACCTAAGAGGATTTGGAAGCTTTATTATCAAGAAAAGAGCTGAAAAAACCGGTCGTAACATTTCAAAAAACACAACGATCAAGATTCCTGCACACAACATCCCTGCATTTAAGCCTGCAAAAATCTTTGTAGAAGGAGTTAAGACGAACGTCGAAGTAAAATAATTAGAATAATAATCCGTCCCGCGTTTTTCGCGGGACATTTAAACAAAAATTAATATGCCTAGTGGTAAAAAAAGAAAAAGACATAAGGTAGCAACGCATAAGCGCAAGAAAAGAAGACGCGCGAACCGCCACAAGAAAAAGTAGTTTCCAACTACTTTTTTTGTTGGTAGCATTCAAAAAACGTTCTTTGAAAATGAGATCATTTGGTTTAATACCTTAAAACTAGTATGATTTCGACGGGTTTATTTCCGCAGTAATGTGGAATAACAAAAAACCTGTGATAAAATATTGTTTAATCCATCCGCCTCAGGCGGACAAAAATTAATGACAAGTGAGCTACGAATTATTCATAAGATCCAGTTCACAAGAAGTTGATTTTGCCCTTACTAAAGATGGAAAACTACTTGAATTACACAAAGAAGAAGAGGATAACAAGTTTACGGTAGGTGATATTTTTATCGCCAAGATCCGAAAAACTGTTCCTGGTCTAAATGCCGCATTTGTTAATGTTGGTTACGAGAAAGATGCATTTTTGCACTATCACGACTTAGGCCCCAAAGTTCTTTCTTTGTTGAAATTCGTAAAACGTGTAAGCACAGGTAAACTTAAAGACTATTCTTTAAAAGAATTCCCATTTGAAAAAGAGATTGATAAAAATGGAGGCATTAACCATGCATTAAAATCCAATCAATCTATTCTGGTACAAATTGTAAAAGAACCTATTTCCACTAAAGGACCACGTATAAGCTCCGAGCTTTCTATAGCCGGACGTTATATAGTATTGGTTCCCTTTTCTGATCGTATTTCGATCTCTCAAAAGATCGAATCTAAAGAAGAAAAAGAAAGGCTAAAACGCTTGATCACAAGCATACGGCCCAAAGGATTTGGCGTTATTATACGCACTGTAGCAGATGGCAAAAAAGTAGCAGAACTGGATAGAGATTTACAAAATCTCATGGATCGCTGGACAGCGATGTGTAAAAAGCTACAGGGAGCGCACCACCCAAGCAAGGTGCTAAGCGAGTTAGACAGAGGAGCATCGATTATTAGAGATGTATTCAATGATTCATTTTCGGCAATACATATCGACGATGAAACACTCTACTTGCAAATAAAGGATTATGTGCAAGAAATTGCACCTAATCAAGATAATATCGTTAAACATTACGACTCGAAAGTTCCAATTTTTGAAAAATTTGGAATTGAACGTCAAATAAAAACTTCTTTCGGAAGAACCGTCTCAGGTAGCAAAGGTGCCTATTTGGTGATAGAGCATACAGAAGCCATGCATGTTATAGACGTGAACAGTGGTAACCGTAGCAATAAATCTAAGAATCAAGAAGACACTGCCCTAGAAGTTAATTTGATCGCAGCCTCTGAGGTAGCGAGACAATTGCGACTAAGAGACATGGGCGGGATCATTGTAGTAGACTTCATCGATATGGGAAGCGCTGCAAACCGCAAGAAACTGTACAATCATCTTCGCGATGAAATGAAAGACGATAGAGCAAAACATAAAATTTTGCCGCCAAGTAAATTTGGCTTAATTCAAATTACCAGACAACGGGTACGGCCCGAGATGAATATCAAAACTCGAGAAGAGGATCCTAATAACGTTATTGGAGAATCCGGAGAGATCGAAGCGCCTATTATCGTTGTTCAACGCATTACCGAAGATCTAAAAAGGATCTTCAAAAAAGACTATAAAAAGATCACGTTACATACGCATCCTTTTATAGCGGCCTTTTTAACCAAAGGTTTTCCATCTGTGCGCACCAAATGGTTTATGGAGCACAAAAAATGGGTAAAAATTCAACCACGCGATGCTTACACGTATCTTGAGTATCACTTTGTCGACAAAAGCGGCGAGGAGATCAAATAAATTAAACCCTCCAAAGTTACTTCTTGTAGCTAAAGAGGGTTTTTTTATGTCCAAATTTTGGCAATCTTCTTTTTGTTTTTTTGGGCGTTACCCGCCACTGGCGGGTCAGGCATTCGGGGCTACACGATAGCTTCCCTCATTCCTTAACGCAAACTTCATCTGCACATATCAGCTGCAAAAAGTCATGAGATTAGCTATCTTCGCTACATGCAAACGCATAAAACATATACGGTAGATGAAGCCAAAGCGCGAATGGAACGCTATTGTGCCTATCGTGAGCGCTGCCATAAAGAAGTGCTTCAAAAATTAAAACAATTACGCATGATCCCCGAAGCGTGCGACCAGATCATCCATCACCTTATTACTAATAACTACCTCAACGAAACGCGTTTCGCTCAAGCCTTTGCTCGTGGTAAGTTCCGAACAAAGAAATGGGGCAAGCGACGCATTGTTCGAGAATTGAAATTTCGTGATATTTCTAAGTACAATATTTCATTGGCGCTAAAAGAAATTCCGGAAAGCGAGTATTACGCAACGTTCGATGCCTTAGTTAAGAAACGACTTGGTCAATTAGTTACCGAGAAGAACCTTCAGAAGAAAAAGAAAAAATTAGCCGATTATCTGCTGTATCGCGGATGGGAATCGGAAATGGTATACGAAACGGTACGTGAAATTAGGTAATCGTTTACGAAAGACCTAACTTCTTATGGGTTCTTGTGATCGCTTTTTCATTTTTACGATCTATCCATTCTTGGCCCTTCCAACGTCGCATCAAGTTGTCGAAATGACGCATCCAGAATATATTATAAATCGCTTTCCCTAAATTCTTAGGGTTGCGGGCAATCGCTCTAAGGCTCATAGAAAAACCGGGGGTAATATAGCGCATATAGTGCCAATAACCTTCCGGCATATACAAGACTTCTCCGTGTTCAAGGTGTGTTTTAAAACCTTTCGCCTGCTTCAGTGCCGGCCATTTCTGGTAATCGGGATCGGCAAAGTTGATGTCTTCTCGCGTTATTAACGAATGTGGAATCTTATATAGATAATCGTTTTGATCTTGATCGAACAAGATCACCTCTTTCTTTCCGTGGAAATGAAAATGAAAGATATTGGCAAGATCAATATCATAGTGCATAAAAGTATACGAATCGGTACCCCCAAAGAACAACATAGGAAGCCCTTTCATAAGCCTAATGCCAAAGTCGGGATATGAAAAATCGTTTTGTAACTTCGGAACCTCCTTAAGGATATTCCAAAGAAAAATACGATACTTGGTGGGTTCTCGCTTTAACAACGCGATATAATCCCGCATGTTCATCTTAGCATGCGGCTCGTTAAATCCGTCCTCATGTGTTACCGGGCGATCGTCGTAGAGCGGTACCTCCTTATCGCCTGCTACCTCGGCCATATAGTCAAGATCCCATTTCTTTACAGCAGGCCAATCCTCCACAAAACGCTCAATCACTACCGGTTTTTGTGGTTTAAAGTACTTCGTAAGAAAATCTTCCTTACTAATGGTCTCTACTCTGTCTATCTCCTGTAATTGCATGCAATTGTGTAACAAATCTAAGGTACAAAACTAAACAATTTAGTTCCATTGAATGAATATCGCATTATAACCAATCCAGACACCAATTCAATACAAAAAGTTGGCGGCGGCCAACTTTTATAGTACACGACGCTATTTAACTTATATTATCTTTTTGCTTTTACCTTGGCAGCCTCGTTACGTTCAATTACATGACCGGGTCGTGACCAGCGAGGTTTTTCTCCCAAGGGTAGGTGTTTCGAATCTTGTGCTTCTACCGTTTCCGGCTGCGACTTTTTCACAAAAGGTTTTTGAGGTTGTAGTCCAAGTAATTTGAACATCTCCATATCCTCGTTCACATCGGGATTAGGAGTCGTTAACAATTTATCTCCTGCAAAGATCGAATTAGCCCCTGCGAAGAAGCACATTGCCTGACCTTCACGGCTCATATCGGTTCTTCCGGCAGAAAGTCGCACTTGGGTTTGCGGCATAACAATACGGGTAGTAGCCACCATACGAATCATTTCCCAAATCGATATCGGTTCTATTTCCTCCATTGGTGTTCCGGGTACAGCTACCAAAGCATTAATGGGTACACTTTCGGGTTGCGGACTTAAGGACGCCAAGGCTACCAGCATTCCAGCGCGATCTTCCACGGCTTCTCCCATTCCTATAATTCCTCCGCTACAAACAGTAACATTGGTCTTACGTACGTTTCCAATGGTATCCATACGGTCTTGATAGGCTCGTGTTGAGATTACATCTTTGTAATAGTCTTCTGAGGTATCTAAATTGTGATTATAAGCATACAATCCTGCTTCAGCTAGACGTTGCGCTTGATTCTCGGTGATCATCCCCAAGGTACAACACACTTCCATATCTAATTTATTGATGGTACGCACCATTTCCAAGACTTGGTCGAACTCTTCCCCGTCCTTTACATTTCGCCAGGCAGCGCCCATACAAACACGCGAACTTCCCGATGCCTTTGCACGTAATGCTTGTGCTTTTACATGCGAAACGGTCATTAGATCGTTCCCTTCAATATCGGTGTGGTAACGTGCGGCCTGCGGACAATACCCACAATCTTCGGGACAGCCTCCGGTTTTTATAGACAACAAGGTAGATACCTGTACCTGATTAGGGTCGTGATATTCGCGATGAACAGATGCTGCTTCGTAAAGCAACTCCATCATTGGCTTGTTGTAAATTTCTAGTATTTCTTCTTTGGTCCAGTTGTGTTTTATCGTACTCATAGAATCGTGTGATGATTTCAAAAATAATTAAAATAACGGTTTCCCCTTAAGGTTTAGAGAGAATTATACTAACAGCATTTCCACCAAATCCAACCGCATTGATCATGATGGTTTTTAATTCCTTCGGAAGGTGCCTGGCATTTGCATAAAATGGGTTCTCTATAAATGAATTATGTTGTAACATATGTATCCCCATTTCTATACTCATCATTCCTGAAGCTGCAAATGTATGCCCCAACATCCACTTGTTGGAGGTCAGTAATGGCAACCTAGCTTCAAATACATTCTCGATCGCATTTTTTTCGGCCATATCACCTTTAACCGTTCCTGGTGCATGTAAGATGACGACATCTACGGTCTCAAGTTCCGCTTTGTCGAGGGCTCGTTTCATTGATCGCTGAAAACAATCGGCATTCTTCGATATCGAACTTCCATGTTCTAAGGTTTCCGAAGCAAATCCGAAGCCTTCTATGACTGCCATACTAGCATCAGATACCCCTCTTTCTAGAACAGCTACACCGGCAGCTTCCCCCAGTACCATGGTATTTTTCTTTTTCTGAAAACGCATCGACTCGCACGCAAAATCATGTGCTAGGTTCGAATATAACTTCAATGCCTGCATTTGGGCTAAAGTGAACGGAGTTAATGCCGATTCACTTCCGCCTGCAATAAAGACATCGGCCATTTCAGATTGCAACCATGCTATCCCGTTTAACAGTGCATGCATAGCGGTAGAACAAGTTACCGAATGATCTATATGAAGACTTTCCACTCCAAGCTCCTGTGCCACCCAGGAAGATATATTTCCCAATGTAGTTGTAGGAGAGGTATAGGCAGACACTTGTTTATTCGTGAGATAATCGGTATGATATTTTTCAAAAAGACCTGTAGCACCACGTGAGGAACCAATGTTGATCGCCACGTTCTTATTTTGAAAATCATAAGAACCAATGGCGTTGTTCGTAGCGAGCATTGCCAATAACACCGACCGATCTAGTTTGCTGTAGGACGTATTTTTTTGCTGAAGTTTTAAGAGCTCCGAGGTTGCTTCCGAAGTAATTTCAGAAACCCAAACCGGTCTAATGTCATCTTGCAGTGCTTTTTTATGAAATAACGGCTGCCCTTTCTTGTACGTATCCCACACGGTACGCGAACTGGTTCCTAAAGCAGAAATACTGCCAATGCCGTTAATTGATATTTTATGCTGCAATTTTTTGTACTTTGGAGCAAAAATAACGGTTCTACCGTTTAGAACCGAGTCTAAGCTTCATTAAATGGAAGAAAATATTCGTCGCAAAAATTGGTTCGGTAGAAACTGGAAATGGGCTGTTCCTGTTAGTGGTTGCCTATTATTTATAGTGTTGATAATCGCTTTTGTAGGCACCGTCTTTGTTGGAGTCACTTCTATCTTTTCTGAATCTGAGCCTTATCAGGAAGCCTTTACTAGAATAGCTCAAAATGAACGAGCCGTCGAAATTTTGGGAGAACCCATTGAAGCAGACGGAATGATTCGCGGCAATATTAATTATACGAATGGAGATGGCACGGCCGATTTCGAAATTCCGGTTAAAGGCCCAAATGGTGCCGGAATTATACATGTGTTAGGCAGCACGACCAACGATGATTGGGAATATGAAACACTACGCTTCGAAGCAGCCGGTACAGGCGAAACTGTCGATCTATTAGAAGAAACTCCGGCCTTAGAACAATAAAAAGCTCTGCTCTATACTCTGGTAGATCTTATCTAATTGTGCATCGGTAATAACATAAGGTGGGAGTACATAGATGGTATTCCCCAACGGTCGTAAAAACACACCTGCATCCATAAAATGCCGAAACAATTGATTTCGTACCGAACCATAGCGCTCCATACTAACGTCTAATTCCAACGCAAGAATGACTCCCTTACAACGCACGCCTTCAACCTTTGGATGTGCTTTTATTTTTTCTGAAAATGAGCGATGTCGTCCTGCTATCCGTCGAATTGCATCTTGAATGTCTTCCGAAGTTAACAGATCGATCCCCGCGATCGCAGCCGAACAGGCTAACGGATTTGCACTATAGGTATGCGCATGAAGAAACCCTTTTTCAACGGCGTCATCTAAGAACGCATCATAAACAGCCTGCGTGCAACTTGTAATTCCCATAGCGGCCATGCCGGCAGTTAGAGCCTTGCTCAAACACATAATATCGGGTTGAGTATTCAAAACGTTAGACGCGAAATGCACGCCGGTTTTTCCAAACCCGGTCATTACTTCGTCGGCTATACATAAAACGTCATTTGCTTTGCACACCTTTAACAGCTCCTCTAGTGCTGCCGCCTCGTGAAATTTCATGCCTGCGGCACCTTGTACCAGCGGTTCGTAAACAAAGGCCGCACACGGTTGAGTGTCGATCAAATGCTTTAATTGAGACACTACTTTTTTCACATTATGGTTAGTAGGAACAGGAATTCGCACTACTTCTAAAAAAAAGTCTTCGAACGGACCGTTATACACCGAAAGGCCCGAAACACTCATTGCGCCAAATGTATCGCCGTGAAAGCCATTTTCGAAAGCAATAAGTGTAGTTCGCTTTTGCCCTTGATTAAAATGATATTGCAATGCCATCTTAATAGCAGCCTCCACTGCCGTAGATCCATTATCGTTAAAGAATATTTTTTGTTGATCCGATGGAAGAATTGCAATAAGTTTTTCAGATAGTTCGACCGCAGGGGCATGAGTAAAACCGGTAAAAACAACCTGATCTAATGTGAGCAACTGCTGTGATACCCGAGAGGTGATCTGCGGATTGCAATGGCCGTACATAGCAGTATACCAAGACGCGATACCGTCTATATATTCATTTCCTTCCTCATCATAAAGCACTGCTCCCTTCGCTTGAACGATCCCAATAGGTGCATCACTGGTTTGATGTTGCGTCAAAGGGTGCCAAATATGTGCTTGATCGCGCTGCTGTAAACTTTTGCTCGCCATTTATTTGAGTTTCTAGAAATTTATTTGTCTTTGGTCTTGCTAAACTTCGATCTAAAAAGTTCGGCATATTCGCGAATCACATTCTCATCAAAATAAGGTTCTTCTGAAATGCGTCCTAGGATCTTTACACCACTCATTTTGGCAATGATCGATTCGCTGCTAGGATGTTCATCACCACTGAAAATAATTCCGAAGACATCAAAATTACGTTGCTTGAGTTGTTCGACCGTTAATAACGTATGATTTATACTTCCTAAATAATGTCTAGACACCACTATCACTCGATCGGCCGGATGAATAAGGTCCATGATAGTTTCCGAAGCATTTAAAGGCACTAGTAATCCGCCGGCTCCTTCCACGATCAAGTTGTTCTCGGTCTTTGGGCGTTTTATTTTTTTTGCTGAAAGTGATACGCCGTCGATTTCGGCAGCTGCGTGCGGACTCATCGGTGCAGTTAAATTAAACGCACTTTCGTGAAAAACGGTCTTAGAATTAGAAACCAATCGTTGCACTTTATTGGTATCTGTATTGTCCAACTCCCCTGCTTGCACCGGCTTCCAGTAATCTGCTTGAAGGGCCTCGGTAAGTATGGCCGAAGCAACTGTTTTACCTACTTCGGTCGAAATTCCGGTTATGAAATAAGTTGTATTCATACCTGCAAAGATACAGGCTCAACATTTAATCTAATTGAATTGGAGCAAGGTTTTTTAATGCACTTTTCAGCGCTTTAAACAAGGCGTTGAGCTCACTTTCGGTTGTATGACTATGCAAGCAAATTCGAAGTCGCTCTTGTCCTTTAGGTACGGTAGGACTCATTATAGGCTTGATATCGAAACCATCATTTTGAAGTTGCAACGCGATTTGTTTGACCTGCTCATTGCCTTGTATCACACAGCTGTGAATGGCAGCCGAACTTTCGATAAAATAAGGTGAGAGTCCGTTTTCGTTTAATTTCGATCTAAATAGCCCTAATACCTGTTGTAAGTTGGTATGTGCTTTGCTTGTTTTCAATGCTTCATAAGCAGCTAATATAGTAGCCACCGAATGTGGAGGCAGAGCGGTAGAGTATATAAAACTTCTGCTAAAATTAACGAGGTACGATTTCAAATGCGAATTACACAGTACAGCTGCTCCATGACAACCTAAGGCCTTTCCGAAGGTAATTATACGAGCGAAAACAGCTTGCGACAATTGTAACTGTTGGACCAAGCCAGCACCATTTTCCCCACACACCCCAACTGCATGCGCTTCATCTAGTATCAATTTACAATCGTATTCATTGCAACAAGAAACCAATGCGTTAAGATCGGGCGCATCACCATCCATAGAGAAAATAGATTCTGTAACCACGTAGGTCTCTCGTTGGTTAAGCCCAGTTTTTTCTTTAGAGCCCTGCTGTGCCAGCAACTGCTGCAACTGCTGTAGGTCGTTGTGTTTAAATTTAAAAGCTTTTGCCGCACTCATTCTAATTCCGTCCCGAATTGATGCATGACAAAGCTCGTCGAACAAAATTAGGTCATCCCGTTGGGGGACACTGCTAAAAAATCCTACGTTCGCATCATAGCCACTATTGTAGATTAGGGCCGCCTCACTCTCGTGAAAGTTTGCAATGAATTCTTCCGCCTTGCGGTATAGGGCATGATTTCCTGTGAGCAGTCGTGAACCGGTAGCGCCATTACACCTTAAATCGTGCTCTTTTAATAAAGTGGCAGCTCGTTTATAGATCGCTTTCGATTTGCTAAAACCCAAATAGTCGTTCGAGGAAAAGTCAATTAGATCACTTTGAGCACGTAACTCGCGTAACGAATTATTTGTTTTACGTTCTTCTAATTTTTTCTGAAGTTTCTTCGGAAGCATATTTCAAAGATAGTGAAGCTAATTGTAAGCATTAATACTGTTACAACATTTTGAAAATGCTTTTTTTTAGTGCTCGGCACAACTTGATCTACGCGTATATTTTCAATTGATTTTTAGTAACTTTAATTAAAATTAGAATATTATGGAAGTGTACGAATTCGCGCTGCGTATTGGCTGTGCGATTGCGGCCGGAATACTTATAGGGATAGAGCGTGAGTTTAAAAACAAAAGTGCCGGACTCAAAACTAATATGCTAGTGGCGTTGGGAGCAGCTGTGTTTGTAGCGATTTCAGTTCGCTTTATAGGTGATGATTATGTAGACAGCACCCGTGTATTAAGTCAGGTGGTGATAGGCGTAGGGTTCTTAGGTGCAGGAACTATTATTCAACGAGGTAAAGACATTCACGGACTTACAACAGCAGCCACTATTTGGTGCAGTGCTGGGGCAGGATGTTTGGCAGGTTTCGGACTCTATTGGGAGCTGGCCATACTCACCGTGGTGGTCGTGATAATCAATTATTTATTTGGAATTATAGATGATAAGATCAGTAGAAATAAAGATGATGAGTCCTAAATAGCTTGTAACCATGATACACTACGTGCGCGTTACTAATCCGGAGGAACTGCAACAAATACTAGAACTGCAACAGGAAAATTTACCTACCGCGCTTTCTTCCGAAGAAAAGCAACAAGAGGGCTTTGTAACTGTTCACCATACACTTGACCTGCTAACTAGAATGAACGAGCGCTGTGCTCATATTTTGGCAAAAGATGGTGATACGGTTGTGGGGTATGCACTATGTATGCATAAAGATTTTGGCGAAGAGATCGAGATTCTTAAACCCATGATCCAAGAGATTGAACGTGTAATAGCATTAGACGACACGATTAACAACTATATCATCATGGGACAGATCTGTATTGCGAAAGCGTATCGCGGACAAGGGATCTTCAGGAAACTCTATGAAATGATGCGAATAGCGGTGATTCCAAAATTTGAAACGATCATCACTGAAGTAGACACAGACAATCGGCGTTCGTTAGCAGCCCATAATGCCATTGGTTTTAAGACCCTATCGCGTTATAGGGCAGAAGGAAAGAACTGGTGGTTGATTTATCTTAATTAACACTACATTGTCATTCAGAGCGAAGCGATGAATCTCTTTGTCATTCAGAGCACAGCGAAGAATCTAACAATAACAAACACAAATCAAAAGATCTCTCACATACGTTCGAGATGACATACCACTGTCATTCAGAGCACAGCGAAGCATCTCTTGTCATTCAGAGCGTAGCGAAGAATCTCTTTGTCATTCAGAGCGTAGCGAAGAATCTAGCAATAACAAGCACAAATCAAAAGATCTCTCACATACGATCGAGATGACATACCTCTGTCATTCAGAGCGAAGCGAAGCATTTCTCCAAAAAAAAATCCCGAGCCATATAGCTCGGGATTATTCTTATAAGTACAGTGCAGTCCTTAATCGGCTAGCACTATAATTTTGTTGTCCTTACATTCCACTGTTCCACCTTGAATGTCCATCACCCATTTTCCATCGGCATCTTTTACGAACTTCTTTTCAAAGCCTTCGGCGATAGTAGGGTTTCCACGGAATTTCACCGAACCGGGCCCCAATAAAGAGACGATGGCTGCGTGATTGTTCAACATCTGGAAAGGTCCTTCCACACCAGGTACGGTTACCGACTCAACTTCGCCGGATACGATAGATGCTTCAGGAGTTACAATTTCTAAGTACATAGACAAATTTATTTGTCGTTCTGAACTTGTTTCAGAATCTATTAAAATTTATTTTCTTAGGCTTCAGCAAGCATTTTCTCACCGGCCTCGATCGCTTCCTCGATAGTCCCTTTAAGGTTGAAAGCGGCTTCCGGTAAGTGATCTAGTTCACCATCCATGATCATGTTAAATCCTTTGATGGTCTCTTTAATATCTACCAGTACACCCGGTATCCCTGTAAACTGCTCTGCTACGTGGAAAGGCTGTGATAAGAAACGTTGCACACGACGTGCACGTCCTACCGCCATTTTATCTTCTTCAGATAATTCCTCCATACCAAGGATAGCAATAATATCTTGTAATTCTTTATAGCGCTGTAACAACTCTTTTACGCGTTGTGCACAGGCATAGTGCTCATCACCTAAGATCTCTTTCGTTAAGATACGAGAGGTAGAATCTAACGGGTCTACCGCAGGATAAATACCAAGCTCTGCAATCTTACGAGACAATACTGTTGTCGCATCCAAGTGAGCAAAGGTTGTCGCCGGTGCCGGATCGGTAAGGTCATCCGCAGGTACATAAACCGCCTGTACCGAAGTAATCGATCCTTTCTTGGTAGAAGTAATACGTTCCTGCATGGCTCCCATCTCGGTTGCTAATGTAGGCTGATATCCTACCGCCGATGGCATACGACCTAATAGTGCCGATACCTCAGAACCTGCTTGTGTAAATCGGAAAATATTATCAACGAAGAAAAGTACATCTTTTCCTTGACTGTCACCTGCTCCATCACGGAAATATTCTGCAATGGTCAAACCAGATAACGCCACTCGAGCACGTGCTCCAGGAGGCTCGTTCATCTGTCCAAATACGAAGGTTGCCTTACTTTCTTTCATCGCTTGCTTGTCTACTTTAGACAAGTCCCATCCGCCTTCTTCCATAGAGTGTAAGAAATCATCACCATATTTGATAATTCCAGACTCTAACATCTCACGAAGCAGGTCATTTCCTTCACGAGTACGCTCTCCTACTCCTGCAAATACAGACAAACCACCGTGTCCCTTTGCAATATTGTTAATCAACTCCTGGATCAATACCGTTTTTCCTACTCCGGCTCCTCCAAATAATCCAATCTTACCTCCTTTTGCATACGGCTCGATCAAATCGATTACTTTAATACCGGTAAATAATACTTCGGTAGAAGTTGATAGATCTTCAAATTTTGGTGCTTCACGGTGAATTGGAAGTCCGTTCTCACCAGATTTCGGCAAGTTTCCAATTCCATCGATTGCATCACCAATCACGTTAAATAAACGACCGTATACCTCTTCACCAATTGGCATTTGTATAGGCGCTCCGGTTGCAACTGCATCTACACCACGGCTCAAACCATCGGTAGAGTCCATAGAGATGGTACGTACCGTGTTTTCACCAATGTGAGATTGTACTTCAAGGATCAATAAATTTCCATTGTTATCTACTTCAAGAGAATCGTAGATCTTTGGAAGTTCAGCACCATTCGCGAACTCAACGTCCACTACCGGGCCAATTATCTGTGCAACTTTTCCTGTAACTTGTGACATGTTGTAGGTGTTTAATTTTTAGTTGGATAAGGCTTTGTTCCTTACCCCGTTTTTGAACGGTGCAAAGATAGTTTTTTCTATTCAAATTTTACAATGGAAATGACGAATATTTTAATGGCTTTTTTTGAACCATTCTCGACCCTTATCTTGGGGGCTTGCCTAAGCCGTCCCAAACTTCAATAATTCTTGAATACTTCACCGCCTCGTCTTAGTCAACCGCGCTTTTCGCGCTACAAGCCTGCCTGCCAAATCGGTCAGGCATGGGCAGGGTAGCTAGCTGCAATCGCTGCCCCGACTCCTTTTGTGTAGGAAGTAACTAAGAAGAACGCTCAAGATCTCGAACCCTCACTACCGCTTCCGTGGCTACTGTTTGCTTATCTTGGCACTAATGGTATCATTGATCCTAACCATATATATTCCTGAAGCGAACGAGGCAATATCCACGGTATAAGAAGCAGCGTTAATCTGGTCATTTTCATATAAGACCTTTCCGAAGAGATCATACACCACCACCTTGGTAATAGGCATAGCATCTAATCGAATACTAAAGGCATCTGTAGTTGGATTTGGAAAAATAGTCGCACTTAGTGCTGCTGATTCATTAACACTTAAAATACTCTCGTCTCGCACCACGAACATACCACCATTATCCGAGTAATTAGTAACGATCAAATTGCTGCTCTGAAAGTAGGGATACACATTCCACGCACCGGGGTCACCGACACTTGCACCTGCATTGTCGTTGGGTGGGTAAGTGTCAAAATAACCGGTTTCGATAATGTTCTGGTTTTCGATATCCGAAATATCATACACGCGCATACCCCCTCTGTAGTTGGCCAAGTACATCGTATCTCCTAACACGTATAAATTGTGATCGGACGCCTGTGTGGTACCGGTGTATTCGAAATGCAACTGCGGATTATCAAGATCGGTAAAATCCATGATGATGATTCGGGTCATAAATCCAAAGAACAACTCATCCAACTCGTCCCCAACAATAAAGTATCGCTGATCTTCGGTAAACCAGCCTTGGTGGGTGTACCCGATATTCGAATACCCTATGCTTGCAATTGCCACCGGATTGTTCTTGTCGGTCACATCCACAATGGCCACCTCATCTTCATTACTACCAACATAGATCTCTCGTCCTGCATAATCAGTATCGGGACCGTTATAGGTAACCACCTGAGCATCGTGAGAATATCCATAACCGGAGAAACCGCCGGCTGCCACCGGATTGGTGGGATCGCTAATATCTACAAAGTGAGGACCCCCCGAAAAAGTTTGAGTACCCACACCATAGGCATAGGCTTCAGCTTCGTTTATCACCACATTATGCGCTCGTAAAAACCCGTCGTAATGTCCATCTTCGGTAAAGACCACAGGTGGATTAACGACCGTTCGCAGTCGGGTAAGATCGAATACCTGCATCCCATGATTGTCTGCCTCGCTCACTATAAAAGCATGATTATTATAAACTTTTACATCTCGCCACTGACTGTCAAAACTGTGGGTAGGAAGTTTTCCTAAATACACCGGATTTACAGGATCACTTATATCGATAAAGGCCGTCCCATTATTTAAGCCCATAAGCACGTATTCTTTTCCGTCGGAAGGGTCTGTCCAACCCCATGAATCATTCCCTGAAGATGCGCTAAATGTAGTAAGAGGTAGGTTGGATTGTAATAGGTAACCGTCGCACGGAAAACCATCGGCCGTATTACCAACACAAGGTGTTTGAGCTTGAGTACTAATTGAAAATGAAAATAGTAAAAGGAGGAAAAATTGTTTCATAAAATGAGCTTCTAGTATATGATATAATTGATTTAGGTAAATCTACTTCTTTTTAAAGGAAGAAAGTAACCCTACCCAAATTTTAGCATTGTTAAAGCGATTCACATCGCGATCGTATTTGCTGCTTGAAGTAGCTTAATACGTTTTCCATAAGGGGAGCATTTTTAGATATTTCTCTACCGTCAATCTCCACTACCGGTGTAAGCTCGCCCATGGTTCCCGTAGCAAAAACACCATCTGCGTTTATCAACTCACTCAACGACAAATCTGCTTCTTGAACAGCAACGCCCATTTCTTGACACATTTCGATCACGGTACTCCTTGTAATACCGGGCAAGCAAGCATGTGCAAAGGGTGTATACACCTTCTCATTCTTTACCATAAAGAGGTTGCTACCGTTCAATTCGGCAACAAAACCACGCTCGTCCAACATAAGCCCCGCATCTTTTCCAGCCACATTCGCCTGAATCTTCGCGATGATGTTATTAAGCAAATTATTGTGATGGATCTTACTGTCTAAGAATTGAGGAGCATTGCGACGCTGACTACTACTTAGCACTTTTATACCACTAGAATTATCGTAGACTAGCGGTTTCCATTCGGCCAATACGATAAGGCACGATCCGTTTTGATTAAGTCTTGGGTCCATCCCACTGGTGATCTTTTCTCCACGTGTTAATGTGAGACGAATGTGTACATCATCATTCATTTCATTGGCCTCTAACGTTAGTTTAATGGCTTTTTTGATCTCCTCTTTAGAAGGAATGTCTACAAACGCTAAAGTTTTTGCACTTTCTTGCAAGCGGGTTAAATGTTGATCTAAGCAAACGATACCCTCCGGGTAGACACGCAAGCCTTCCCAAACGGCATCACCTCCTTGCACCGAACTGTCGAATACCGAAACTTTAGCTTCTGCCCTTGGGTACAAACGGTCTTTTACATACACTTGAATTTCATTATTTCGAGTATCAAATTTTTGAAGCATAGCTAATCGTTTTTTAATATATGTTCTTTTAAACTGTTGTAATAAGGCATAGCCTCTGCCAACAAGGGCTCTAGATGTTCCGGCAATTCTTGCGAACTACTTTTTTGCACCTTAAATCCGTTGGATTCATGCACGTTCTTATACCAATGCGAAGCCCAAATTCCATCCTCTGGTAACCCCCCCTTTTCCCACTGAAGCATCGCTTCGGAAAATGGGAGATCCAATCGTGTACATATCTTTTTTAGATAATTTTTAGGGTCTTTCAGCAGTTCATCGCTATCGATGACTATAGGGATCTTTCCGTTTGCTTTCAGAAAAGAAAACAAGGCTGCTATTTTTCGAGTGCCTATATCCTGTATCTGCGGGGCATCAATAACCCGTGCAAAAGAAGCAATTAATTTTTTAGGATGACGCAGTAAGATAATAGTATCCCAATTTAAAATAAAGTGAGGATCCTCAGCCAAATAATGATGTGCCATTCCTTTTACAAAGACATGCTTTACCGCTGCCAAGGCATTGATGCCTTCGACAATAGCAGTTTCATCTAGCTCCATCGTACGAATGATCTGGTCGTGAGCAGGGTGTTCTACTCGATCGCTCGTATTGTTTAGATAATACCCATAAAACGGTTCATCCAACACATTACAATCTTTGCGTTGTGCAAAGGAATACATTAGAGCGGTAGATAAATTTCTAGGTCCGGAAATAAGATTGATGACCTTATTCATTCGAATAAAAGTACATCAATTTACGAAGGTGTAAAAGTAAATTACTCTACAGTAACCGATTTCGCTAAATTTCGCGGTTGGTCTACATCGCGACCCAACATAACTGCGATATGATACGAAAGCAATTGCAGTGGGATTGTCGTAACAAGTGGCGTAAGTGCTTCGGGTGTTGCCGGCACTTCCATTATATAATCGGCCATTTCTTTTACAACAGTATCTCCTTCGGTCACTACGGCGATGATCTTACCCTTACGTGATTTGATCTCTTGAATGTTACTAACCACTTTTTCGTAGTGATTACTGTTTATTGCAATCACAACAACCGGCATTTGCTCGTCTATAAGTGCTATAGGACCGTGTTTCATTTCGGCCGCCGGATATCCTTCGGCATGTATATAGGAGATTTCCTTTAACTTCAATGCGCCTTCCAAGGCCACCGGGAAATTATAACCTCTTCCGAGGTAAAGAAAATTCTTAGCTGCTTTAAAGATCTCGGCGATCTGGATAATATTGTCTTCTTCTTGAAGTGCTTTTTCAACCTTAGACGGAATCATCTCCAGTTCACGAAGGTGAAGCATATAATCGCTTTGTGAAACAGTCCCTTTTACTTTTGCCAACCTAAGTGCGATCATAGTAAGTACCGTGATCTGTGTAGTAAATGCTTTGGTAGATGCCACTCCAATTTCGGGACCGGCGTGGGTGTAAGTTCCACTATGTGTTTCGCGAGAGATCGTTGACCCTACTACGTTACATATTCCATACACAAAAGCGCCTTTTTCTTTGGCAAGCTTAATGGCCGCCAACGTATCTGCTGTTTCTCCACTCTGAGAGATTGCAATAACCACATCCTTTTCGGTAATAATCGGATTTCTATAACGGAACTCAGATGCATATTCCACCTCAACGGGGATACGCACCAGATCCTCAAAGATATATTCTGCTACTAAGCCTGCATGCCAAGAGGTGCCACAGGCTACGATTATAATTCGATCTGCATTGGTAAATTTTGAGATATAATCTTCTAATCCACCTAATTTTATTATTCCTTGATCGGCTAATAGACGACCACGATAGGTATCTTTTATTACTGAAGGCTGTTCGTTGATCTCTTTCAACATAAAATGATCATAGCCCCCTTTTTCGATCTGTTCAAGGTTAAGTTGCAATTCTTGAATGTAAGGCGCAACTAGTTTATCACCTTTGATATTTCTAACCTTCACCTCTCTACCACGACGAATGATCGCCATTTCCTCATCTTTAAGATAGATGGCATTGTTCGTAAATTCGATAAAAGGAGAAGCGTCACTAGCCACAAAAAATTCGTCTTCACCAATACCAATGGCCAAGGGACTGCCAAGCTTGGCTACAACGATCTCATCGGGTTTGTTTCGGTCGAACAACGCAATGGCATAAGCACCAACTACTTGATTTAAAGCGATCTGAACTGCTTTCCCCAGCTTTACATCTTCTTGCTTTTTGATCTCTTCGATCAAATTCACCAATACTTCTGTATCGGTATCTGACGTAAATGTATACCCTCGATTTATCAATTCTTTTTTAATAGAACCATAATTTTCGATGATCCCATTATGAATTATAACAAGGTCTCCACTGTTCGAGTAATGAGGATGTGAATTAACATCGTTAGGCACACCGTGTGTGGCCCATCTTGTATGACCTATTCCCAAGCTTCCTTTTGAAGTAATGGACTTTTCAACTTTAGCTTCCAAGTCGGAAACCTTTCCTTGGGTCTTGCACAATTGAATATCAGAACCGTCGTACAAAGCTATTCCTGCACTGTCATATCCTCTGTATTCCAAACGTTTTAATCCGTTTAAGATTACGGGATATGCTTCTCTGTTTCCAATGTATCCAACGATACCACACATAGGCGATTATTTAATTAGGTTCTGTAAAATAGATTTGGAGCTTTAATCTTTTATTCTCATTGGCAGTATTGTTTCCAATTAATACAGTGCCTTCGGGAGAAATGACCGAACTTGCAGGGATTTCAAAAATTCCTGGTGCTTGTGAGGTTCTCAAGTCTTGAAATCCGGGTTGAACCACATTTTGAGATACCACAAGTGCTAACGGCACATTGGTAGAATCTCTATTTATTAAATTACTAACGTGGTTGGTAATTCTAAGTTTATAAAAGTCGCCATTCTCATCGGTACCGCGGTCCAATCGACCTAAATGCACATTTACTGCATTTAATGGTTCTTCGGAAGAAGTAAGATCTTGATTAAAATCTACCAACACTGTACTGTTGTTAGCATCGTAAATTAGTAATCGTTCCGGTTCGGTTTCTCCTCCTTCTACTTGATCTTGATCTACATAAATAATAAGATTGGCTTCATTTATTAGTAATTCTCTTTCTCGCAACAGTTCTAATTCGTCTGCAACACCATTATTGTCTGCGTCTTCACCAAATAGTTCGATGATCGAGAATACACCGCTGCCGCCGCGTACATACAACTTTTCTTCTCCATTGTTAAAATCTGGGTTCTCGAGATCGGACGCTACTTGTGGAGCTAGTTCGTTATCGAACACATTTACATTTACTCCGTTGAAATTAAGTTCAAACTCGCGTTCTTCACGGTTTCCATCGTCATCGAGTTCATCTATAGTATAGTAGATCGTAATATTCGCATCTTCTAGGTCGAACAAAAATAAGTTTGTGTCGTCCAGATCAGATTCGATGTTAAAATAGAGCCCTCGCAAGTAATTAGCGAAGTTATTATTATTCAATAACACTTCTTCTCCTTCTTGATCGAATATCTTCTCTTTAAAATATTCGGTAGGCAATAATACGCGTAATCCCGGAGCCAATAATTCTTCTTCACCCTCTACACCTGCATTGAAGATGATTCCTTCTTCGCTAGGCTGAAAATCTTCGATCAATGCGATCTCTTCTTGTAAGAAACTTTCAAAAAGATCCCCTTGATTTGAATAGTATTTTTGAGGCTCTTCAAAATTCGTATTCGGATCGAGTTGACGCAACAAATAACCCGACTCGAAAAGTCGAATGTTTATTTTATCGTTTCCGAAGACAGAATCTAACGCATAGTTAACGCCATCTGCAGTCTGTGTACCTTCGCTAAAAAATGGAATGTACAACGCTACACTATCGATAATAGGATCGGAACCAAAACTTGGACCTTCATCTTCTAAAGTAAGCTGACTTAACAATTTTACTGTAGACTTGCCGTAAACAGGATCGTTATAGGTTCCTAATTGGTAAACCGGTAAGTTGTTTGTTTGTACCGGTGCCATCTTTCGACTATACGCTACCACTGAACTTACGATATCCGGTTCAGCATCTAGGTCGGGCAGTCCAATAACATCTGCTCCAATCGAAGAAAAATCCTCCTCGCAAGAAGACAGTGCCAATATCATGGCAAAAACTACAGCGATCTTTGGAAGTATATATTTACTGTTCATTAAATGTTCTATTAGCTTTCTTATAACCTTAAAACAAGGTGTTTATTTTATAAAAGAGGTGATATTGTTAATAAGGACGAAATTAATGCCCTTTTATTTCAAAATTACTGAAGAAAATTTGTCTCCTTAGGATAATACTTTGGTTTGATAGAAGTCTAAATAGGCTTCTTCAGTCTCATCTAGCGTATGGTATTTTAGCACCGGTTTATCGATATCGTTTAAGTACGACTCTAGTTCTTCAGGGATTTCTTCGGAAGCAATAATCGCAGCATCACTATTATCGACCGCCGTTTTAATTACGTTCACGTAATTTGGATTCTTCAGGTGTGCAACAGCTTCTTCATCGATAGCGTCGAACATGATCTTATCCACGACCTTTTCATCTAAGGCACCTTCAAAACCAGTTCCATACACCGAAGTGACAATCTTACTGTTCTCAAAAAGTGGTTCGTTTCCGTAGTAATTCCGAAGATATAACGGTAAAAAAGAAGCTAACCAACCATGCACGTGAATGATATCGGGTGACCAATTCAATTTTTTTACGGTTTCGATCACTCCTTTTGCAAAGAAAATAGCACGCTCGTCATTATCGGGGAACAAATTCCCGTCTTCATCGGCATAGGTTGCTTTGCGCTTAAAGTAGTCTTCATTATCTATAAAATACACCTGCATACGCTCCTTAGGAATAGACGCCACCTTGATAATTAAAGGCATATCAAGATCGTTAATGACCAAATTCATCCCACTTAAACGAATTACTTCGTGCAATTGATGTCTGCGTTCATTAATATTACCATAACGAGGCATAAAAATTCGAATTTGCCCGTTATTGTTGTTTACCATTCGCGGTGCTTCAAACGACATGGAAGAAATCTCGGTCTCTGGCAGGTAAGGAATTACTTCAGATGACACATACAAGACTCTCTTATCTTTCATAAAACTGTACTTTATTGGCGTTGAAATTAAAAACACGCAAAATTACGAAATTTTATGAAGATTGTCGTGAATATATTAATTTTGCTTCCTGTTAATTCACTTTTATGGGTATTTATACCAAGAGAGAATCGTTAATTCAAGCGTTGCTCCCCTTTAGAAAGAATAAAAGAATTGGTTTTGTACCCACCATGGGGGCTTTGCATTCGGGACATCTGTCCTTGGTAAAGACCGCCTTAGAGGCCAATGATTGTGTGGTGGTAAGCATTTTTGTAAATCCGACACAATTCGACAACACCGGCGATTTAGACAAATACCCCAGAACGTTAGAGGTCGACGTCGATCTACTTAACACCCTTCAAGGAAAAGTGTTCGTCTTTGCTCCCGAAGCATCGGTATTATACAACGACCATGTGGTAGCTAAAACGTATCGCTTCGGAAGCATCGCCAATGAAATGGAAGGAAAGCATCGCCAGGGTCATTTTGATGGCGTGGGAACGGTGCTAAATATTTTATTCAGAATAGTCCAACCCGATGCGGCCTATTTTGGAGAAAAAGACTACCAACAATTACAAATTGTAAAAAAACTCGTGCAAATTGAAAAACTCCCGGTGCAGATCGTTGGCTGTCCTATAGTGCGAGAAAACAATGGTCTTGCCATGAGTTCACGAAACAAACGGCTTACCAAAGCGCAATTTGAAGCCGCCGGTCTAATCTCCAAGACCTTGTTCGAGGCAAAAGAACGGTTTAAAAAGCAATCTATCGACCAAATAAACCAATGGGTATCCGAACAATTTAACGATAGTTCGGTACTGTCTTTAGAGTATTTCGAAATTGCAAATGCCGAGACCTTAAAAACGGTTGAACGCAGGCGATCAGGAAACAAGTATCGAGCATTTATTGCGGCCTTCGCAGGAGACGTAAGATTAATTGATAATATAGCCTTAAATTAATACCTTTGCCCCATGCAAATACACGTTGTAAAATCTAAGATCCATAGAGTTAAAGTAACAGGGGCCGATCTCAACTACATTGGTAGTATCACCATAGATGAAGACCTTATGGATGCCGCAAATATAATTGAAGGAGAGAAGGTGCAGATCGTCAATAACAACAATGGCGAACGTCTTGAAACCTATGCGATCCCAGGCCCTAGAAAAAGTGGAGAGATCACCCTAAATGGCGCCGCCGCACGCAAAGTAGCTCCAGGCGATATTCTTATTTTAATTACCTATGCAATAATGGAAATGGAAGCAGCAAAATCTTTTAAGCCTGCCTTGGTATTTCCTAACGATGATAATTTACTAACTTAATTTGAACAAATCCCTCGCCAAGTTCTTAAAGATTGCCATCCCCTTGGGGTTGGGGATTTTTCTAATTTGGTATACCTACAATTCGTTTACCCCCGAGCAGATCGAGGAGGTAAAGAAGCATTTCAAAGATGCGAACTACATTTTTGTGCTGCTCTCTGTGCTATTAAGCGTTACCAGTCACTTTTTTAGAGCATACCGATGGAATTTTATGCTTGCACCCTTGGGATATACTCCAAAATTGGCCAATAATTTTATGGCGATCTCCATCGCCTATTTTATGAATATTTTTATCCCTAAGAGTGGAGAAGTAACCCGAGGAATCATCTTAGATAAATACGAGAAAGTACCATTCGAAAAAGGATTTGGCACCATTATCTCAGAACGAGTGGTCGATCTGTTGTTTTTACTCATCTTTACAGTAGCTGCATTATTTATGCGATTTGACGAATTATTCGTTTACCTAAAAGAGGTCATACCGGTTAATGTGCTTTATGTTGGTTTAACCATTATGGTCCTGTTGCCGTTGTTTTTTGGGATATTTGTTAAGTACTCCAGATCGAATATTAATCAACGGATTAAAAAGTTCATTTTTGGGTTAAAGGATGGAATGCTAAGCATACTCACCATGAAGAAGAAAGGCGCATTTATTCTTCAAACCTTTATTATTTGGGGGCTTTATTTACTGTCTTTTTATACTGCTCTTTTTGCGCTTGAGGAGACGTCGAACATTGCATTTGGCACCATTTTAATTACGTTCGTGGTGGGAAGCTTCACCTTTGCTTTTACCAATAGTGGATTCGGGACCTACCCTGCGGCAATTATGGGCATACTCCTCGTCTTTGGTATTCCGGAAACTACCGGCACGGCTTTTGGTTGGATCGTTTGGACCTCTAATATTGCTTCCATTGTGTTCTTTGGTCTGTTGTCATTTCTATTTTTACCTATCTATAATAGATCGAAGTAATTTATTGTCACGCTTTTTTCTTCGGAAGAATTTGCTGCTTTAAAATTTTAGTATCTTTCGCTTCATAAAAATCCTACTCATGAAAAAAATCTTACTGCTCACTGTTTGTTTCTTGTTTAGTATATCCGCTTCGGCTCAAATAATTTATGAAGAGTTCAATTCTTCAAAATTAGGCGAAAGTCGAAGGTTGAAAATTCAACTTCCCCGAAATTACGACGCAAATCCTGAAAAAGTATACCCTATCGTATTGGTGCTAGACGCCGATTACCTGTTTGAACCGGTAGCAGGAAATGTAGATTATTTCAGTTATTGGGAAGACATGCCCGAATCTATCGTTGTTGGAATCATGCAAGGCGATAAACGCTATGAAGATTGCGAATACGATGACACCAACTTTTTACCGGCCGATAAAGGCGCCGATTTCTTCGAGTTTATTGGATTAGAATTGATCCCATATATCGATAACTCCTATCGAACCGCAAAATTTATTATCGCTATTGGACATGATTTTACGGCTAACTTTATAAACTACTATCTATTCAAAGACCCACCATTATTTAACGGTTATATCAATTTTAGTCCCGATCTCGCGCCTATGATGACAGAACGCCTACCGCAACGTGTACCGGAAATTGAAAGCAAGATCTTTTATTATCTGGCTACCGGAACCGACGACATTAAAGATCTAATGGAAATAAGTGAAGAGCTTAATAAAGGATTGGCCGGACTCGAAAGCGACACTTTTAATTATTCGTACGATAATTTTCCGGGAGCTACCCATTACTCCTTGGTTGGGCGAGGGATCCCAAATGCCATGGAGAAGATATTCTCTGTGTATCGACCCATTAGTAAACAAGAATACAACGACGTTCTATTAAAGCTGGACACCCCAATTTCGCAATACCTTATCGATAAATACGCTACCATAGAGAATCTCTTCGGATTGACAAATCCGATACGTGTCAACGATTATATTGCTACCGCAACCGCTTCAGAAAAGAAAAAACAATGGGAGTCCTTACGCGAAATCGCCACTATGGCAAAACGCGATTATCCAGATACCGTGCTCGGTGATTATTATTTAGGACGGTATTACGAAGAGACCGGTGATCCCAAAAAAGCAATGCGAACTTTTCAAGGTGCATTCGACAAGGAAGAAGTCGATTTTATTACTATCGATCTCATGCTAGACCGGGCCGACAAGATCAAAACCGATTTTGGCTATTAGAAGAAATCTTTATAAATGAACAAACCCTCTAAAAAATGAATTTTAGAGGGTTCTTTATGGTTAAATTTTCTCCCTAAATCTTAACCTTTATTTTTGCTCTTAGAACCTCAAATGTAACACACAACCACTAAATATTCAATACGTAGAAAAACGTATTTTTCAATAAAATTTCAAAATTGTTCACTTTAGAACAACTTATTATTTGTTACTTTTATTACTGAAGAATCGTGCTACATTCCCATCAATTATTTATAATTTAGCAGTCCTATGGCTAAGACCAAAACCACATTCTTCTGTCAGAATTGCGGAGCGCAATTCTCAAAATGGCAAGGCCAATGTACTTCCTGTAAAGAGTGGAATACCATTGCCGAAGAAGTAATTCAAAAAGCTGAAAAAAAGAGCTGGAACACTTCCGAAGCAACCCCAAAAAGAGCAGCTAAACCTCAAAAGATCTCAGAGATCTCCTACCAATCGGAGGCACGTCTCAACACCAAGAACAATGAATTGAACCGAGTCTTGGGTGGCGGACTGGTACCGGGGTCATTAACCTTATTAGGCGGCGAACCGGGCATTGGAAAAAGCACTTTGATGTTACAGGTTGCCTTACAATTGCCTTATAAAACCCTATATATATCCGGTGAGGAAAGCGCCCAGCAAATTAAAATGCGCGCCGACAGAATCCAACCAGACGCCGAACACTGCTATATATTAACCGAAACCAAGACCCAAGATATCTTTAGAAATATTTCCGATATACATCCCGATATCGTGGTGATCGATTCTATACAAACCTTACATACCGATTATATCGAGAGTAGCGCAGGCAGTATTTCACAAATACGTGAAACTACAACCGAGTTGATCAAATTTGCGAAAGAAACAGGCACTCCGGTAATCTTGATTGGACATATAACCAAAGACGGACATATTGCCGGGCCTAAAATTCTAGAACATATGGTCGATACGGTGCTACAATTTGAAGGGGATAGGAATCATATCTATCGTATTTTACGTGCAAATAAGAATCGCTTCGGAAGCACCAACGAATTGGGCATATACGAAATGCAAGGCGGCGGCTTACGAGAAGTGAGCAACCCTTCGGAGATCTTGATATCGAAGAATGAAGAAGACCTAAGTGGCACCGCAATTTCGGCAACACTCGAAGGTATGAGACCGTTGATGATCGAGATACAAGCCTTGGTGAGCAGCGCGGTCTACGGCACCCCTCAACGCAGTGCCACCGGTTACAATGCCAAACGCCTCAATATGATCTTGGCAGTTTTAGAAAAACGCGCCGGATTTAAACTAGGGGCCAAGGATGTTTTTTTAAATATTACAGGCGGAATTACCGTAGACGACCCAGCCATCGATTTAGCAGTGGTTGCTGCTGTACTCTCTTCGAACATAGATATTGCGATCGACAAAACCACCTGTTTTGCTGCAGAAATTGGATTGGCAGGTGAAATTCGCCCAGTGACGAGAGTCGATCAGCGAATATTGGAAGCCGAAAAACTTGGTTTTAGCAATATTGTAATCTCTAAATATTGTAAGCTGCCCAAACAACAATACACAATTAATATCATTAAGGTAGCGAAAGTGCACGATGTGGTACACCACTTGTTTTAACGCTTCTTAAGGAACACCCTAACATTTTATTGCGACATTTTGGGTTATCTTTAGTAGCTATGAAACCGCTGCACCTCTGTTTTCTTTGTCTAATTATTATCACTTCCGGATGTAATCAGATCCAAAAGGCAGCCGATGTCGTCACCAAGCCGTCGGCAAGAGAAGTGTATGCACGTGAATTTAGTAAAGAAGATTCTCTGTTTATTTCTTGGAATCAGACTTTTGATATAGCCCTACAAGACAGTCTTCAAATTACGTTGCCATATTCAGAAAGCGGAGTTTTTACCTCGGAAAAACAACTGGTTCATAGTTATAACGTCCAATTAGTAGAAGGACAGCGATTGTTTGTGGAAACCACTACAAGTCCCGATTCACTTCGAGTTTTTATCGATCTATTCCAAACAGTAAACGATTCGATTACAGAACTAAAATTACTTAAAAGTTCAGAACCCGATTCACAAGAACTCATTCACGAGATCGAAGAGTATACCACTTATAAGATCACTGTACAACCTGAAATAAGGGTGAGTGGTTCCTATATTCTGAAAATTTATACCAAGCCGGTATATCAATTTCCTGTTAGCGGCGTAGATAACAGTAGCATTCAAAGCGTCTGGGGCGATTCGCGTGAAGGCGGTAAACGATTTCACGAAGGAGTCGATATTTTTGCCGAACGCGGTACTCCGGTAGTCGCGGTCACCGATGGAAGAATCTCCTCGGTGGGCGAACGGGGTAAGGGAGGCAAACAAGTCTGGCTGCGCGATGGTTTGTTTGGCAAGTCCTTATATTATGCGCACTTAGACAGTATTGTCGCTACTAACGGACTTAGAGTGAAGACCGGTGATACCTTAGGTTTCGTTGGGAATTCGGGTAACGCTGTTACCACCAAACCGCATCTTCATTTCGGCATTTACAAAGGGTATACAGGAGCGGTAAATCCGTTGCCCTATATAAAAATGACCGAAATCCCGGAAGTAGATTCACCTTTCAATGAAAGCAAAGGCACCGTTCTTAAGAACAAATCGGAGTTACGTAGCGGACCGGCGACTGGCTTCGAGCAATTGGCCTCTTTACCAAAAAATGATACGGTTTTCATCTTAGGGAAACACCAGAATTGGTATCACATAAGCACAACTACTGCTATTAAGGGGTTTATTTACACATCCTTACTTTCACCAGTTCCATCAAATTAACACTTCTTTGTGTATCAATAACAACAAGAGCAGTTACCTTTAGTAATCAACTAAAATAGCTGTTATGTCATTGTTTAAAAAAATAAAACAAACTATTGCATTAATGCGTGATGTGGATCTGGATGCCCTCGGAAAGATCTCAGAAAAAATTGACCTGCCGGAAGTAATGGCGGCAGTAGGTGAACTTGACGATCGTCAACTAAAAGGATTGATGAAAATGCTTAAAAGTCAAGGCAAGAAAGGACAACACAAGTTACCGCCCATCGATGGGGACTTTTACGATCTTAGTCTGAAATTAAGTCCGGAACAACGTGAGCTTCAGTTAAAAGTTCGCAACTTTATGGAAGATGAAGTAAAACCTATTGCCAACAAGTATTGGAACAGAGCCGAATTTCCCTTCGAGATTATTCCGAAGATGGCAAAATTAGATATCTGCGGTATTGCGTACGACGGTGTAGGACCCACCCAACAAACCTTTTTAATGGAAGGTATCATCGCCATGGAATTAGCACGTATCGATGTGTCGATCTCCACCTTCTTTGGGGTACATAGTGGCTTAGCCATGGGCTCTATCTACGTGTGTGGTAGCGAAGCTCAAAAACAAGAGTGGTTGCCAAAGATGCAACGTATGGAGGTTATCGGTGCCTTCGGTCTTACCGAGCCCGAAGTAGGTTCTGCCGTTGCCGGGGGATTAGGTACTACATGCCGACAAGAGGGTGATGAATGGGTGCTTAACGGTCAAAAAAAGTGGATAGGAAATGCAACCTTTAGTGATGTGACCGTTATTTGGGCGCGAGATGAAGCCAGCGACCAAGTTAAAGGATTCTTAGTGCGAAAAGGGAATCCCGGGTTTAAGGCTGAAAAAATGGAAGATAAAATGGCATTACGCACCGTGCAAAATGCCTTGATCACTATGACCAACTGTCGCGTCCCCGAAAGCGATCGACTTCAAAAATGTGAATCGTTTAAAGATACCGCCAAAGTACTAAAAATGACTCGTGCAGCCGTGGCGTGGCAAGCGGTTGGTTGTTCTCGAGGGGCCTATGAAAGTGCCTTAAAATACACCAAGAAACGCGAGCAGTTTGGAAGACCCATAGCCTCATTCCAATTAATTCAAAATCATTTGGTAGAAATGGTTGCCAATCTAACAGCAATGCAAACACTTTGCTTTAGACTTTCAGAATTACAGGACCAAAAGTTGCTAACCGATGAGCATGCCTCACTGGCTAAAGTATTTTGTAGCATGCGAACTCGAGATGTTGTAAGTCGCGCCCGCGAGGTAATGGGTGGCAACGGTATATTACTCGATTACGATGTCGCTAGATTTGTTGCCGATGCTGAAGCTATTTACAGTTATGAGGGCACCAAGGAGATCAACTCATTGATCGTTGGTCGTGCGATCACAGGGTATAGTGCCTTTGTAAGCTAAGGTGCCGGGTTTGGTATTGCTGCGTGCACCGCTTCGATCTCTTTTAGGATTTCTTCGGAAAGCGTTAGATGCACACTTTGTATGTTTTCCATGAGTTGGGCTGTAGTTGTAGCTCCTATAATTGTAGATGTTACGAATGGCTGTTGTCTGATAAAGGCGAGTGCCATTTGTGTCAAACTAAGGTCATATTTTAATGCGATCTGTTGGTACTTTTCTGTAGCCTTAAAAGAAGCTTCCCCTTGATAACGCGAATAATTAGGGAACAAGGTTACTCGTGCATTGGCCGGTTTCGCACCGTTTAAATATTTTCCTGTTAATTGACCAAAAGCAAGCGGTGAATAGGGAAGATACCCCACGTTTTCATGTAAAAGCACCTCGGTCAATCCAATTTCATCACGACGGTTCAATAAACTATATGCGTTTTGCACAGAAACCATTTTTGTAGCTCCCTTTCGCGCCTCTTCCATGTAGCGCATAAGTCCGTACGGTGTTTCATTCGATACCCCAATATGTCTAATCTTACCTGCTTTAATAAAAGATTCTAAATTTTCTATCGTTTCTGCAAAACGATCCTCTGTCTCGTTCGCACTATGATGCGGATAGTCACGCACACCAAATATATTTACGGGACGTTCTGGCCAATGCAACTGATAAAGATCTATATAATCGGTTTGCAAGCGCTTTAGACTCTTGTTCAAGGCGTCTTCAAGAGACGCTTTGCTAAAGTCTAAAGGTGTACGTATATGATCGAAATTACGCGCAGGACCTGTGATTTTTGATGCAAGTACGATCTTGTTACGGTTTCCGGTTTTTTTAAACCATGTTCCAATAATGCGTTCTGTGCTTCCTTGGGTTTCGGCCTTTCCCGGAACCGAATACATCTCGGCGGTATCGACAAAGTTAATGCCATTAGCCAACGCTAGGTCTAGTTGATCGTGTCCTTCAGATTCTGAATTTTGCTGGCCCCAAGTCATGGTGCCTAAGCAAATTTCACTTACATCTAAATTGGTGTTTGGTAGGTTGGTATAGGTCATATAAGGTATCTGCTACTGTGCATTGTGGCTGTTATATTTCG
Source organism: Candidatus Ulvibacter alkanivorans (assembly GCF_003333325.1). Classification (GTDB taxonomy): domain Bacteria; phylum Bacteroidota; class Bacteroidia; order Flavobacteriales; family Flavobacteriaceae; genus Ulvibacter_A; species Ulvibacter_A alkanivorans. The sequence continues at coordinate 8,519 of NZ_QOLC01000051.1, read as the reverse complement.
TTTAACAGCCTATTTATTTCGTCTAATTTTGGCGTGAGAACCACTTCAATTCTTCTGTTCTTTGCTTTTCCTTCGGAAGTGGTATTAGGAGCTATTGGCGCATACTCACCACGTCCGGCTGCAGTTAGATTGTCTTTTGGGATCCCGGCATTTTCGGTAAGAATAGATACTATAGCAGTTGCCCGTTTAGTAGACAGATCCCAATTATCCTTGATATTACCATTTCCACCATAGGGAACATTATCGGTGTGACCTTCAATGAGTACAGCGATCTCCGGATTGTCTGCCAACACTTCTCCTAGCGCTACTACAGCTTCTCTACCACGTGAATTCACTGCCCAACTACCACTATCGAACAATAATTTGTTTTCCATAGACACATAGACTTTTCCATCGCGCTGTTCTACGGTTAGACCATTACCTTCAAAATTGGTGAGTGCAGCCGAGATTGCATTTTTTAGGTTACGCATTTGTGCATCCTTAGCTGCGATAATGCCTTCTAGTTCTTCTACTCTTTTCGATCTTGCTGCCAAGTCTTTTTGAAGTTGTTGCAAACGTTTATTTTCTAGTGCCAACGCGCGTTCTTTTTCTTCTAATTCAATTAGTAATTTTCGGTTTCGTTCTAGGTTTTCAGATAGGGCCGAAGAACTGTTTGCTTCCAATGCATCATACGAACTTTTTAACCGCTTGTAATTGTTTTCGGCTGCATCTAAATCCATCGCAAGTCTGCTGTTTTCTGCTTTTGCCTGTTCAATTTCTCTTTGAAGTTTTTCCTGACTGTAGTTTACTGCATTCCCGTCAAGGGCATCTAGGCGTGACATTAGGTCTTTATTTTCGGCATCAAGTGTATCATATCTTTTCTGCAAATCTTCATAAATTTTTGAGGATACACAGGAAGTTGAAAGTACAGCGATAAGCATTCCGAAGAAAATATTCTTAACGATCATATTGGTTTTGAATTTGGATTATTTCACAAATTTAATTGTTTAAAGTAGCTCGCTACTGCATTAAAATTCTAATTCTACCAGCAAAGGACAATGGTCACTGTGATAGGCTTCGGGTAATATAACGGCGCGTTTTAAATTTTCTTGTAACGGTTCGGCAACCATGTTGTAATCGATTCGCCAACCTTTGTTATTCGCTCTGGCATTGGCGCGATAACTCCACCACGTATATTGATGCGGCTCTTTGTTGAAATATCGGAACGAATCTATAAAGCCACTATCAATAAAATTACCAATCCATTCGCGTTCTACAGGTAAGAAGCCGGATACATTCTTATTGCGAACCGGATCGTGTATGTCTATTGGCTGATGACAAATATTATAATCACCACAGATAACCAAGTTTGGAATTTCTTGTTTAAGTTCATCGATATACTGTTGAAAATCGGCCATATAACCCAATTTGTGGTCTAGACGAGCGATGTTAGTGCCACTGGGAAGGTATAAGCTCATGACCGAGACGTCCTCAAAATCCAAACGAATGTTACGCCCTTCAAAATCCATATAATCGATACCGGTACCATAAGCAACATTATTGGGTTCTATCTTGCTAAAGATAGCCACCCCACTGTAGCCCTTCTTTTGTGCGCTAAACCAGTAGTGATAGGGATAGCCGGCGGCTTCTATTTCGGCTACTTCAACTTGATCTTTTGTTGCCTTGGTCTCTTGTATACAAATTACGTCGGGATCTGCCTGCTGTAACCAATCGAGAAAACCTTTTCGTATGGCTGCTCGTATTCCATTTACATTGTATGATATGATCTTCAAAATGTGTTGTTTTTATTTAAAGCACTAAAGTAAATAACATTGTATTTTTACGTTTACCTTATGGCGAAAGGTTTTCCATAAGAAATCAACAAAATAAATACCATTCGCGTAAGTTGTATAGATAATGAAGATCAAACTCTTATTCCTTTTATTCTTATTAACCAGTCTCGGTTATGCACAGGAGGTTTCTTCAAACTTAAGGACGAAGCGAGTATTGGTTCAGGATACCATTCGCATTGACAGTGTAAGTATTAATCCGGCGCGTTTCACAATTACCGATCGCTCGGGTCGGGCCATCGATTCATTATTGTACACCGTAGATTATAAAAATGGAACGGTACTACTTTCCGAAGCCATTCAACAAGAAAATGATTCGATCGTTATTAATTATATGCGATATCCCAATTTTCTTACGCGCGATTATTATGCGATCGATCCAAGTGTGATCGTAGCGGGCGATGGGATTGCAGATAAACTAATTTCTTTACAAGAGCGCAATACCGAAAATCGATTTACTCCTTTCGAAGGGCTGAATACGGTTGGGAGTATTTCGCGAGGTGTAACCATAGGTAACAACCAAAATGCCGTGGTAAATTCTGAACTCGATCTACAAATTACAGGGAAGCTAAGCGATAAGGTATCCATTCGAGCTTCCATACAGGATGCTAATATTCCCACCCAGGAAGGCGGTTATTCGCAAAGTTTAGATGAGTTCGATCAAATCTTTATCGAACTATTTAGTGATAACTGGAATATACGGGCAGGAGATGTGGACCTTCAAAACACGAACAGCTACTTTGCCAACTTTACAAAAAAAGTGCAAGGAATCTCTTTAGGAGGAACGCTCAACAATAAAGACGGTTCGACATTAAGTGCGTTTGCTTCCGGAGCTTTGGTTCGCGGCGTTTTTCAACGTAGCGAATTTATTGGACAAGAAGGCAATCAAGGTCCTTATAAACTGGTAGGCCCTAACGGAGAACTTTTTATTCTAATTGTTTCGGGCAGCGAACGAGTTTATGTGAATGGCTTATTGCTCGAGCGAGGCGAAGCCAATGATTATGTGATCGATTACAATGCCGGGGAGATCAAATTTAATCCTACCTATCCTATAACAGCCAATATGCGAATTACGGTCGAATATCAATTTACCGACAGAAATTTTACGCGATTTATTGGTTATGGCGGCGGAAACTACCGAAGTGAAACGCTCGATCTTGGTACCTATGTGTATTCAGAAAATGATATTAAGAATCAGCCGTTACAGCAGAACCTATCTGAAGAGCAAGTAGCAATACTACAAGCTGCCGGAGATGATATGGAGCAAATGACCGCCCCTTCTGCCGTGCCAGATACCTTCGACGAGAATAAGGTACTCTATCGAAAGGAGATCTTATTGGGCGAGGAGATTTTCGTGTATTCTACAAATCCTGAGGATGAGCTATTCAATGTTCGCTTTACTTTAGTGGGTGAGAACAATGGAGATTATGTTATTAGCACCAACAATGCGATTAGTCGCGTTTTTGAATATGTACCTCCCTTAAATGGCATACCCCAAGGAAATTATGCACCTATTATTCAATTGCAGGCTCCTACAAAATTACAGATTGGCGGATTAAACGGGCGTTATCATCCTTCAGAAAAGACAACGATCGATTTTGAGGTGGCCGGAAGTAAGAATGACCTAAATCTTTTTTCTGAACTTGACGATAATAACAATAGTGGTTTTGCAGGAAGGCTAGCGGCTCAGCAACGGTTGCTAACTACGGCCGACACCTTGACGATAAACGGTTTTACTTCATTAGATTTTATCAATAGAGATTTTAGGACCATCGAGCGCTTGTACAATGTGGAATTTGCACGTGATTGGAATTTGATCAACCCTATGGGTAATCAACGATTTCTAATTGGCGGACTCGAGGTAAGATCGCCAAAAAATGGCGGGGGTCGCTATGCATTCCAACATTTGAATTTTTCTGAAAACTTCAACGGCACACGTCATGTATTGGCTTCCGAAGTAAATCTGAAACGCTTTAATATCGCAACCTATGGAAGTTATTTGGAAAGCAAAGGGGATTCTTTAGACTCTAAGTTTTTCAGAATAAATAACAGAAGTGCGTACTCCTTTAAAAAAGGATGGGCCGGGGTAAAGATAGCGGCCGAAAACAATAGAGTATTGCGCATGAAAAGCGATAGTCTTACACCGGTAAGTCAGCGTTTTAGTGCCTATGAAGTATTTTCAGGAATTGGAGATAGTACAAACGTATTCGTGGAGGGAGGCTATCAATATCGGGTTACAGATAGTTTACGTTCGCAATCGTTACAACGTGTTAATTCATCGAACACCTTTTATATTAAATCTAAACTTTTAAATTCGAGTACAGCTCAGCTCGCCATATTTGCCAATTATAGGGTGCTTAAGGATGAGGACGGAGATGATCCCGATGAACAATCGCTTAATTCGCGTCTTTTATACAACCAATCGATATGGCAAAATGGCGTGCGTCTTAATACCGTACTAGAATCGAACAACGGTGTTATTCCCCAACAGGAATATACTTTTATCGAGGTTGAACCCGGGCAAGGTGTTTTTACTTGGATCGATTATAACAACAATGGCGTACAAGAGCTTGATGAGTTTGAAGTAGCCCAATTTCAAGACCAAGCAGAATATGTTCGTATCTTATTACCTAACCAGATCTTCTTGAAGATACGCGAGAATAAATTTAGCCAGATTCTCACCTTAAATCCACAATCATGGAATTCGAAAACAGGCATTTTAAAAGTGCTGTCTAAATTCTATAACCAGACCTCCTATATCATAGATCGTAAAGTGCGAAGAGAGAACGATGCCTTTAATATCAATCCGTTTGAAGATGGTGGCGATGCGCAGTTAGGTTTATCTCTCAATTTCAGGAACGCGTTGTTTTTTAATCGCGGTAAGCAACATTTCACAACAAATTACACCTATGTTTCCAGTTCGAGCAGTAATTTGATCTCACTTGGACTTCAAGAGAACACGTTGAAAAGTCATCAACTCACCTTTAATCATAAAATTTGGGAAAGCTGGTTGCTTACCTTAAAAGGCGCTTTAGGAACGAATGAAAGCATGTCTGAAAATTTTGAGAACAGGAATTATGAATTAGACACCTATGAGATCAATCCGAAGATTTCGTACTTACTGAACAACAACACAAGGTTCGATCTGTTCTATCAGTTTTTGAACAAAGACAATATGCTGGGTGAGATGGAACAATTGAATCAGCAAAAGTTGGGGACATCCTTTTCGTATACGAATGCCGAAAAGATCTCTATTAACGGTGAGTTCAACTACATTGATAATGCGTATACCGGCAATGCGTTTTCTCCTGTAGCCTATCAGCTTTTAGAAGGACTACAGCCCGGTACCAATTTTACTTGGCGCTTACTATTTCAAAAACGGATCACAAAATACTTAGATGCGAATTTGTCTTACTTCGGAAGAAAAAGCGAAACTTCAAAGGCAGTTCACACAGGTAGCATTCAGCTTCGAGCTTATTTTTAATTAAACCCTAATAAGTGGCAAGTTGTACGTTTTACACTTATACTACTCCACTGAAGCAATCTAAATCTTTATCCTTAAAACATTTGGCGACTGACGAAATATTGCGGGATGAAACGTTAAGGATTTCATAGAATAGGGATTGGAACGGCACATTATTTGTAATTTACACTTTCAGAAACACTAAAACCCTAATTATGACACTTTTAAAAACCAGTTTTGCATTACTGTTTATACTTGCAATAGCTTGTAATAGCACAAAAAACAGTACCGATTCCACCACTGAAGCTTCGAGCACTGCTGTGGAAACAAGCACCGCGTCTGCTATGATGACCAACGGCTTCGAAAAAGCAGAAATTATGACCTCTAATGAAGAAGGTTGCCCGTATGTATTGAAAATGGTGAATATGGAAGATGAGCTGTTCGACCCTATTAATCTTGAGACATCTTTTCAAAGTAACGGAGAAAAAGTTTGGGTGAAGTATAGAAGACTGCGAATGGCAAACAGATGTAATGGTGCCAGTCCTGTTTCTATTGAGAGCATACAGCAGCGATCGAAGTAATTTTGACACCTTATAAATTAAAAAGAGCGAAGAAATAAATCTTCGCTCTATTTTTTATGGCTTGATTAAAGATTATTTTACAATAATCTTTGCGGTCTTTTCAATTTCACCACTACCAATTTTTACTAAGTAAACACCACTTGACATGTATGACATGTTTAGGTCATATTGGAATCTGTTCCCTTGATTTACAAGGTTGTTAAATACCAACAGTTTACCGTTAATGTCGTATACGCTTAAAGGCAATACGTCATCATAGGTAGTTTGTAACAAAATATCAAAATTCTTATTATCGGTTGAAGTTACCAATAATTCAGCATTGTCAAATTCAAGATCACTTACCGAAAGTACTGCAACATTTCTAGTATTCTCAGCATAGTAATCATTATCCGGAGCCTCATCACCTACCAAGGCGGTAAGTGTTTCTATACGATATAATTGATCCATGATCGAAAGATCTGCAGGAACACTGAACGTAAAGGTATCGGTAGCACCAGGTGCGATAGAACCGGTATAAACCTCAGCAACAGGAGCACCACCATCTACGCTGTAACTTACAGGAATCGTAGTTTGAGTAGTTGTTCCGTAGTTTTTGATCGTAATGGTAATATCTTCAGCAGCCGTTAGTTCTCCGCTATCTGGTAGGATATCTACAATCGCTACATCATTAGCAGGAATCTGTGCTGGTCCAAAATTGAATGCTCCAACATAGTCTCTTCTGTTCGGGTTGAAATATTCTGCGATATGCCAGAAGTCTTTTGCATTAGACGGATCTACCGTAAGGTGTACGTAATCTGCAAAACGGTTACCCGGGTTATTTTGAGTACTCTGAGCAATTAATTCTTCGGCGAAAGTCATATCTCCAGAAGTGTCATCTTTAAGACGACCTGTGTAACGAATAGAGATCATCTCGGTAGTACTTACAGAACTATAAGCCATGCCTATGTTTCCGTAGATATCCATCGCCATACTAGCTGAAAACGCATCTCGACCAGCAGGTGCTGTATACGTACCTTCTTGGAAGATGGTCCAAGGGTCCCCAGACTCGTCTTGACGAAGCTCATACCAACGTACACCGGCTAATTCGCCAGCGGTTGGATCGGTATCTACTACAAAATTAAATACTGCAGAGTTATATCCGTCGAATTGTCTAAACTGTGCTTGGTTCATTATAGTTGCCTGAAGTGCATCAATATCGGGTCCTGCAGGCTGAGATAGATTAGAGAACGATCCTCCATCAAATACACCAATAAAGTCGGTCACAGGAATTTCTTGTGGTGCCGAGATAGATGAGTTTCCTGGTGTTTCCCAGTCTACGTTAATTGTCCAAATTTTAAGATGGTCATTAGCCACACCAGACCAAGCATCATCTTGCATATATACAACGCTAAAGTTCCCTAGCTCTGGGTGTGATCCACCGGTATGGTGAAACCCTTGAGGGCTATAGAAACCAAAAGTGCTAATACCAGTTAAGAAAAAGCTCTGGAATTGTGCGGGATCACCAACTAACATTTTTTCACGCTCTACAGCAAATACACGTCTTGTACCAATATTTGCAGTTACGTAATAAGCATCTGGCCATACAGAGAACTTTGTGTAATCTGGAAACTGTCCTGTTCCAAATCCTGTAGTATAAACATACCAACCATCATTTACAGGGTCTGGTCCTTGAGATACCGCTACGTTGAATCCGTTAGGTGAGTTATCAAATTCTGTGATTAAGAATCGATCTGCCATTTCATCATAAATAACGATTGGGTCACCAATATTGTTTCCTGGGAAGATTGAAGCCAATGAAGCTTCTGGAGTTAATGGGTTTCCACTCTTGTCGAAAATTCTAAAACCGAAGTTCCAAGCTGCCACATAGTGGTTAGGTCCCGTTGCTCCAGTTGGATCGGTTACACCGGCTTGTGGAGTCGTATCGGCATCAAAAGTTAGAAATGGACCACCTCCTTGACGCGTTGGCGGATTAGTTTGTAAGGCTTCATCCGGTCCCGATGAACCTTTTCCTGGCACAACCGTGTTACCATAGGCTCTTTTGGGTCTCGCTTCACGAATGTCATTATTATCTACAGGGATAAACGTACCATCTCGAAGCTGTTCTGCAATACTAGGAACAACTATAGGATCTGCTAAGAACCCATAGTCACTAGCGCCACCAGCACCATTTTGCTGTGCTTGCATTGAAAATGCAACTACTGTCACCAATAGTGCAGTAAAATAATTTTTTAGTTTCATTAGGATAATTTTTAGTTAAAAAGTCGTTAAAATTAACGAATCCTGCTGACTAAAAAAAGAAAAATGTGATTATTCTACTGTGCTAAAAGCCTATACGACAGATAGGGTTTAAGAGTTTTTTGCAACGCATCAATAGCGATGCGTTCTTGTTCCATTGAGTCTCGATTCCGAAGTGTGACCGTTCTGTCTTCTAGACTTTGATGGTCTACCGTGACACAAAAAGGTGTTCCAGCAGCATCTTGTCTACGATACCGTCTTCCTACCGCATCTTTTTCATCATATACCACATTGTAATCCCACTGTAATTCATCGACAATCTCTTGTGCCATTTCCGGGAGTCCGTCCCTTTTAATTAAAGGCAACACAGCCACTTTAACGGGAGCCAATACCGGAGGGATTTTAAGAACT
>NZ_QOLC01000034.1 GCF_003333325.1 Candidatus Ulvibacter alkanivorans | reverse complement strand
TAACTTAGTATAAAAAGAGAATATTTAAACAAGGTTCGCAATCGGTCGTTTATCATCATGACGTTTTTAAGTCCGTTGATTTTCGTCGGAATCTTTACTTTGGTTGCCTACCTTTCCAGTCTTAATAGCAGCGACGTTCGAAATATCTCCATCTTGGATGAGAGCGGACTGTTTACCGACCACTTTGAAAGTTCTGAAACACTTATTTATACGTTCGTAGACAATAGTTCGTTGGAAGCTGCAAAAAAAGCTTCCGAAGAAGAAGGGGTCTACGGCCTACTTTATATTCCGAAGCCGGAAAAAATTGAAGACCTCGCTCAATCTATTACCTTTTATTCCGAAGACTCACCATCCCTTACCTTAATGGATGACATCGAAGATGCGATCGAGGATAAAGTAAACGTGTTACGATTAAAAGAGGCAAATATTGATGCCGCTCAAATTGAGGCCTTACGCATTCGGGTCGATACGAATTTAGAAACATATCAAGGAAAAGAAACTTCGAAATTAGCCTCAGGGCTAAAACTTGGTTTTGGTGGATTGGCGGGTTACTTGCTGTTTATGTTCATCATTATCTACGGAAATATGATCATGAGAAGCGTGATCGAAGAAAAGACCAGTCGAATTATTGAGGTGATCATTTCTTCGGTTAAACCGGTGAAATTATTACTGGGTAAGATTTTTGGTACATCACTCGCCGGAATTACACAGTTTGTGGTGTGGATCTTTTTAATTGGGATCTTAATGACCATAGTCCCAATGATCTTAGGTATTGATCCTGCCGCGGTCCAAACCCCGCAACAAGAATTGATTGATCAGAACACGGGAGGTATAGAAAATGTTGTTCAAGAAGTGATTATGGAGATTAACAACTTACCCATCATGAACTTGATCATCATGTTTATATTGTTCTTTATTGGGGGGTATTTATTGTACGCATCCTTGTATGCTGCGATTGGGGCTGCTGTAGATAGCGAAACCGACACCCAACAATTTATGATGCCCATCCTAATGCCGTTAATACTTGCGGTCTATGTAGGGTTCTTCACAGTGATCGACAATCCGCATGGAACCGTTTCTCAAGTGTTCTCCTATATTCCTTTTACCTCGCCTGTTGTCATGTTAATGCGTATTCCTTTTGGGGTGCCGATATGGCAACAATTGCTTTCGGTTGTCATTTTATTTGCTACATTTATGGGAACGGTTTGGTTTGCCGCCAAAATATATCGTGTAGGTATATTAATGTATGGTAAGAAGCCAACCTATAAAGAGATTTTCAAGTGGCTTAAATATTAAAAATGCTTCAAGAAAAAGTTACCGACAAGATTGAGGACGTAGTAACGAACGATATTTGGGGAGGGATAAAAGACTTCCTCGATTTAGGCGTTCAGTTTGGAGAAGGTGATAAGCAAGTGCACGTTACCATAGGACTGGTGCTTTTGGTACTACTCTCTTTTGTCATTGCCAGTTTTATCTTAAAATGGATTCGGGTGTTCTTTACCCGTAAAATGGAAGAGGTTGATAAGCTTAAGTTTATTAGTGTCTTTAAATTCATAAAATACGTAACCTATATCATTGTGATTTTCGTGGTGCTGAGCCTCGCCGGGATCAATGTAACGCCTTTTATTGCGGCTTCTGCCGCCTTGTTGGTGGGTCTGGGTTTGGCTCTTCAAGAGCTTTTTCAGGATATTATTGCTGGGATATTCATTATTATCGATAAATCACTCCTTGTAGGGGACATCATAGAAATCAATGGAAAGGTAGGGCGCGTAATAGACATTAAATTGCGTACCACACGTGCGCTTACTCGAGACGATAAGATCATTATTATCCCCAATCATAAATTTATTACCGAAACGATATTCAACTATACTCAAAACCATAAAACTACTCGTGAGTTCGTTCAGGTAGGGGTCGCTTACGGAAGCGATACCCAAAAAGTTAAAGAACTGTTACTAAATAGTGTCGATAAGCAGTCTGGTGTGTTAAAAAGTCCTAAACCTTTCGTGCTTTTTGAAGATTTTGGTGATTCTGCCCTTATCTTTAGTATCTATTTCTTTATAAGCGACAGTTTCGTCGATCCGCGTATTAAAAGTGAAATACGTTTTCGAATCGATAGGCTGTTCAGGGAAAACGGTATTACAATACCATTCCCGCAAAGAGATGTACACTTATATACCAACCAGACCGACACGTCTGCTTCTACCAACATGGCAGAAGATTAAATTTAGCAACTCCTATGAACAAGCATTTTATATGCATTATTTTTTTGTGCCTAACTGCTCTGGTTTCTGCGCAAACTACCGACTTGGCACGTGTAGAATACCTACACCTTCCTTTTTCAAATTCTAACAACTCAATAAGTCGATACCGCGCATTGGTTCAAGCACCCGTGCCATTGCAAATAGGCTCCGGCCGTTTTTTGGTTGTCGGTCTCGAATACAGATATGTCGATATTACAATTAAGGATTCTGTGCCATTCGATCCCTCGGTAATTAGTTCTGTACAGCGAATGGAAGCCTATCTCGGATATACTTTTAAGATCAATGAAGATTGGCGGTTTGGAGCTAAGTTAGGAGCACGTATCAATTCGAACTTAGAAGGCAGCATTGTGAGCGATGATGTAATTTATGAAGGGGCTGTGTACATGATACGCGACAATAAAAGTGATACGGTGGCTAAACCTTCTCGTTTAATTTTAGGACTTACCTACTCAACGACGCCAGGTCGAAACTATCCGTTACCGCTAATTAATTATAACAAACAATTTCATCCCAATTGGACGTACACCATTGGGGTGCCTAAAACAAACGTGAGGCATTATCTAAACGATTCTCATAAGGATGCCCTACAAGCCTATGTAACCTTAGATAATTTCTTCGGAAACATACAAAATAATTTTGCCGTTCCCGGTAGTACCGTAATTGCAGAAAATGTATCTATGACCAACGTGCTCGTAGGGCTTGGGTACGAACATTTTTTTACAGACAATCTTTTGTTCTACGCTTATGGAGCACATACTGTATATAACGAATTCAGACTGCGAGATAACGACCGAGAAACGGCTTATATAATAGATGAAAATAATTCCTTTTATATTCGTGGAGGACTAAAATTTAAATACTAAGAATGCCTAAGATTTTAATTATAGAAGACGAGGCAGCCATCAGGCGTGTTTTGGTGAAGATTCTTTCCGAAGAAAGCGACACCTACACGGTTACCGAAGCAGAAGATGGACTCGCCGGGATCGAACTTATAAAAAAAGAAGACTACGACTTGGTTCTTTGTGATATCAAAATGCCAAAGATGGATGGTGTCGAAGTATTAGAAGCCATTAAGAAGATCAAACCGGAAATTCCTGTGGTGATGATCTCCGGCCATGGCGATCTGGATACTGCAGTTAATACAATGCGTTTGGGCGCCTTCGATTATATTTCAAAACCACCCGATTTAAATCGGTTGCTCAATACCGTTCGAATTGCTCTAGATCGTAAAGAATTAGTAGTAGAAAATACCCGCCTTAAGAAAAAGGTGAGTAAAAAATATGAAATGATTGGCGAATCTGCAGAGATCTCGCAGATCAAAGAGATGATCGAAAAAGTGGCGCCTACAGAGGCCAGGGTGCTTATAACCGGACCCAATGGTACAGGGAAAGAACTTGTAGCGCATTGGTTACATCAAAAAAGTGACCGCTCTAAGGGCGCAATGATCGAAGTGAATTGCGCTGCCATACCCAGCGAACTTATAGAAAGTGAGTTATTTGGTCATGTAAAAGGTGCATTTACTTCCGCAAATAAGGATCGCGCCGGGAAATTTGAAGCTGCTAATGGCGGAACGATCTTCCTCGATGAGGTAGGTGATATGAGCCTGTCTGCACAAGCAAAAGTATTGCGAGCATTACAAGAGAATAAGGTGCAACGTGTGGGAAGTGATAAGGACATTAAAGTAGATGTTCGAGTGATCGCGGCAACTAATAAAGACCTAAAAAAAGAAATTGAAGAAGGGAATTTTAGAGAAGACCTTTATCATCGCTTGGCTGTTATTCTTATAAAAGTACCGGCCCTTAACGAAAGAAGAGACGACATTCCTTTACTAGTTGAATATTTTGCCGATCGTATCGCTTCTGAACATGGTACGGCCAAGAAAAGTTTTTCGGATAAAGCTATAAAACTGCTTCAAGAATACGATTGGACGGGGAACATACGCGAATTACGGAATGTCGTAGAACGTTTAATCATCCTTGGTGGCGGCGAGGTAAGCGAAAAGGATGTAAAACTGTTTGCAACTAAATAGATCGTGAATGCTGCGCTTTCAGCCTGCTTATTTTGGAGGAAATAGAACCGGTAATCTATACGTGCGATCGTGCTCAGGTTTTCCCGATGCATTGGCACGCTTAAAGACTAAATAGCCACGTTCGTCATCGGGTGCTTCGAACGCGATTTGTTTTTCAAAAGGAACAAATTCCTCGGTCATCCACTTTCCATCGGCATTAATGCTTCCTGAAGCCAATTCGGCTCCGTTAGCATCTTCTAATTTATATGGAAAACTACCTTCAAAATACCAGTAGCCCCGCGCTTTTCCTTTAATGGTGAGTGGCGATGTAACGTCTAAGTTTGGTAAAGGATGCTCTATCTGTATTAATTCTGAAAGCTGCTTTTCTTTTTCTTCACCTGTGTAGAACCGTAGTGATCGTAACATCGTGTTTAAGATATTTCGATCATTGGCATTTATACTGCCTTTGTAATTAACCGTGTCACTGCCTAAGGGGTCGCATTGGGCCATTGGTTTTGTATTTCCGGACGCGTTTATACATTCAGCGCTAAAACCTTCTATAGGTAGATGAATAAAAATAGTAGCGTAGTTGCCCCAATCTTTGGGCGGCTGATTGAACTTTAGCATATAGGCCCATGGTTCCCCATTTTCTAATAAAAAAACGGTCGACGCTTCTTGGTCAACTTCAAAATCTAAAGGAAGGGAACCACTCCATTCTTGAAACGATTGTTGTTCACCGTTTGGGGTTTCGGTGCCAAAACCATTCGGAATAAAACTTAAATAGAACAGATCGGGTTCCTCGTGAAAAGCAAATGGCGGATTATGAGTAGTGTTCTTTTTATAAACGTTGATCACGGGAGCATCACCCGGCAATTCACTCTCTAAGACCGTAAAACTCGGTGGATAATCGAGAGCAAAATGCCACGTATCATTACGGTAAGTTTCGGTCTTAGTAGGTGTTTCAGTATCTTTTTCTTCCGTAGGGTCGGTATTTGAAACAGGATCTTCAGATTGCTTTTTTTCGTTACACCCTAAAAGTAGTAACGCAAAAAATAGCGATAGTATTGGTAGCTTTTTCATGACAAAAGGTTTTACTTAAGGTAAAGAATTCTCTAGAGGTAAATTTTAAAATTTTATTAAAATCGATAGGAAATACTGCTAAAAATCAAGGCCTCACAAAAAACTTTTTATCTTTAGCGGTATGAAAAAAATTGAAATAGGCGATTATAAGATCAATACTACCGTCCAACTTTCCGAATTAAGCACTTTTGTAGATCTAAAGGCTTCCGAAGATACTATAAAAGATGAGCTTAAAAGCACCAGAAAGAAACTAGGAGAACTTCAAGATACACTCTATGCGCATGGTAAATATGCGGTCTTAGTATGTTTACAAGGCATGGATACCGCTGGAAAAGACAGCTTAATACGAGAGGTTTTTAAAGATTTCAACGCCAGAGGTGTGGTCGTGCATAGTTTTAAAGTGCCTACCGAAAAGGAGCTTAAACACAATTTCCTTTGGCGGCATTATATTGCATTGCCGGCCAGAGGTAAGTTTGGAGTATTTAATAGAACACACTACGAAAATGTGTTGGTAACTCGTGTACATCCCGAATATATCCTAGGAGAATACCTGCCCGATGTCGATGACGTTTCAGACATTGATGATGAATTTTGGAACAAGCGCTTCGAACAGATCAAGAATTTTGAAAAGACTATTGCCCAAAATGGTACGTTGATTTTTAAGTTCTTCTTGAATCTTTCCAAAGAGCAACAAAAACATCGCTTGTTACGACGATTAAATAAACCCAATAAGAATTGGAAGTTCTCACCCGGGGATCTAAAAGAACGAAAATTGTGGAATAAATATATGTTTTGTTATGAAGAAGTTCTAAATCGAACATCTATGCCACATGCGCCATGGTATAGTATCCCGGCAGACGACAAGCCTACTGCGCGCTTAATTGTGGCAAGCATTTTATTAGAAGAGCTTCGCAAATATGACGACATTAAAGAACCCGAACTGGACCCGGAGATCAAAGCACGAATTTCTGAGTTCAAAGAACAACTTCAAAAAGACGCATAATACAATTCCGGCTAATACGTTTAGCTACTATTAGAAATAACTTCATGAAAAAAATCTTACTTATAGCAAGCATCCTTTTAATTGCTTCGGAAACCATTGCACAGCAAGTCAATACCAAAGATTCTTTAACCATACGGTCTATTTACGATATGGCACTGTTAAATGGAAAGAGTTACGAATGGCTCGACCATTTATCGAACGAAATTGGAGGACGCCTTTCCGGCTCCCTCGAAGCCGAACAAGCCGTAAAATATATAGAAGCCGAACTTAAAAAATTAGGTTTGGATAAAGTGTGGTTGCAACCGGTCATGGTTCCAAAGTGGACACGTGGAATACCCGAATACGCCTATATCGAAACAGGCCCCGGGATCACCACCACAACCGATATCTGTGCGTTGGGAGGCTCGGTACCTACTCCTGCCAGCGGCATTAAAGCGGAGGTGATCGAAGTACAGGGCATAGAGGACCTCGAACGATATGGACGCGAGCAGATCGAAGGCAAGATCGTATTTTATAACCGTCCTATGCAGGCCGATCTAATTAATACCTTTGAAGCCTATGGTGGCTGTGTGGATCAACGCTATTCGGGTGCGGCAGAAGCAGCAAAATACGGAGCGGTGGCTGTTGTTGTTCGCTCTATGAACCTGCGCCAAGATGATTATCCGCATACAGGCACCATGAGTTATGGCGATCTGCCACCCAGCCAGCGAATTCCTGCCTGCGCGATAAGCACCAATGGTGCCGATTATTTAAGCAACACGCTAAAGATCCTTCCAACCTTGCAATTCTATTTTAAACAAAATTGTAAGACCTATCCCGATGTGCAATCATACAATGTTATTGGAGAGATCACAGGGTCCACGTATCCCGATACATATATGCTTGTTGGTGGGCACTTGGATTCTTGGGACCTTGGCGATGGTTCGCATGACGATGGGGCAGGCTGTGTCCAGTCTATGGAGGTTTTACGACTGCTAAAAGAGATCAATTATACACCAAAACACAGCATTCGAGTGGTGCTCTTTATGAACGAGGAGAATGGGCTGCGTGGCGGACTTAAATATGCCGAAGAAGCCAAACGTAAAGGAGAAAAGCACATTTTTGCATTAGAGAGTGATGCTGGCGGATTTACACCTCGCGGTTTTTCATTCGATATAGATGCTGCGAATTTTGCGCAGGTGCAAAGCTGGATTCCGCTGTTCGAACCCTACCAGATCCATAGTTTTAAACAAGGAGGTAGTGGTGCCGATATTGGCCCTTTAAAAGAAGACGGAGTGGTGTTAGCAGGGTTACGTCCCGATTCCCAGCGGTATTTCGATTACCATCATGCCGCTAATGATACTTTTGAAGCGGTAAATAGACGTGAGTTGGAACTTGGTGGAGCGGCGATGGCGAGCCTTATCTATTTGTTCGACACCTATGGTTCTAAAACAGATCTTACTAAGATCAAAGATTAGGTTGCTATTTTAGTGCTAGATTACCACCATACCACGAAGAATCTTTCGATGGTGTCTCCTGTTTTTCTGTAGACCAAGGGCGATCGTTTTATTTCGAGCTGTTGTTGGATGGCATGTTGTACTACCTCAAATGTGTTCCAATTAGGTAGCATCTCGGGTGGCAGTAGCCATTCTTTTTTCTTCGGAAGGGCATATAGACACGAAGCATCTTCAGAAAAAAGTTGTGAAGGTCGTATCCAATATCCTACAACGCACGATCGATACATTGCTGGAATCTCGTCTACCGATGTTTTCTTCGGAAGAAATAGAAAAGCTTTTAAACAAAATTGTTGTACGACAGTATCTGTGTTTATATCTAGCGAGGAAAGCACGCGTTCTGTTTCCGAAGCAAATAACAAAGGGAATTGCTTTTGCTTTAATTTCTGAAGCTTCTCTGCCAAGGTATCCTTTCTGTTTGGACCGATCCAGCGTGATTCTTGCGTTTCAAGGGTGGTGTCGTACAAATAGAACTTGCATGCCAGTTCTATATGACAAAGTTGCGCTCTTTTGTGATCGTAGACCAAATAATCGATCTCGCCCAACGTAGCGACTTCACCTTGAATTTGAAGCGTGCTTGCAATAACTTGATAGCGTTTCGACTGTGTAAGCGCATGTGTAAAACAAGCTTCCGCTTGTTTTCCCAGCATAAGATCGTTTGGGAATTGGAACGATGCGCTATCAAATTGTTCTTCAAAACCTTCGAAGATCCCATACGGAAAGTCGTCACTACAATAAGGAAGTGTTGGTCCTTGTATAAAGGCAGATAAGATGTTCGCTTCTGGAATGTTGTACAGTTTTACTTATTTTTTTATTGCTTTTTCGTAGCGTTCTATCCACGCATCGACCGTCATTTTTCGCACTAATTCACCCATGAGTTCGTACGGGATCTTTGTCGGATTTTTAAATCGGATGCAACTTTTCCCCATATCCAGTTTAGTATCCATATGTTTTGGCCATTGGTTGGTAAACCAGTCTAGTAACTTCGGGTCACTATAAATTCCGCTGTGATATAGCGCAATATAATTTTTTTGAGATGCCAAGTTTATAAAGGGCAGTGGTTGTTTGGGATCGCAGTGATAGCCGTCCGGGTACCTGCTATGTGGAACCACATATCCTAGCATTCCATAGGTCATTTGTTCTTCAAATCCGTCCGGTAGATTGTCTAGAATTACCTTACGAAATTTACGAATAGGTTCTTTTCGGTCTTCCGGGAGTTCGGCAATATAGGCTTTGGGCGTGCTCGCTTTCGATTGCATTAGCTTTAATTTAGATAGCAAGGTAAAAAATTAATTTTGTTTTTCGATCGTTCGGTACATTGCGTCAAATAATTCTACCTTTGCCACAAATTCATTTCTTTGTTTCTTTCAGCATATACCAAAGAATTTAAGTACAATCTGTCGTTAGCCACTCCTGTGATCTTAGGAATGTTGGGACATACCGTAGTTGCGTTAGTAGACAACATCATGGTTGGGCAGTTAGGAACAGCCGAACTTGCAGCGGTCTCCCTTGGGAACAGTTTTATGTTTATCGCCATGTCATTGGGTATTGGTTTTTCCACCGCCATTACACCATTGGTAGCAGAAGCAGACGGAGAAGGGAATTTTGAAAAAGGAAAGTCTTCTTTTAAACACGGGCTCTTTTTGTGTACGGTCCTTGGAATTGCCTTATTCCTAATGGTTTTTGTCGCCAAGCCGCTCATGTATGCCATGAATCAACCACCGGAAGTGGTCGATCTTGCTATGCCGTATCTTACATTAGTTGCTGTTTCGCTAGTTCCGCTTATTATTTTTCAAGCCTTTAAACAGTTTAGCGATGGCCTGTCCATGACGCGTTACCCAATGTACGCGACCATTGCGGCCAATGTGGTAAACGTGATCTTAAATTATATTTTTATCTTCGGAAAATTTGGTGCCCCCGAAATGGGAATCGTGGGTGCTGCGATCGGAACCTTGGCATCGCGCGTTATAATGGTGGTTTATTTGTGGTATATCTTGTCGCAGAAGACCAAGTCGCGAGACTATGTGCTCAATATAAAACTGTTTAGCTTGTCGAAGGCCATGCTTAAAAAGCTTTTAAACCTCGGGTTTCCTTCTGCATTACAGATGTTCTTTGAGGTTGCCATATTTACATCGGCTATATGGCTATCGGGAATCTTGGGTAAAAACCCGCAAGCCGCCAACCAGATCGCTTTAAATTTGTCGTCTATGACCTTTATGGTGGCAATGGGCTTTAGTGTGGCAGCTATGATTCGTGTTGGCAACCAAAAAGGCTTACAACGGTTTCGAGAATTGCGGCGTATCGCGTATTCGATCTTTTTATTGTCGACCATCTTGGCAGTGATCTTCGCTATTTTCTTTTTAATCTTTAACGAAGCGCTTCCGAAGTTATACTTGGACTACGACAATGTAGATGAATTTAAAGATAATTTTGAAGTGGTTTCCATCGCGGCAAAGCTACTGCTCATCGCGGCTGTATTTCAAATCTCAGACACCATACAAGTTGTGGCATTGGGTGCGTTGCGGGGCATGCAGGACGTGAAGATCCCAACACTGATCACTTTTGTGGCCTATTGGTTAATTGGCTTCCCAATTTCATTTTATCTAAGCATGTATACCGATTATACGAGTGCGGGAATTTGGATTGGGCTATTAGCGGGATTAACCGCTTCCGGAGTAATGCTTTTCATCCGTTTTAATTATCTTTCCAAGAAATTTATTAATGCCAACGATGCCCAGATCGTTATGGAAGAGGAAATCTGAGCATAGCCGAGCAATAATACATAATACTCACTTGATTCAATTCTGAAATGGAACTACCAAAATTTATACTTGGAGACAACACCGATCATCCCAACGCCATATTTGTGATACATACCGAATTTCCGCGGTTTATCATCAACTTAGAAGACGATGAGGTCGAATGGCTGGAAGAATTCGATACCCATGATCAAAAAGAATTAGAAACCGAAACAGAAAATTTTATAAAGGAAGCCACCGATTTCTACGATAGAGAGGTGGCGCGCTATCAAGATGATTGATCAACTATTACAGTACGATACCGAAGTATTCCTGTATTTAAACCAATTGGGGAACACACATTGGGACGGATTTTGGCGAATTGTGACGCTAAAATGGAGCTCGATTCCCTTGTATGCGTTCTTGTTGTTCTTGGTCTATAAGCGTTTCGGGCCAAAAGGTACTTTGATCATAATGGTTTGCGCCGCCTTGCTGGTAACCGCAACCGATCAATTGGCCAATCTATTCAAATACGGTGTGGCACGACCACGGCCGTGTCAGGTAGAAAGTCTAAAAGATACCATGCGCTTTGTTGCAGAACGATGTGGTCGCTATGGTTATTTTTCGGCACATGCAGCCAGTAGTATGGGCGTAGCCGTATTCTTAGGATTAAGTCTTCAGAAATGGTATCGCTACTTGCCGTTCTTATTGCTCTTTTGGGCAGCAGTTGTGGCCTATAGTCGTATCTACTTAGGAGTTCATTATCCGCTAGATATACTAACGGGAATGGTTATAGGTGGTGGTATTGGCTGGTTGGTATACCGTTTACAAAACTATTTGCGCTTCAGATTTAGGGTTTCGTAACTACAAATAGATCACGCCATAATCGAACTTTGTGCGATCTGCTTTCGGGAGGGTGTGGATTCATGTCGTAGCGTCTAATCTTTGCTACGGAAAAATCCTCGAAAACTTCATAAAACCGTTCTTGATCATCTTTTGTAATTAATACGCCAAATTGTTCTTCGGAAGGAATTGCGATTGAATCGCCTTCCTGTAAGACATTAATCGGTTTTCCATAGGCCCAAATAAGTTCGGGGCTAAAATCTGAAAATTCGTAAACAGGTATTCCAGTGTCTTCTTGCCAATTTTTCAGTTTTGCAAAACTGGTAAATTCGGGATTTACAGTAAGTGTTTTCGCTAAAGGCATTCCGAAGCACGTAATAGCAGCAATAAATGCAATAATAAGATAGAATACGATGTTAATCTGCTTTTTCAGAAGAAACCGTAAGATCATAAAGCCTATAACAAATAAAAGTACCGACAGTAAAATAAACCAACCCCATTTTCCGGTAAGATGATCTTTCAGAAAAAAATATCCACCTATCGGAAAAATGAGACCTATACTCGCAATTAATCCGAAATTAAAATAGACCGGAATGGTTTCACGTTTATCGGTCAGATCGGCAAATCTTCTAAACAAATATTCTAAGTAAAAAGCAGTGTTTATTGCTAATGGTATGAGTACTGGTAATAAGTATCGGGACTTCTTTTCCGGGATGATAGACAGTAATACTACCGAGAGCACCGTCCATAAAAAACTAAACCGGTACCCTTCTTTTGAGATCACTTTGTTTTTCAAGTACGGATAAAGCAGCCCGACAAAAGCCATGATAGTCCAGACTCCACTCTGTGTAAAGAAACTCCAATAGTAATAAAATGGGCGAACGTTATACCCGGTCCAATTCGAGGTTTCCTTTTCGGTGATGGCTGCCACTAGTTCCGGGTCGTAGGTATAGGTATACCAATGCCACCATCCGGATAAGAGTAAGCCTAGAAGTACAAATACCACTATCGGTATGATGCGAGATCGCATATTTTTATATTTATATACGATACCAAAAGCAATTAAAAAGGGTAGGAGGAGTGCGTATAAGGAGACGGGTCCTTTGCTCATAAAGGAAAATCCGAAGAACAGAGCTGCCACCAATGCATGTCGAAATTTATTTTTTTCTTCGGAAAACAACAAATACAGTTGATAGATACACACCATCATAAACGCATGCGTGTAAATATCCCAGTTGGCATCTCTCGATGCCGAGACCACATAAAAGGAGGTAGTTAGGGTCAACGCGCCAACAAATGCCAGATTCGTATTGTTGAAGATCTTTGCTGAAAAGATATACGTAGCCAAAACGAGTAATAACCCCATAATGGCTGCCGGTAACCGCAGTGCAAATAAACTGTCGAGTCCAAAAATGCTAGCAGATAGCGCAGTGATCCAGGTAGGTAATGGTGGTTTTTCATACCGCGCTTCGCCGTTCATAGTGGTTAATAGCCAATTATTATCATGAAGCATTTCACGGGCGGTAATAAAATTTCGAGCTTCCATGATGTTTACGAACAACGCATCCAGATTTACGAAGAAGATCGCGACACAAGCGAGTATCAGCCAAAAAATATGGTTGTTAGCGAGTGCTTTCATCGATCTGTTTTTTCCAAATAAAAATGTTGCGAACATAAATTATAAGTCCGGCGACATGACCCACAAACAAAACCGGATCCTTTCTAAAGATAGCATAGGTTAAGATCAAGGCTGCTCCTATCACGCTCATACGCCAAAATCCGACAGGAAGCTGAGAGGTCTTAGTTTGTTCAGAATAGATCCATTGGTATACAAAACGTAAGGTAAATAGCACTTGAGATACGATCCCGAGGATCAACAGCCAAACTGGAATGGTATTGGTATCGAACAATTGGTCGATATCGTACTCTCCGTTGTTATACGCATAGATCACGATAAAGACCGGAAATACTAAGAGAAACAGTTGAAACCATTTTGGAGACTTTTGCCATTCTCCTTGTAATTGTAGATTTCGAATGTAAATAAAGTAGGTTAACGACTGGCCGAGCATAATGGCGAAATCGTCACGCAAATAACCGTAAACAAATAGAAGAAAAGAGGCAAACAGACTTAATTTCCAGAATAGGCTAGGCGTGATGACCCGTTTGTTCTTTTCTGAAAGTATCCATTGCACCAACAATCTTCCCGAAAATAATAATTGGGCTAAAAACCCGATACCATAGATCAGCCAATTGCTCATCCTTTGCTTTTAATTTCGTAGTTAATGTACTTTTTCTTCATCCAAAGGTAGGCAAAGCAATCCATTAACGGTCCTATAAGTCGGTTCCAAACCCCAAATTTTGCAGTCCCGGCCATTCTGGGGAAATGTTGTATGGGTACTTGCACTATTTTTCCGTTTTGAAGCAGTATCATGGCCGGCAAGAAACGGTGCAACCCTTTAAACATAGGAATGCGTTTGGCATAATCGGTTCGAATTACTTTTAAAGGGCAACCTGTATCGTCCATTCCATCGCTTGTAAATGCTCTGCGAATTCCATTTGCGATCTTAGAGGACATATTTTTTATAAATGAATCTTTTCTGTCGGCTCGTACCCCGGTTACCAAATGATATGAGTCGATATGTTCCAAAAGTTTGTTAAAGTCCATCGGACTAGTTTGTAGATCGGAGTCGATGTACCCCAGCAACGGACTTTCAACATGATCGAATCCTGCCTTGATCGCAGCACTTAATCCGCGATTTTCCTTAAAATTGATAAATTGGAACAGCTCGTTTCGCTGGCAAATGGCCTCAATAAGCTCTTGACTGCTATCGGTAGAACCGTCGTTTACAAAGAGTACTGCGGTCTTCTTAGAAGCAATTTTTGCATACGCCAGTAGTTCCTTTTCTACTCGGGCCAAGTTGTCTTCCTCGTTATAAACAGGTACTATAATGGTAAATTCGTACATAGATCGACAGTAAGTATTTTTTGCAAAAGTATTTCTTTTTTCAACAATCTGGGTATTTTAAAGAAGAACCATAAAAAAGATGTTATTTTGTAGCTGTAATTACAACCTATGAAGATTTTACTTACAGGCGCAGCCGGATTTATTGGCTCACATACTGCCGAGCGATTGCATGAGATGGGGCATGAGGTGATTGGAGTCGATAATTTTTCTACCTACTACGATGTTTCGCTAAAACAACAAAATGCAAAGGCTTTAAAAGATAAAGGGATTGTTATTAGAAAACTGGATCTTCGAACGGCCGATCTCAACGCCGAACTACCAAATGATATAGACTGCATCTTTCATTTTGCGGCGCATCCCGGTATTTCCGGTGCTTCCACCTTTGAAGATTATTACAGCAACAATATCACAGCCACCTATCGCTTACTATCGTTCGCAACCACACAAAGCGAGCCACCCTATTTTGTAAATATTGCAACTTCTTCAATTTATGGTCTGGAAGCAACCTATAGTGAAAACGAAGCGCCTAAACCTGCATCTTGGTATGGGGTCACCAAATTGGCCGCAGAGCAACTGGTGTTAGCAGCATCGAGAGGTGGGTCGTTAAAAAGTACTTCATTGCGACTGTATTCGGTGTATGGACCACGTGAACGTCCCGATAAATTGTATACACGTCTTATCGACTGCGGACTTAACAATAAACCATTTCCGCTCTATGAGGGAAGTGAAAAACACTTGCGCAGTTTTACCTATGTACAGGATATTGTTGATGGCATCGTAAGCGTGTTAGAAAAACAGACTATATGCAATGGTGAGATATTTAATTTAGGAACCGAAACCGAGTCGACTACCGCCGAAGGAATTGCGACCGTAGAAAATCTATTGCAAGCCAATATAGCCACCAAACGAACGCCACCACGTGCAGGCGACCAATCGCGTACCAAAGCGAATATCGATAAGGCACGTAAGCTTTTGGCCTATGATCCACAGACAACCCTTAAAGAAGGATTAAAAGCCCAGATCGAATGGTTTCAATCACTTAATCAAGATAAACTCAACAAGTAATTCGCAGCTTCAAAAGGCGAAGTCTTGTTGGTATTAATAAGCTCCAATTGTGTTTTCAGTTCTTTTTTAATGATGGGGTTGGAGTAAAACGATTGTTTTAGTTCACTCTCTATGGTTTGTAGTAACCAGAATTTATTTTGTTCTCTTCTTTTTTCTGAAAAATATCCGCTGTCCTTTGTGCTATTGAGGTAGGACTGAATGAGTTCCCATACGTCAGAAATGCCTTCATTGGTAAGGGCACTACAAGTTAAAGTCTTGGGAGTCCAATTGCTGGCTTTAGCAGGATAGA
Organism: Candidatus Ulvibacter alkanivorans; assembly: GCF_003333325.1. Lineage (GTDB taxonomy): Bacteria > Bacteroidota > Bacteroidia > Flavobacteriales > Flavobacteriaceae > Ulvibacter_A > Ulvibacter_A alkanivorans. Next base: position 1,961 of record NZ_QOLC01000034.1, on the reverse strand, counting down.
GGTGTAAGGCACGATTGAATTCGGTTTTTGCGAGCTTTGCTGCTTTTATGTTGTCCCCATCGGCTTTATTGATCACAATGGCATCGGCCATTTCCATGATCCCACGCTTTATTCCTTGTAATTCATCTCCGGCTCCGGCCAATTTCAGCAATAAAAAGAAATCGGTCATAGAATGAACGGCTGTTTCACTTTGTCCTACACCTACAGTTTCAATAATGATGATATCAAAGCCGGCTGCTTCGCAAAGTATAATTGCTTCACGGGTTTTTCGAGCGACACCACCCAAGGATTCTCCCGATGCGGAAGGTCTAATGAACGCATTATCTTCTTTTACCAAGGCTTCCATACGCGTCTTATCGCCTAAGATACTTCCATGACTTAAAGAACTGCTAGGATCCACTGCTAAAACCGCTACTTTCTTTTCTTCGGAAACCAATAACGAACCAAATTGCTCTATAAACGTACTTTTTCCTACGCCCGGAACACCCGTTATACCTATTCGAACCGAACGATTTGCATGTGGGAGACAGGCCTCGATAAGCTGTTTGGCATTTTCTTGGTGTTTGGCAGCTGTACTTTCAATTAAGGTGATCCCACGGCTCAACGCTGTTTTATCACCGGCCAAAATACCATGTATAAGATCTTGTGTAGTGCGCTTCTTTTGCCGATTTTTTTTAAGTCGTTCGGCGCTTTGTTTATTGAGGTTGGGAGGTGCGTCTATACCGTCCTTTTCAGATAGTGCGCTGCTATTTTTCTTAGTTTTCGACATGCAGTGAATTTATGACAATTTTATGAATTTTGTTTTTAAAAACAGGGTTTTCCATGGTATATTGAACAATATTCTAATCAAACTTATAGACAATGAAAACATTATATGAAGCAACTTCAACGGCCGTTGGAGGACGAAAAGGTCATGTGAAATCTGAAGACGGACCTATAGATCTACCTTTATCAGTACCAAAATCAATGGGAGGTAAAGGTGGCGACGGAACAAATCCTGAGCAACTTTTTGGTTGTGCGTACGCGGCTTGTTTTGGAGGTGCCGTACAAGCGATCGCAAAATCAGAAAAATTAGATATTGATACCGAATCTATTAGTATTACAGCGACCATCGGATTTTGTGAAGATGATGAAGGTGGCTTCATTTTGGAAGCGACCCTCGATTGCTTTATTCCGGGGGTAGATTTGGCAACCGGTGAAAGTCTAGTGAACCAAGCACATGAGATGTGTCCATTTTCTAGAGCAACTCGAGACAACATTACGGTTACGCTTAATTTATTATTGGACGAATAGTTTTTAAACCTATAAAATTAAAAAGCCCTGAAAATTCAGGGCTTTTTTTTATATCGCTCTTAAAGAACGTATATTGTCATTGTTGTCTTCCTTATCTTCAGACGTTTCAGTCGTTTTTTTTTCTTCGGAAACAGTTGCCGTCTCCTTTTTAAAAGGATTCATTTTATGTTGTTCGGCTTGTTTAATGTACCAATTGAGTTGCTTAACGTGCTTCTTTAAAATAGCTGCGATAGATTCTGGAATCTGCGGATTCTCCAAAAGTGCTTCGTAACGCTTAATGTTATTCTTATCTCTGGCAATACATTGATTAATGATTACTTCGGCATTAAATTTCTCTAAGGCCTCTTTAATCTCATGCCAAGTGCGATCTAAATTCCCTTTTTCGGCATCTGCTTTTAAGGGTTCTATATCTCGTGAGTGCAATTCATTTGAAATATCGTGGCTCATACGGTTACGTTCAACCGCCATATAATTAAGAAATCGCTTCAACTCGGTTGTTTGCGCATCCATAGCTGCATTGTAGTACAGCTTCTCGGCTTCGAAGCTCGCAACGAGTAGGCGATTTAGTTTATCAAATTCATTGTATTTCTCTTTCATAAAAAGATCTTTATCCAAATGTAGCTTAAATTATGGCACGTTCAATTCACTTTATAAATATTTTCAGCTAA
>NZ_QOLC01000064.1 GCF_003333325.1 Candidatus Ulvibacter alkanivorans | reverse complement strand
TTTTGTAAGAAAAAAGGGTAATTTTGAGTTAGTTTTTATAATTATAAAATCAACATAACCAAATTAATACAGGGGCTAACGGCAGAAAAATACAATTGTAACAATCAATAGAATTCTTACAAGTTTTCCAAAAGTTTTTGACAAAATCACTGACTTTTAAGGAGATCATACTGTTTTTACGCCCTAATATCCCCTAATATTTGGTAAGTCAGCTCATGCGAAAAAAATCTTTCTTAAAGGATTTGTACGCCCTTATTCCTATAGTGATTAGTGGGCTGCTTTGCATTGGACTCATCTTTCTACTTTGGCAAAAAGCAACTACAGTAACAGTCTTTCCGGAGCAATTAAAGGAATTTGCCACTATATTCATTAGTATAAGCGGTTTTCTATCGGCCATAATCATGGTGTATCTGGTGGCTTCTGCGCTTGGATTAAAAACCAGTAGAAATACAGCTATTGACAATTTGAGCAAGATCACACAAAAAATGCATGACTTTAGAACCATCGTAGAGCTCTTATTCCGTTCCAAATTATGGTTGCCCGGATTAAAAGAATACATCGATGACGAATTTGAAGGACTGACGTTCTTCGACGTCAAAGAATTTTATAAAGGCAAGTCGAAACTAGCCATCGAATTTTTACAAGAGCACAATAATTATAACGATACCGAGCAGCTGTATTTAGAGCTCAAATCGCTTCTAATGACGAGCCCGAAAGACAAACGAATTCCTGAAAACATATCCTACCCAAATGTCTATAATCAGGATATTGTTACCAAATGGTTAGAACATAAGTGCGGCTCCGGGTTGTGGTACTATTTCGGCTATAAATACGGTGCTTTTAAAGAATCGTTGGACTTGGATGCGGTGTACGAACGCCATCAGGAAAAAATAATGACCCTGGCCAACACCATAGATAGTGAAGCCTTTGAGGACTCATCGTTCAACGAAGTATTTTTGTCGAAACTAGGGGAGTATATGAACAAGGAAGTGATTCCGAAGCTATTTCAATTTCAAGGACAAGTAAGTTCTGCATTACCGCCCATACTAAAATACCTCTACGGAGTTTTTTTGTCACTCGTACTATTTGGGGTCTTATTACCACTGTTATCGTTGCTTTTCGACCTACCGGTACTAACACTCATTATAAGTTATGCATTTGTAATAAGCATTGTCTTTTTGGTAGCCACAACCTTCTATCAATTCATTTCTCGAGAAGTGAGTAATTAGCCTCCCAATTGTTGATGAAAATTTAAAAGGTTGCATTACATTGAGTTCTAAATTTTCATTGCAATTGAGTACCTTTGCAAACTATGGCAAAAAATGAAGATGTAATCGAAGTTCTTGGCGCCAGAGTGCACAATTTAAAGAACATCGATGTTACTATCCCCAGAGAAAAATTAGTAGTAATTACCGGCCTTTCCGGTAGTGGAAAATCTTCTTTAGCCTTCGATACCATTTATGCAGAAGGCCAACGGCGTTATATTGAAACTTTCTCGGCCTACGCTCGCCAATTTCTTGGTAGTCTCGAAAGACCCGATGTAGATAAAATCGATGGGCTTTCTCCCGTTATCGCCATAGAGCAAAAAACGACAAGTCGCAGTCCGCGCTCTACCGTAGGTACCATAACCGAGATCTATGACTTTTTGCGCTTGTTATATGCCAGAGCCAGTGATGCCTATAGCTATAACACGGGTAAAAAAATGGTGAGCTATAGCGACGAACAAATAAAACAGCTTATACTCGATGATTTCGACGGCAAAAAAGTAAGTATACTCGCCCCTGTAGTTCGATCGAGAAAAGGGCACTACCGAGAGTTGTTCGAACAAATCGCAAAGCAAGGATTTCTAAAAGTTCGCGTTGATGGTGAGGTATTAGACTTGATCAAAGGCATGAAGATCGATCGGTACAAGACCCACGATATCGAGATCGTTGTAGATCGATTAAAGATAAGCGACAAAGAAGATACCGGTAAACGCTTGAGTGAAAGTATTGTCACGGCCATGTATCACGGTGATGACGTCCTAATGGTGCTGGATAACGATACCAACGAGGTTCGGTTCTTTAGTCGATCGCTCATGTGTCCTAGCAGTGGTATCTCCTATCCTAATCCTGAGCCTAACAATTTTTCATTCAATTCGCCAAAGGGGATGTGCCCAAACTGTAAAGGCCTAGGCACGCTCTATGAGGTAAATCTCGACAAGATCGTTCCAGACCCTAAGTTATCGATAAAACAAGGGGCATTGGCACCACATGGGCCCCAAAAAAGCAATTGGATCTTTAAACAATTGGAGTTGATCGCCGAACGCTATGAATTTAAGTTGACCGATCCGTTTAAGTCGATCCCTTCGGAAGCCAAAGAACTGATCTTCTACGGCGGAAACGAAAAATTTGAAGTCGCTTCCAAGACCTTAGGCATTACCAGAAAATATAAGATCGAGTTTGAAGGGGTTGCGACCTTCCTTCAAAATACCTTTGAAGCCAACGAATCGAAATCGCTTAAGCGTTGGGCTAAGGAATATATGAACAAGGTCTCTTGTCCCGAATGTGGCGGTTCACGACTTCGGAAGGAATCGTTGTACTTTAAAGTGAACGATAAGAATATCGCCGAATTGGCTCATATGGACGTTGTTGAGTTGGCACAATGGTTCGACAAGCTCGAAAAGAACCTAAGCGAAACACAACTGAAGATTGCTGCAGAAATCATTAAAGAAGTAAGAAGCCGATTGCAATTTTTGGTAGATGTTGGGCTTACCTATCTCGCACTGGATCGCAGTTCTAAATCCTTATCAGGTGGTGAAGCTCAGCGTATCCGATTAGCAACGCAAATTGGGTCGCAATTAGTAGGCGTACTATATATTTTAGATGAACCGAGTATTGGCTTGCACCAACGAGACAATCATAAATTAATAGAATCGCTCATCGCTTTGAAAGACATAGGGAATTCGGTCATTGTCGTCGAACACGATAAAGATATGATCGAACATGCCGATCATGTAATAGATATTGGTCCGGCAGCAGGTAAACACGGAGGTGAGATCGTTTCCGAAGGGAGTCCGAAAGAAATTTTAAAACACCATACCCTCACTGCAGATTACCTAAACGGTACCAAAGAGATCGAAATTCCGAAGAAAAGAAGAGAAGGTAACGGGCACACCTTGACCCTCTCGGGCTGTACGGGTAACAACCTAAAGAATGTCACCATAGACGTACCGATAGGTAAAATGATAGGCGTAACTGGAGTTTCGGGTAGCGGTAAGTCTACCCTGATAAATGAAACCCTCTACCCTATTTTGAATGCTCACTTCTTTAATGGCGTTAAAAAACCAATGCCTTATAAAAAGATCGAAGGCTTGGAACACCTAGACAAGGTGATCGACATAAACCAATCGCCCATTGGAAGAACTCCACGATCTAATCCTGCTACGTATACCGGGGTATTTTCAGAAATAAGGAGTCTGTTCGCCAAAGTTCCGGAAGCGATGATACGCGGGTATAAACCCGGTCGATTCAGCTTTAATGTTAAAGGAGGACGTTGTGAAACCTGTAAGGGAGGCGGTCTTCGTGTAATTGAAATGAACTTCCTACCCGATGTATATGTGGAGTGTGAAACATGTCAAGGAAAACGCTTCAATCGTGAGACCTTAGAAATTAGATACAAAGGCAAATCGATCTACGATGTGTTAGCAATGACCATCAACGAAGCCTGCGAGTTCTTTGAGTCCATTCCGAAGATATTCAGAAAACTTAAAACGATTCGGGATGTCGGATTAGGATACATCACCCTTGGGCAGCAATCAACGACCCTGTCCGGAGGAGAGGCGCAACGAATTAAATTGGCCACCGAACTGTCTAAACGAGATACCGGAAACACCTTTTATATCTTAGACGAACCAACGACCGGACTTCATTTTGAAGACATTCGCGTATTAATGCTAGTATTGAATAAACTGGTGGATAAAGGGAATACCGTTTTGATCATAGAACACAACTTAGATGTGATCAAGACCGTAGACCACATTATCGACATAGGTCCCGAGGGCGGTAAAAAAGGTGGTAAAGTAATGGTGACCGGAACCCCTGAAGAAATAATAACCGATAAAAAGAGCTATACGGCACAGTTCCTCAAAAAAGAATTACTTTAGCGGGGTTTGAGCGAAACGTATAATGACTACTGAACATGAGAAACGAACGAACACATAAAAACTGGAATGAAGTAAAAACGAACGACTCTTGGGCGATCTTCAAGATCATGGGAGAGTTTGTTAATGGCTATGAAAAAATGAGCCGAATTGGCCCGTGTGTTTCAATATTTGGATCGGCGCGTACCAAGCCGGACCATAAATATTATAAATTAGCCGAGAGCATCGCAAAAAAGATCACCGAACATGGTTACGGAGTTATTACCGGTGGTGGCCCGGGTATCATGGAAGCCGGTAATAAAGGTGCGCATTTAGCGGGTGGAACTTCAGTTGGATTAAATATTACGCTGCCTTTTGAGCAACACGACAACCCGTATATAGATAGCGACAAAAGTATCGATTTCGACTACTTCTTTGTGAGAAAGGTAATGTTCGTGAAATACTCTCAAGGATTTGTAGTAATGCCTGGAGGTTTTGGAACTTTAGATGAATTCTTTGAAGCTTTTACCTTAATACAAACACATAAGATAGATGCTTTTCCACTTATCCTAGTTGGGACCGAATTCTGGACCGGACTAATGGATTGGATTAAAGGTACACTTCTTGAGGCGAATAATAATATTAGTCCGGGTGATCTCGATCTTGTTCATTTGGTCGACACCGAAGATGAAGTGCTTGAGATCCTCAATAACTTCTATGAAAAACGAAATATGAGCCCTAATTTTTAGAATACCTTATCCCCTATTTTCATGTTTAAAAAAATAAGTCTTTTGGTTTTTCTGTTGCTAAGCAGCTCGCTCATAGCACAGGATGTAATAAAAACCATGTTCTATAATTTATTGGAATTCCCCACCGCATCTCCAGGTAGCCGCGATCAGATCTTGCAGAACATACTCAACGAGTACGATCCCGATATCTTTATGGTTTGCGAACTCGAGAACGAAGCAGGGGCCGATCAAATTCTCAATATATCATTAAACGATGAAGGCATCGATTATAAACGAGTTCCTTTTGTGCTCAACACGTCGGGAGACTCAAATCTTCAGCAGCTTATTTATTATCGCAATGGCATGTTCGAGGTTGAAACGACCGAGATCATTAGAACCGATGTGCGAGATATTAACCGTTATCAGTTGCGTATTAATACCACCGACAATGATGTAGATCCTTTGTTTGTTGATATTTACGTGTCGCACCTGAAATCAAGTCAAGGAAGTTCCAATGAGGCTAAACGACTAGAAATGGTGACCGAATTCACAAACAGCCTTAGTTCGTTAGATCCCAACTCCTTTGTAATTTTTGCAGGAGACCTAAATGTATACGACGCCGACGAACCGGCCTATGTAGAATTGCTCGATCCTACTAATGCGATCACTTTGGCCGATCCTATAGATCGCCCAGGTGACTGGAACAACAATATTGCGTTTCAAGACATTCATACGCAAAGTACGCGCGTTAGTGCCGGACCCTTTGGAGCCGGAGCAGGCGGCGGGCTAGACGATCGATTCGATTTTATACTTGTATCAGAAAATATGATGACCGACCCTAAGCTGCGCTATATTCCCGATACGTATAAATCCTTCGGAAACAATGGTAATTGTTTTAATATGGATATTAGTGATGCGAACTGTACCGGACCTTTTGGACAACAGCTTCGGAATAACTTGTTTAGTATGAGTGATCACCTTCCCGTGGTCATGCAACTGGAAACCAACAAACAGATCATCTTAAATACTGCGGAAGTTGCTACTGAAGCATACTTTCAGCTTGATAATACAATAGTTTCAGAAACAATACGGCTAAAAATGTCTGCTCAAGTTATAGAACCTGTTTCCATTCAGATCTTTAGTGTTCTAGGACAAGAAGTGATGTACATCCCTGCTGTAGATGAAACATACACAACCATAGATGTTTCGGCATTGCCCACCGGCATTTATTATCTTAAAACAAACCTGCCTTCACATCAACCTTTAAAATTTCTAAAAACTTCTTGATCGGTCGCAAGCTCATATTTGCTCTTTTGTGCATGTTGGCATTTGTTACGAATGCACAACACGCTATTACTATAGACGCGAACGTAGTGCCGGAGGAAGGTACAATGAATATTCAGCAAGAGATCGTGTATGTAAACACTTCTAGCGATACGTTGCATGAGCTCTATCTAAACGATTGGCCTAACAGTTTTTCAAGCAAGACCACACCCTTAGCCAAACGATTTGCAGAAAACTACGACAGTTCCTTTCATTTTGAAAAGAAAAAAGATCGTGGCCGAACGACAATTTCAGGTTTTACGACAACCGCAAATAGCTCTTTAGATTGGGAGCGAGGCGTAGCGGCCGACATCATTCGTGTAGACCTAAATACCCCATTATTGCCAGGTGAATCCTATACATTTACGGCTCGTTACAGCGTGAAGTATCCGGATGATAAGTTTACGCGTTATGGCGTAACGAACAAAGTTGATTTTAGATTAAAGTATTGGCACCTCTCCCCTGCCGTATACGACGGCACATGGCATGCATACAGCAATAAGAACACCAACGATCTATATACGTATCCTACAAACTTTTCAATACGCTTAAATTATCCAACGACCTATACCTTGGCAAGCAATCTCGATGTCAAATCACAAGCACAGCAAGGGGATTCTTCTGTAGCCGTATTAGAAGGAGAGAATAGAACCAATGTCTTGCTTCATTTAGAACGAAAACCCACCTTCGAGACTATAGAGACCGATAAGTTCTCGGTAGTGACAAACCTAACCGACGAAAAGGTGTCTCCTACGATTCGGGCCTTGATGGTAGATCGTGTAGTGCATTTTTTAGATTCAAAGTTAGGCCCATATCCTTTCGAGAAGATGCTAATTAGCGAAAGTGAATACAAGAACAGTCCGGTATATGGCCTAAACCAGTTGCCCAATTTTATTAGTCCGTTCCCGGATGGTTTCGAGTACGACATGGAGCAGCTAAAGACCATAACTCGAAATTATATAGAGAACACCGTCTTGGTACACCCAAGAGAAGAATATTGGTTGATCGGCGCCCTACAGATCTACTTAATGATGGAGTATGTGGATACTTTTTATCCAAATATGAAGATCATAGGTTCGTTAAGCGATTGGTGGGTAATTCGCTGGGCACATGCATCCGATCTGGAGTTTAATGACCAATATCCATTCCTGTATCTCAATATGGCACGGAACAACTTACACCAATCACTCGCAACGCCACGTGATTCTTTGGTCAAGTTTAATAAGAATATTGCGAGCGACTATTATGCAGGTAGTGGTTTACAATATCTTTCCGATTACCTCGGAAAAGCAACAGTTGAGAATAGTATCAAGCAGTTTTATTCTGAAAATAAAGGAAAACCGGTAACTGCAACTGCTTTTCAGAACGTATTAGAACAAAACAGCTCCTTACCCGTAAATTGGTTCTTTGAAGAGTATGTAGAAAAACGAACCGCTATCGATTTTAAGATCGACCGTGTTACCAAGCGGGGTGATTCCTTGGAGGTTCGTATCAAGAACAAACGCAACAACCGCATGCCGGTTTCCCTATACGGCCTTTCTAAAGACTCTATCGTTTATAAAAAATGGACCTCTCCTATCGACAGTTTAGAAACGGTTGTTATCCCTTCGGAAGGAGTACGACAACTGGCATTGAACTATGAAGCAGTGATACCTGAGTTCAATCAACGCAATAATTATAAAAAGGTAAACGGATTGTTTAATCGCCCAATACAATTCCGTTTATTTCAAGATGTCGAAGATCCAAAGTACAATCAATTGTTCTTTATGCCGATTTTTGAATACAATTTGTACGACGGACTTACCACCGGATTAAAATTGTACAATAAAACGGTTTTAACCAAAGGATTGGCCTATAAACTAGAGCCACAATTTGGATTCCGATCTAAGACTATTATTGGAAGTGGGTCCGTATCCTACACTCAAAATTTCCAAACAGAATCACTGTACGCCATTCGATATGGTATAGCGGGTAGTTATTATTCGTACAACGACGGCCTCTTCTATCGCAGGTATAGTCCGTATATGACCTTTGCCTTCAGAAACAAGGATTTACGCAACAACAAAAAAGAATTTATCAATATTCGAAATGTAAATGTGATTCGCGATGAGAATTTTGAAGATCCTAATCAAGATCCTAATTACAGCGTTTTCAATATGCAGTATGTGTACAGCAATCCTAATCTCATCAATTATTTTAGAGGCGAAGTAGATTATCAAATTTCGGCGAAATTCAGCAAGATATCTACCACCTTCGAGTACCGTAAATTGTTTTTGAACAACCGACAGTTGAACCTTCGTGCCTTTGCCGGAGTCTTCTTATTCAATGATACTCGCGAAGACGAAGACTTCTTTAGTTTCGCATTAGACCGCCCCACCGATTATCTATTCGATTACAATTACTACGGGAGAAGTGAAGATCAAGGATTGTTTAGTCAGCAGTTGATCATCGCAGAAGGTGGGTTTAAATCACAATTAGAACCAATGTTTGCGAACAGTTGGATCGCCACAGTAAATGCGAGCACTAACATCTGGAAATGGATCTATGCCTATGGCGATGCCGGGCTGGTACACAATAAAGGTCGAGGCACCAATGCGGTATTTGACACAGGCGTACGTTTAAGTCTGGTTGCCGATTACTTCGAATTGTATTTCCCGCTCTATTCAAATCTAGGTTGGGAACCGGGACTTCCCAATTACGATCAACGCATACGCTTTATCGTAACCTTGAGCCCGAGCACGCTATTAAGGCTCTTTACGAGGGAATGGTATTAATTTCTATGCTGAAAACTAATTCCACACCCCTTATATTTCCCTCGTTTTTGCTACTTTTGTAGTCCGAAATTTTGACACTATGCAAACAAATCCACAGACCAACAGCGAACTCTCTTTCGACGATTTTAAGGCCGAAGTTTTAAACGATTATAAAATAGCTGTAACGAGTCGCGAATGTAGTTTACTGGGACGCAGGGAAGTACTTACAGGAAAAGCAAAATTCGGGATCTTTGGTGACGGAAAAGAAGTCCCTCAATTGGCCTGGGCAAAAGCCTTTAAAAATGGAGATTGGCGAAGTGGTTATTACCGCGATCAAACCTTTATGATGGCCATTGGCAAGCTTAGCATTCAACAATTCTTCGCCGGATTGTATGCACACACCGATCTTAAAGCCGATCCAATGAGTGCAGGAAGACAAATGGGTGGGCATTTTGCAACGCATAGTTTAAATGAAGATGGAAGTTGGAAAAACTTAACAGCACAAAAGAACAGTAGTGCAGACATCTCTCCTACTGCCGGTCAAATGCCAAGACTTTTAGGACTCGCACAAGCATCCAAGATTTTTAGAAATGTAAAAGGAATAGAGAACAAAACACAATTCTCTATCAATGGAAACGAAGTTGCCTGGGGAACTATTGGAAATGCTAGCACGAGTGAAGGACTGTTTTGGGAAACGATTAATGCAGCCGGCGTGCTTCAAGTACCGATGGTAATGAGCGTATGGGATGACGAATACGGGATTTCGGTTCATGCACGTCATCAAACCACCAAAGAGAATATATCCGAAATACTAAAAGGGTTTCAACGAAACGACGACGAGAACGGATACGAAATTATTCGCGTAATAGGTTGGGACTACGCCGCCTTGATCGAAGCATATCAAAAAGCCGGTACCATTGCGAGAGAAGAACATGTACCGGTGCTTATTCATGTAAAAGAACTAACACAACCCCAAGGCCACAGTACGAGTGGGTCGCACGAGCGATACAAAAGTGAAGAGCGTCTTCAGTGGGAACGAGAGCACGACTGTAATGTTAAAATGCGCGAGTGGATTTTGGAGAATAATTTTGCTACTGAAGAGGAACTTTCCGAAGTAGAAAAAGGGATTAAGAAAGAGGTGCGTGACGGTAAAAAAGCAGCATGGGAAGCATTTTTGGCGCCCCAACGTCAAGAACAGAAAGAGGCAGTAACATTGCTTACCAATCTAGCCGAAAGTTCCCCAAACAAGAATTTTATAGAGAAGTTAAAGAACGAATTGGCTTCAGAAAAAGAACCGCTACGTCGTACAATTTTAGGAACTGCTAGAAAAGCGCTTCGATATGTGGTTTCTGAAAGTACTTCGGAAAAAAGACAATTGATCGATTGGATAGAAAATTATTTCGAAAACATTCAACCAAAGTACAGTGCACATTTGTATTCTGAAGCATCGAACAATGCGACAACAGTTGCTCCTATTGCACCTACTTACGCAGACGATGCAGAAGAAGTAGATGCACGAGTTGTGTTACGAGATAATTTTGATGCGATATTCGACAAGCATCCCGAAGCACTCATCTTTGGTGAAGATTCCGGGAATATTGGAGATGTAAATCAAGGACTTGAAGGCCTACAAGAAAAGTATGGTGAATTGAGAATAGCCGATGCCGGTATTCGTGAAGCCACTATTTTAGGGCAAGGCATTGGTATGGCAATGCGAGGCTTACGACCTATTGCCGAAATACAATACCTAGACTATATTTTATATTGTCTTCAAATAATGAGCGATGATCTGGTCACTGTACGGTATCGCACCAATGGAACACAAAAAGCACCGCTAATCGTTAGAACTCGCGGGCACCGTTTAGAAGGAATATGGCACAGTGGCTCACAAATGGGTGGATTGATCCATTTGTTACGAGGTATGTATATATTAGTGCCTAGAAATATGACCAAAGCAGCCGGATTCTACAATACACTGCTTGCGACCGATGAACCTGCGCTGATAGTAGAATGTTTGAACGGCTATCGACTTAAAGAAAAAATGCCTTCCAACCTTGGAGAGTTTAGAACTCCTATTGGCGTGGTGGAAACCATCAAGGAAGGTACAGATATTACATTGGTTTCCTACGGAAGCACCATACGAGTAGTAGAAGAAGCTGCCAAAGAATTACAACAAGTAGGTATTGATGCAGAGATCATCGATGTGCAATCGTTACTGCCATTGGATATTAACCACGACATGGTCGAAAGCGTGAAGAAGACCAATCGTTTATTGGTGATAGATGAAGATGTACCCGGTGGTGCTTCAGCCTATATCTTACAACATATTGTGGATACGCAAAACGGCTATAAATATTTAGACAGCAAGCCCGAAGCCCTAGCGGCAAAAGCGCACCGACCTGCCTATGGAACCGATGGGGATTATTTCTCTAAACCTTCTTCCGAAGACATCTTTGAGAAGGTCTATGCGATCATGCATGAGGTGGATCCGGAGAGCTTTCCGAAGTTAAGATAGTCATAAAGTGCTGTCAATTTTGGCGGAAACTCTGTATCTTATAGTGTAATTAATACATACGCTATGAGAACAATTATTACTTCAATCCTACTTTTTCTGTCGTGCACGGTTGGTATCAACGGACAAATTGCCGATCGTACTCAAACTACCATACCCGAATCGGAAGTTCCTGAAGCGGTCTTTATGAATCAGCAAGAATTGTTTCCGGACGGATTTATTACTGAATGGCAATTACAACGTGATTTTGATATGGCCGATAGCGATGCGGTTCGTTATATAGCGAAATTTACAGAAGCGAGCAATCCGGGATTCTCGGCTTCCTACTTACCCACCGGAGAACTTATTTTTTACTCGCAATTCATGCAAGCAGTAGAATTGCCCGAGACCATACAACTGCGTACTAGATCAGATTTTGGAGATTTTCAAATAGACTCGGCCAATTTTATAACAGTCTTTAATCCAAAGCGAGAAATTTACCGAATTCGATTGCGAGACAACAACCGACTAAAGCACGCCTATTACACGATTAACGCGGCGCCAATAGCCGAAGAATCCTTGCCGTTAGAACTGCGATTGTTCGACGAATAAACGACAGGAACAGTATGTAAATAGAGTTCAAAATAAAATTACAGGTGCTAAAATTTGGAATCTTCATATTATTTTCGGAATCTTTACAAAGAATCAAATAACAATTCAAGGGACATGTTTACCAACATCACAACTAATAATAACAATAATAACGGGATGCCTTAACAAGAACCTTGTCGAGATATATGGCCCGTCAGGTTTTTTACTTGACGGGCTTTTTTTTGTTCAAGATATAAATTAACTATAATCGTCGGAATCGAAATTGCGACATAAAACAAAATACTATGTGTGGAATTGTATGTGCTTTTAACTTGAAAGAATCGGCTGAGCAGCTGCGCCCGCAACTGCTGGCAATGTCGAAATGTATTCGGCATCGCGGTCCGGATTGGAGTGGTATTTATAGTACCGATAAAGCGATCATGGCGCATGAGCGTCTTGCGATCGTAGATCCTACTTCGGGCAAACAACCATTGTTTTCCGAAGATAAGAATCTAATACTGGCTGCTAACGGCGAGATCTATAACCACTTGGAGCTTCGGAAACAGTTTAAAGGCACTTATAATTTTCAAACAGCAAGCGACTGTGAAGTAATATTAGCGCTGTATAAAGACAAAGGTAATGCGTTCTTAGATGAGATGAACGGTATCTTCGGATTTGCGTTGTACGACGTAGAACAAGATCGATATCTAATAGCACGTGACCACATGGGAATTATACCACTTTATATGGGCTGGGATCAAAATGGAACCTTTTATGTTGCTTCGGAATTAAAGGCATTGGAAGGCGTGTGCACCAAGATCGAATTGTTCCCGCCGGGTCATTACTTAGACAGTGCTGAAGGAGTGCTCACCAAGTGGTATACCAGAGACTGGATGGAATATGATGCAGTAAAAGATAATGAGACTAGCATTAAAGCCTTGCGCCAAGCCTTAGAAGATGCGGTTCATCGCCAGTTAATGAGTGATGTTCCTTACGGCGTTTTACTATCCGGCGGTTTAGATTCATCGATCACCTCTGCCATTGCAAAAAAATATGCAGAAAAACGAATTGAAAGTGGCGACCAAGATAAAGCGTGGTGGCCTCAATTGCATTCATTTGCTATTGGTCTGGAAGGTTCTCCAGATTTGGCGGCCGCCAGAAAGGTAGCCAAACATCTAGATACGGTGCACCATGAGATAAAATTCACCATACAAGAAGGAATAGATGCGATACGTGATGTGATCTATCATTTGGAAACGTACGATATTACAACCGTTCGAGCTTCTACCCCAATGTACCTAATGGCCAGAGCAATTAAGGCCATGGGAATAAAAATGGTATTGAGCGGTGAAGGAAGTGATGAGATCTTTGGAGGTTATTTGTATTTCCACAAAGCACCTAACGCCGAGGAGTTTCACAAAGAAACAGTACGAAAATTAGATAAGTTGCACATGTACGATTGTCTTCGAGCGAACAAATCGTTAGCCTCATGGGGCATTGAAGGCAGGGTACCATTTCTAGATAAGGAATTTATGGACGTGGCGATGCGTATCAATCCTAAAGATAAAATGATTAATGGAGAACGAATGGAAAAATGGGTGCTTCGGAAAGCCTTTGAAGATATGCTACCCGAAAGCGTGGCGTGGCGACAAAAAGAACAATTTAGTGATGGAGTTGGCTACAGTTGGATCGATACATTGAAGGAGTTGGTAAATGAACAAGTAAGCGACGAACAAATGGCCAATGCACAATATCGCTTCCGCTTACAAACGCCAACCAGTAAAGAAGAGTTCTATTACCGATCTATTTTTGAAGAACACTTTCCCAGTGACACTGCTGCGCTAAGTGTGCCTTCTGTTCCCTCGGTAGCATGTAGTAGTCCCATCGCTCTAGAATGGGACGAAAGCTTTAAGAATATGAACGACCCCAGCGGTAGGGCTGTTGCCAATGTACATGACGATGCCTATGCAAAAAAATAAGTCGAATTGTTGTTGCTCCTAATAAGCAAAAGAATTTGTTAAACTACCCTAAAATTTTTAAAATTTTGGTGTTAAAGTGCGTTAAGCCATCCTTTTAAAAAATGTTCTATACCTATATTATGGTATGGAAAAGATATTAGTAGCAGGTGCAACAGGCACCACCGGAAATAAAGTAGTGAAACTATTAAAAGAATCGAACAAATATCAACCAGTGGCTATGATTAGAAACGAGTCGCAGCAAGATTCGTTTCGTTCACAAGAGGTTGATACCGTTATAGGCGATCTCACTCAAGATGTCTCACATACCACCAACGGAATTGATCGAGTCGTCTTTGCTGCTGGATCCGGCGGAAAGGACGTTGTCAATGTAGACCAAGAAGGGGCGAAAAAATTGATCGATGCTTCAAAAAAAGATCGCATTAAAAAATTTGTCATGCTAAGTTCAATGGGAGCTGATGCCCCCGACGAAGCTACAGAGATCAAAGAATACCTACAGGCAAAGCACAATGCCGATCAATATTTAGATATTAGCGGACTTACATTTACGATCGTACGACCCGGATCACTTACTAACGAAGAGGGACTGGGAAAGATTAAGTTGGAGCACAAACTAAACGAAAGTGGTGAAATTCCTAGATGGGATGTCGCAAGAACCTTGGTACAAAGTCTGGATGACGAGGTTGCCAAAAATCAAGCTTTTGAGATCTTGAAAGGAGAAACCAAGATCGAAGATGCGGTATCAAACTTTCAAGTTCTATCGTAACAAAGTGTTGGCTTAAAAAAATTAAAACCGAAAGTACTTACTTTCGGTTTTTTTATTGATACTTATGGCAGCCACTTCTTATCGAAGTTTGGCTTTCGCTTTTCTAAAAAAGCGTCCCTGCCTTCCTTGGCTTCGTCGGTCATATAGGCCAATCGTGTTGCCTCGCCTGCAAAAACCTGTTGTCCTACCATACCATCATCTGTAAGGTTCATGGCAAATTTTAGCATTTTAATTGAGGTAGGTGATTTTGCTAGTATTTCTTGGGCCCATTGAAAAGCAGTTGCTTCCAGATCTTTATGAGGAACAACGGCATTTACCATACCCATCTCGTAGGCTTCTTGTGCGCTGTAATTCCTTCCGAGGAAAAAGATCTCGCGTGCGCGCTTCTGCCCTACCATCTTTGCAAGATAGGCGCTTCCGTAGCCACCATCGAAACTAGTTACATCGGCATCGGTCTGTTTAAAGATGGCATGCTCTTTACTCGCTAAGGTCATATCGCAAACAACATGCAAACTATGTCCTCCCCCTACTGCCCAACCCGGGACCACACAAAGTACCGCTTTGGGCATAAAACGAATGAGTCGTTGTACATCGAGAATATTTAGCCGGTGATACCCATCATCACCCACATATCCTTGGTGTCCTCTTGCTTTTTGATCGCCACCACTACAAAAACTGTAAACACCATCTTTTGAGGAAGGTCCTTCGGCCGATAAAAGTACCACCCCAATACTGGTATCTTCTTGAGCATCGTGAAAAGCATCTAATAACTCTGAAGTCGTCTTGGGGCGAAACGCATTGCGTACATCGGGTCGATTAAATGCTATACGTGCGACACCGTCACATTTTTTATAGGTGATATCGGTATAATCTTTTACAGTTTTCCAGTTAGGTGTACTCATATTTCTTATTTTAGCGTAAAGATAGAATTTTGTTAATTATTTCTCATACTACAATCACGGTTATGCGCTACTTCGTTATTTTCTTCGGAATCTTTTTCGCACTTCAAACAGCAAGTGCTCAAGCACCTTATCAGTTCACCGAAGTGATCGGTCTTGAAGCGACACCTGTTATTAGTCAAGGTAGAACCGGAACTTGCTGGAGTTTTTCTACTTCTTCCTTTTTAGAATCTGAGATCATTCGTCTCACCGGAAAACAGATCGACCTTTCAGAAATGTATACCGTACGTAATACCTACCCTAAAAAAGCCGAGAATTATGTGATGCGACAAGGAAAGGCTCAATTTAGCGAAGGTGGTTTGGCACATGATGTGATCAATTCGGTTACGACTTATGGGTTAGTACCACAACAAGCGTATAGCGGATTATTAAACAATGAGCGCAATCATAATCACGCCGAAATGGTAGCCGTATTAGATGCAATGCTTTCAACGTATATCGACAATCCGGGAAGAGCGCTAAGTAAAAAATGGCGAGCGGCTGTAGATGCTGTGCTGAATGTGTACCTCGGAAAGAACCCGGGTACATTTACGTATGAAGGCAGCCAATATACACCACAATCATTTTTAGAATTGACCCAATTGGAGCCGGCCGACTATATCACCATTACCTCATATACGCATGCTCCGTTTTATTCGCAATTCATCTTAAATATCCCGGACAACTGGAGCTATGGAAGTTTCTACAACGTGCCGCTAGATGAAATGATACATACCATAGATTCGGCCTTAGAAAACGGATACACTGTAGCATTAGATTGTGATGTGAGCGAACGAACTTTTTCTTCTAAAGATGGCGTAGCGGTGATTCCGAAGAACACAGAAAACAATATAAAGGCTTTACAAGGTATTTATCCGGAAATGAATATTACCCAAGAATACCGACAGGACGAGTTTGAGAATTACAATACCACAGATGACCATTTAATGCACATTACCGGTATGTTACGCGACCAGAATGGAACCAAATATTACAAAGTAAAAAATAGTTGGGGTACCGATGCCGATAGAAATGCTAATGGTGGATATGTGTACTTTAGCGAATCGTATATGCGTTTAAAGGCAATAAGTGTTATGGTACATAAAGACGCTGTACCCAAACCCACCGCTAAAAAATTAAATCTATAAATTGGCTTAAATTTTGATGTTTAAAATGCGATGAAAAAGTTAGTCTTCCTTTTATTCTTACTACCGGTCGTAGCCGTTTCTCAATACGATTTTGAAACGCGTTATTTTACCATCGATGCCAGTTCGCTCCCAGAAGTGGATGATCTGGTTTCTGTCTCTTTATTTAAAACACCTACCCCACTTAACTATAAGGTGCCCGATTTTAAAGTGAATGAGAATAATTATAGAACTCCGGTCGATATGATGACCGCCATTAGTGAAAAGGAGCGGTTCTTTAACAGAAAACAAGAATACGATGTCTCGGCCATCCAATCACAATACGTCGGTATTGGTGGTACTAAAATAGTAAGTGACGGAAAAACTACAGTAACCAATTCTGTATATAAAGAAGCCAGAGGCCTGCAATTGGTCGATCCCTGTCCACCGGTAGGGATATGCCCACGTTGTGCGCCATATAGAATTAGGCGCGGGTACTAAAGTACAGCTTAGAAATAATCTAAGATAGTTACACCAACTCGATCCCGTCGTCCTTAATAACGATCTGTTTTTCGCGATATAAGGTCCCGATTGCTTTCTTAAAGCTTTTCTTGCTCATTCCTAACTGATTTTTAATGGCTTCAGGATCCGATTTATCATGTAAGGGTAAAAATCCGCCGGCTGCTTTCAGCTCGTCATAAATAAAGTTAGCATTAGGTTCAATACTTCGGTAGCCTGGAGCTTGAAGTACCAGATCGATCTTATTATCGTGTCTTACCTTTTTTACAAATGCTTTTAAACGATCGCCGGTACGAATGTCTTCAAATATATCATCGATATAAATAAGCCCTTTGTGCTTTCCATTTATAATTGCGTTTGCACCTATTTCGGTAATATGTGTTACTAAAATATCTACTTCCTCAAATTTTTCTAAAGACACATCCTCATTACTCACGAACTTGTCGGTCTTGCTTGAACCAACCAATCGTTTTGTAAGTTCATCTAGGTAGAGGTACACCACGTACCAACTACCCACTTTCATAGGTCGCGCTTGTTCTTTAAAGGGTACGAATAATTGTTTCTCCACACCCCAATCCATAAAAGCACCGTATTTATTTACATCACTGCAGTGAAGATAGCCAAAGGTATTCAGCGTTAAAAAAGGTTCTAAGGTGGTTGCAATAGGTCGTTCTTCATTGTCCAAATAGACAAAGACACGCAACTCGTCTCCTATTTCGAAATTATCCGGTTTGTACTTATGTGGCAACAGTACCACATTTTCTTCATCATCGCCTAAATACAGCCCCGGATCTGTATCTCGTAATATTTTTAATGTATTGTATTCTCCTAATTTAATCATGTCAACAAAGGTAC
>NZ_QOLC01000033.1 GCF_003333325.1 Candidatus Ulvibacter alkanivorans | reverse complement strand
TCCAAAATAATATCGTTACCATCGCTGTAAATTATTTCGGTATCATAACCTGAATAATCCATTATTGCCGCGGACAATCGTTTATAATCAAATGAAATAAATTCACTTCGGTTAATCAATCTTTTGGCAATTACGGAAGGATCTGTAATGAGCCAAAAACAATCCGCTACATCGGTAAGGTATTTCAGTCCGTTCGTAAATCGGGTGCGTATCAACGGTAATGAAAAGAACATTTCAGACCCGTGAAAATGTTGCAACCCCTCTTTTATTTCGTTAACTTGTGCTTTCATTGTTTTCTATTTTTTAGTAGTGAATAATGAAAAAGAGGGCGAAACTTTCAACAGGTGCGCCCTCTTTCTTTTAGAGATTACTCGGCATTACCGTTACCGTTTTTAGTTCCCAACAAAAGGATTTCATTGGCTTCGATTTCGGTAACGTATCGCTTTACGCCATCCTTGTCCTCATAGCTTCGAGATTTCAGTTTTCCGCTAACGCCTACTTCCTTGCCCTTTACAACATAGTTTTCAACGATTTCGGCGGTCTTGCCCCAGGCAACTACGGTGTGCCATTCGGTGCTTTGCTCTTTTTCGCCTTTCTTGTTTTTGTAATATTCGTTCGTGGCAAGCGAAAAACGGGCAACTTTTTTACCGCTTTCAAGGTTTGTAATGGTTGGCTCTTGTCCAACGTTTCCAATTAACTGTACGTGATTTCTTAAAGTACTCATAATACAAGATTTAAATATTAATTAAAATGCTATCTGAACCATTCAGATAGTTTGCGTTCATAGTTTTTTAAGTGATTTACTTATTATATCCAGAGCGTTTTCCCTTTTTTGTTTTTTTAACTTTAGTTCCGCTTCCTTTTTGATTTTTTCGTAAGATTTCATAAGATTCGTTTTAGATTTACTTCCCATAGAGCCGTCGCTGTTACCTTTTTTTGTTGCTTGGTGCGGTACAATATTCAGGTTTGGTAAGGCGTATAAAAAGTGAAGTGCAACGCAACGGTTTATGCCGCCGTCCAAAAATGAATGTTGTTGTTTTGCTGTCAAAAAAAGGTGATAATAGTGGCGGTTCGGGAAGTGCGTCTAAATGGCTTTATGTGAAGTACGAAAACATAGGAAGCGGAACTAAACGCAAAGATGCAATCCAGTTCAAGCGGACTTAATTCACGGTTTTGGCTTGGGAATGAAGCGTTCCTACCCAGCGCAGCGGGTAGGGGTAGCGTAATGGAAAGCCAAAATCGGGGATTGTGTCCAAGACAATTTGTAGGGAAGCTCTTTGCCCGTAATGTAGCTTTTCGCGAAATGAAGTGGCAATGTGCTGAGCGGGATAATATGCACTCTTATTTAATGACCGAGAAAAATCCAGTTTGAGGTACTGGATAAACCTATTTCATATTATGCCATTGCATATATTTCATCGAACAATTTCTTGTCCAATCGTTCTTGTTGTCCAAAGCTCTTCTTCAACACATTATGAAGTACTGAATTGAAAGCATTATAACCTAGCCAGAGATTCGGTTCCTCATTGAGCAGCAATGCTTCATAGTTTAAGATTTCGATTACCTCGCGAGACTTTTTTGACGGGTCGCTGTTTTTATCGCTACACTCGTATCGGAACAGTTTTGTTCTGTCGATAATTGCCTTTACGAACTCTTTTGTATCGATAATTTTAAATTCTTTCATCTCATCGAATTTCTTGGTAATGGTATAGAATTCATTGTCCAGAAATTTGTCGAATAGATTGTTCAGCCTCGGCATAATCAGGTGCGTATTGTTCTTACTGTGTTTAATGGAAAACTCAATTTCAGCCTGTGAAACGTGCAGACCATTTGAACATATTTGTCTATAAAACCCGAAGTGTCCAGAGGTCTTTTCGCTACCATCATACGAATTCTTGAACCGAAGCATCGGTAGTATCAAGTCCTTATCGTTCTTGACCGTAAACTGGCTTTTGTCATCGATGATAAAGTCGGTAATGAACGACCTGTCATTCTTATTGATGGTGCGTTTGTGAAAGTTCAATTTTGCATCGGTCAACATTTCCTCGGCTTTCTTGAAGAACAGTTGATTCGGAATGTGTCCGTAGCTGTTCGAGACCACATTGACGATTTTTCCATTTGAGATGATAACATTTTCAAGCCCTCGTCGGGATTCCATCTGGGTCAGACTTTTTAAGGATTTCATTTCCGATGGTACGAAGATTTCATCCTGCTGTAAATTTTGTAAATACATAGCTTTTGAATTTAGATTAAACAATATTTGAGCAGTACCCAAACGGAAGCTAAAATCTCAGCTCAAAAGGAAACGGAATAAATAAGCGTTGGCCGAGGCTTTGGCTTTATGCCGTAGTCTTTTGATGGGTGTATTTTACGAGTTTACCTTTGCGCCGATATTGATTGATAACCCATTTTATTTTATAGTCACTTCAACTAAAGCGGTATCATAAAAAAGAAGAAGGGCCAGCACGAATGCCGACCCTTCTTCAAACAACAAAAGCTAATCCTTGAGTTCCTGAATTTTCTTATCAAGAACTGTGATGCGCTCTTTCAAACGTGCTTCACGCTTATCTCGTTTTTCAGCATATTCCTTTTCTATGCCGGCAATCTTGGATTTATAATATCCCCGTATCGCATTATAAAATGAAATGTTGGTGAGATTATTGACGTGATTGCTTTCGCCAAAATGCACTTGCCTCGTGAGCATATACCGTATCAATTTATGGAAGATTTCCTTTTTGAACTTCTTCTTGAAATTCTCGACCATTTCAACTTTGGTCATCTTTGAAGTATTGCCCAAGAATTTTGAGAAATACTTTTGCTGGCTCATATAGTCCACATTGTTTTCAAAAAGCGATATCGAGAATGCGATCATTTCATCTGTTGAAAGTGCTTTCTTCTTATCGATGTATTTTGTCTCACGAATCATCTGCACAACTTCTTCAAACTGTTTGTTGTTCTCGATTTGCTTCTTACGGATTTCCCTTTCGTTGATTTTTACGATTTGTTCTTCAGGCGTACAGTCTGCCATTTTTCTTTCAGTCAATGGTGCCGAATAACCTGTTGATTCATTTTTTGATGTTTCAACAATCTTTACGAAGACCTCTTTGTTCCTGTAAGTTTCAGGATGGAACGAAATACCATTGACGAATCCATTTTCTTTAACTGAATTATATTCTTTCAATGCTTCATTGTAATTCTGCATAGCTTCTTCAAATTCTGCATTAAATTCATCTTCGGAATAATCGTAATGCTGGTATTCTTCCTGAATAGCTTCGATTGTTGGTTCAATCGGATTTTCAATAATTTCAACATCGTCCAGTAGATATATTTCCAATCCTTGCTTTTCCAATTGTAATAGAACGAGCTGATTGTTTTCGTCATCTGCCCAATACTGTCGTATTTCAGGAATCAATAGGATGTCCTCTTTCTTGGATCTCTCAATAAGGTTCAAGAATGATTTGCTTTTCTTCGTTTCAAAACAGGCTGCTTTCGTACAGACCATTTTACCTTCGCCGAACAGATTGCCTTGATTTGCCGCGTTGAAAGGACATTCTACACAAGACCCAGCTTTCGGGACCAATTTTTTGTCGGCCACATCAAAAGATGCTTTTTCCAAATCGTAAGTCTGGTCCTTAATCATCCTGTTTATCCGGTGCGCATTGAAATCCTCGCCCATCGTTTCCAACATCATCTGTTGCTCTTCCGGTTCAAAGAGTGCTACACCTACACCCAATGAAATTGTCATCTCGCCATTGCGTACAAAGTGCTTAAAACCGTCAATCAAGCCAGCCAGTTTAAGTCGCTGTCTGATAAAGTTATCCGTTCTGCCCAATCGCTTCGCAATTTCGGTAGGTGCATATTTCTCACTTAGGTAAGCAATCGCGTCGGCTTCTTCGGTCGGTTCAACATCCTGTCTTTGCAGGTTTTCAATGATTTGAACTTCCAAAACATCATTGTTCTCATAAGTTCTCACGATACAGGGCACGGTCTTTTTACCTGCCAACTTACTGGCACGATAGCGACGTTCGCCCATCACAATGATATAATGGCCATTTAGTTGCCTTACCGTGATTGGTTGCAACACACCGTGCTTTTTAATACTCTCAGAAAGTTGCTGCAATGCATCTTCGTTAAAAGTCTTTCTGGGTTGTTCAAGGTCAGGCTTGATATTGCCCAAGGGTAAGTTCTGAATTTGAAGTACGGATGTCTTCTTTCCACTTACTTCTTTCTTGGCAGTAGATTTCGCTGTACTGCGCTTCTTTCTGGTACTCGCTTTTGTTGTCATAATACTCAAATTTTTGATTAAACAATATTTGAGCAGAAACCAAACGGAAGATAAAATCTTCGCTCAAAAGGAAACGGAATAAATAAGAGAGGGAAGAAGCGCTGGCTTTATGCCGTAGTCTTTTGATGGAAGTATTTTACGAGTTTACCTTGCGTGTATATTGTATGATAAAAAACTCTCAACCGAAGAATACCATTAGATAATAAGTAAAACCAATCAAACTATGTTAAAATTTATGGCCAAGTGTTAAAATTTGAAAAAGTGTGCGTAAAGTGTGCGTTTTTTCAAAATTGAGTTGAAATTATACTCTATTGAGAACGGAATTTTAACTTCGAATCCTGCTGTATTGTACCATAAAAAATCAAACACAAAAAAAGGGACAAATCTTTCGGAAGTCCCTATTTATGGTGATCGCGACAGGATTCGAACCTGTGACCGTTTGCTTAGAAGGCAAATGCTCTATCCAGCTGAGCTACGCGACCAGTATGCAATTTCAGTATGTCAAATTCGTCTGCTTAGAAGGCAGGTGCTCTATCCAGCTGAGCTATGCGACCGGATCGCAAATCATTAATGATAATGATGCTATCAGTGGATTACTTTAATCTTGTAAGTGATCCCGATCTTAATCTGTCGGGGTGGCAGGATTCGAACCTGCGACCTCCTGCTCCCAAAGCAGGCGCGATAACCGGGCTACGCTACACCCCGTATATTAAAATATACAACTTGCGGAGAGACGGGGATTCGAACCCCGGCAACGGTTGCCCGTTGACAGATTAGCAATCTGCTCCATTACCACTCTGGCACCTCTCCAATTTAAAAAGAACTTCACATCCTAAAATGCGGATGCAAATGTACCTTTTCAATTGTTATAACGCAAAAAAATAGTCGGTTTTTTCTACACAGAATGACAGCTTTTTGCTAATGAATTATAAAACAAGCAACCAACGTCTATATTTTTTCGCAAACCAGCATGACCTTCTCTTCATTTTTAATAATAGAAAAGAACAAATAACGATCTCCGCCTTCTTTCAATTTCCATTTATTACGAATAATAGCCACCGATTCGGGGAAATTTCGAGTGGCGACATTTGCTTTATCAAATTTCATCGCTTTACGCATCTCTTTTTTTGAATAGGGCACTACGTCTTTTATGAAAAATCTGCGTCCCGGAAATTCGCGCAGTGACTCGCTGGTATACAAATGGGTGTGTTTATGTAACTTCTTTATTTTAAACGCTCCAGAAACAGTATCGAATGCGCCGCTCTTCATAATAGCTGCGTTTGGCTCGTATAAAAATCGCGAGGGTGCTTCGTATGTAGCTTCAGCCGGCTCACCCAAGGTAAATGAGAACTGCTCGGTTTCTTGTTTTTTAACATTGACGGTATTAACGACCGGTGTTTCCGAAGCCATATCAGAAATCACCCATAACAACTCCTTAACCTCGTTGTCTATCGCTACGATATGTATGGCCGTTACTGCGCCTAATTCTTTTATTCCTACCGAAATATCTAACATCGGTGCTGTTTTTAACAAAAGTATTTTCGATTGCTTCCGAAGCAACCCTACATTAACAGGAATATTGGGTACGCAATCACTTAAGAAGTAAACCTTGCCTTTTTCATCGTGGCGTCGCGACGGGTCTGCGTAGATCACATCGTAGGCCTGTTTTCGTATCGCTTGCAATCCGTCCGTGGCGAAGCATGTAATATTAGTTCGTTCAAGTTGGTTAAAATTATGGGCGACCACTTCGGAAAGTGATGTATTGATCTCAAAATGGTGCACCGAATTCACCGTTTGTGCAAAATAAAAACTATCCACGCCAAAGCCACCGCTTATGTCTGCCAAGCTCTTTCCTTCAATCAAGCTAGCTTTATATTCTGCAGTAATTTCTGAAGAGGTCTGTTCTAGATTGAGCTTAGGCGGGTAGAGAATATTTTTAGTTCGATACCACGTTGGTAATTTTTTCTTTGTTCTATTTCGACCTTCAATTTGCTGAATGAGCTCTAGGACTGTTACCGATTTAAACGGACTTCCGGCAAAGGCAAGGTCGCTAAGGGAGCCTTCGTAGCTTCGAATAAACTCTTGTACATCGGTATGTAGTAGCGCCGAATTTATTGCCACATTACAAGTTCTTGGTGAGTCGTTTTACGATCTTATATTCTGAAAGGAATTCTTTAGAGATCACTTTAATCGCGGTATAGGTAGGAACCGCCAATATCATACCGGCAATTCCAAATACGTATCCACCTATTAAAATAATAATAAATATCTCTAAAGGGTGAGATCGAACACTTTTCCCGAAGATTACCGGTTGACTAATTATATTATCGAACAGCTGTGCCAAACAGTAGCCAATAAACACATAGATGAGTAGCGGCAACAATTCCGACGAAAAATCGGCTCCTAAATTATTTGAGATAACTACTAACATCATTAGAGCTCCAGCGGCAATAGGCCCCACATACGGTACTATATTTAAAAACGCGCATATAAGGGCGATCGCGACTGCATTTCGTATGTCGAAAAAAAGCAACAATACGGCGTAAAATAGCGTGAGTATTAGTATTTGAAACAATAATCCCAGAAAATAACGGGATAATAACACTTTGATCTTGGTAAGCACGCGAATAAATCGGTCCTCACGCCCCGGATGGGCAAATACGGTCACTGCATTTGCTATGAGGTTCTCATCTTTCAACAGAAAAAACGCTATAAACATGACCGCAAAAAGCCCCACGATCACACTGCCCACATTTCCGAAGAAAATATCGACAAAACTAGGGACGATCTCCAAATTAAAGTTTTGCACATATTCGGTACGGCGAATAGCTTCAACAACATCGATCTTCTCGACCCCAAGGTAATCGGAAGCTTGAATGCTCAACTCATTAAGATCACTTTTAACGAGTTCGAAATCAATCTCCGAAATACTCTTACTTTGCTCTATTACTATTGGAATAAAAATTCGGAAAACCACTAAAACGGTGGCCAACATGAGCAATAAGGTGAAAATTGACGCCAGCGTATTCGAAAATTTAAGTCTGCGCTTTAAGAACATGACCACAGGACGCCCAATTAAAGAGAGTACTGCAGCGATCCCGATATAAAGAATTAGGTTCTGGATCTTAAACAAGAACCATAATAACAAGAGTATGCCGATTAGTATGCCTAACGACTTTAATATCCCGAAAGCGATGGCTCTAGATTGTTTTTTCACATTGTAAATATACTATAATCGCAATACGGAAATATCAATATTTTGTTAAGGAGTATAATGCGATGGCTGCAGCCTGCACCACATTCATACTACTGTTTTGACCATACATTTCAATATGTAGTATTTTATCGGCTTTTTGCAACACAGCTTCAGATATTCCACTTTGCTCATTGCCAAGCACTAACACACTTTTTTCTGTTTTAGAAAGTTCAATAGAGGAGAGCGGAACGCTATTCTTGGCTAGTTCCAAACAAAGTACTTGGTAGCCTTGTTGTTTTAATTGTTCGATTTCTGAAACAATAGCGTTACTATGTCGATAGGGCACATTGTCTACGGTGTTGCGTGCTGTTCTTTGAAGTCTGCGCGAGCTTGTGTCGAAGTTGCTGTCGCAAAAAATAATTTCATTTACGTTAAATGCGTCACACAATCGAAACAAGCCTCCAATATTCGCCGGTCCCGACAGGCCGTCACACAGCACGATCAGGTTTACAGTCTTGCTCGCAAAAGGTGTGGTGTCATGCGTATGCTGAAGTGCCATTACCTTCGTCTAATCATGGTTTTATTGAACAAACTGGCACGTTTTTGTGCATCGAAGAACAACCAGATAGGAAAGGTAAATGTAAGTGCCGCAATAAATCCGAACATAAAAATTGTAGTAGTCAAAAGGATGGCTAACACTACACTTAGTATCATTAGCGTTTTATTTGGTTGAGCCGTAAGTCGGTTAATATGCCTTTTTTCGATATTCCCACAGTAATCGCAACGCCTATTGATCTCGTCTGCGCCAAGTTCTTGTTGTAATTCAAATCTATTGGTGGCTTTGGTCTTGAAAAAATTCTTGACAGCACAGGATTTACAGTAATAACTAAGGGTCATACGGTTTAATTTTCGAAAGCGTAGGTAATGATATTGGCACCCATGCGAAGTGCTTTTAAGCGAACTTCTTCGGGATCGTTATGGATCTCGGGGTTTTCCCAACCGTCGCCCAGGTCACTTTCATATGTATACAATAGCACTAATCGACCCTCGTAGGTAATACCAAAGGCTTGCGGTCGTAAGTTGTTATGCTCGTGAATTTTGGGTAATCCTTCAGGAAAGCGATACTTATAATTAAAAATTGGGTGGTTTCCCGGAAGTTCTTTTAGTTCGATATCGGGAAATATTTTCACCAATTCTTTCCGAAGATACGGATCCATACCATAGTTATCGTCTATATGCAGGAATCCACCACTTAAAAGGTACATTCGAAGATTCTCGGCCTCTTCTGCAGAGAAGAAGACGTTTCCGTGCCCTGTCATATGTATAAAAGGATAATCGAATAGATCGACACTTGAGGAAGCAACTGTTGCCGGTTGTGCCTCGATAGCTGTATTGACTTGAGAATTACAAAATTGAATTAAGTTGGGTAGTGCCGTTGGGTTGCTATACCAATCGCCGCCGCCGCCATATTGTAGTATGGCAATTTCTTGAGCGTTCGAAAGAACAAACGACCATAAGAACAGGAATAGGATAGGAAACTTTTTCATTGCACTCAAAAATACAAAAAGAAGTAGAAGTGCAATCTATAGACAAACTTTTAATTATAGATTCCTTTGCCTAACGAAGCAGTAAACTCCATCCAATCATCCCACAAGGTATGTTTGGATTGTGAGACATTATATGCAACTGTTAGTGCACTCTTCTTGTTACTCATTGTTGTACTGTTTGGTTGATCAACCGACTGTAACGATTGTCGATTCTCGAATTTTCTAGCTAGGGGCATAAGCGTTTTATTTTATTCTCGAGCCGCAAGCTAAGGAAGAAATCTTAATTTTTCCGATTTTAAATGTTAAAAAACCATTATTTTATCGATAAAGTGTTCTTTTTCTTAGTTAAAATACATGTTTTTGACCATATTGAATGAAGTATTGTAGCTTACAAAATTGACTAAATATGTTGATTTACAGGGCTTAAAATACCAGAAATGTTCTTAGTTGGTAGCTCAAGCGTAAGGAGTACTTTCTCTATTCGTTTACAAAGGCTACGCTATGACAGGCCACAACAGCGGCAGTTTCGGTACGTAGTCGGCTTTCACCTAAATGAACTGCTCTAAATCCTTTTTCTTTTGCCTTCTGTATCTCTTCGGAAGAAAAATCGCCTTCGGGACCAATAAGTATTAGGACTGAAGTCTTGGGCTGCAGCACCGATTTTAATGACTGTTTTTGTGATTCTTCACAATGGGCAATACATCGTAATCCTGCCTGAGATCGTTCCGAAGCAAGGAAATCGGATATACTGCACGCTTCGTTCAATACAGGTTTATAGGCCTTGTTCGATTGTTTCATCGCACTTACTAAGATCTTTTCGTAGCGTTCCGGTTTAATGACACGTCGCTCACTATGATCACATATTATGGGTGTAATTTCGGTTATCCCAATTTCTGTTGCTTTTTCTAAAAACCATTCGTAGCGATCGTTCAATTTGGTAGGTGCCACCGCCAAATGCAACGAATAGGGTAGTGGTGGTTGTTTTTCAAGCCGTTGCACCGATGCAACACACTGTTTGTGATGAACACTTGTAAGTCGTGTGGTAAAAATAATGCCTTCGCCATTGGTAACAATTAATTCATCTCCTTCCTGCTTACGTAGCACTTTTCCAATATGCCTGCTTTCTTCCTTATCGAAACGTATTTCGGTGGAAGTTTCGGTGATTTCCGGATGATAGAATAACTGCATATTATTGTTTTGAAGCTGCGTGTTCGACCCCTAGTTCGATCCACTGTTGAAGTTTAGATTCTGTATCGAACCCTTCTTGGGTTACAAAAATGAACTCTTTCATGGGTTTACCTGTAAAATCCATAGGTGACACATTGGGATCCTTCAAGACGTCCTTCATTTTTTCAGGGACAATTCGAACCATTAGCCGCTTTTTGGTTTCACCCACGCACATTTTACCTTTATACAAAAAGCAGGTTCCTCCAAACATTTTCTTTTCGGTCATTTGGTCGGTCCATGGAAGTGTTGCAGCACGAATACGCAACACGATCTCTTGCGATGTGTCTTTCATTATAATTTCATTCGAGCCTTTGCCACGACATCGTGTTTGGCAAAGCGTTGCTCTTTATATTTTAACTCACCCACCATAGCGATCATAGCCGCATTGTCGGTACAATACTCAAATCGTGGAATGTGAGTCGTCCATCCATGCGTTCGCTCAGCATCTTTCAACGCTTTGCGAATCCCGCTATTAGCCGATACGCCACCGCCAATGGCAATCTCTTTAATACCTGTAGCTTTAACAGTGTTTTTAAGCTTATCCATTAAGTAATCAACGATCGTAAACTGTAGACTTGCACAAACATCCTCTAAGTTCTCTTTTATAAAATTAGGATTCTTGGCAACTTCTCGTTCTACAAAATATAGAACGGCTGTTTTGAGTCCGCTAAAACTGAAATCCAACGGTCCTACTTTTGGTTTGGTGAATGAAAATCGATGCGGGTCGCCTTGTTGTGCGTATTTGTCGATAAACGGGCCTGCCGGATAGGGGAGCCCCAATATTTTTCCGGCCTTGTCGAAGGCTTCGCCTACCGCATCATCTATGGTCTCGCCTAGCACTTCCATTTCAAAATAGTCGGTTACCTTTACGATCTGTGTATGACCGCCACTTATTGTTAGTGCGATAAACGGAAAATTTGGAGCTGTTTGTCCTTCCGCAGAAATAAAATGAGCTAAGATATGCGCTTGCATATGGTTTACATCTATAAGCGGAATATCCAATCCCATCGCCAAAGACTTTGAAAATGAGGTACCTACTAGCAGCGATCCCATTAGACCCGGACCACGTGTAAAAGCTATGGCACTTAACTGATTTTTGTCGATATTTGCCTTACGTAGGGCTTGGTGGACCACCGGAACGATATTTTGCTGATGTGCGCGTGAAGCAAGTTCGGGAACCACGCCGCCGTACTCCTCGTGTATTTTTTGTGTCGCAACAATAGTGGCGAGCACAACACCGTTGTTAATAACAGCTGCAGCAGTGTCATCACAAGAGGATTCAATACCCAATATGTAGCAATTTTCTTGTTTCAAAATGAAAGAGGCATATTTATTGGTCGTAAAATTAAAACTTTAAAAGCGTATCAAAAAACTTAGAAAAATAATACTGCGCACCTTCGCAATAATTGTATTGCTGTTGTTGCTATTGGTTATTGTTCTATCTATCCCAAAGGTACAAACGTATATCGCCACTAAAGTTACAGACAATCTTAATGAAACCTACGGTACCGACATCAATATTGACCGTCTAGGGCTTAACTGGAAAGGCGAGGTAGATATTCGTGGGGTATACATTGCCGACCATCATCAAGACACGCTTATTTACGCCAAAGCCCTTCAAACCAACATTATTAATTTTCGCAATCTCATTAAAGGAGATCTTGGCTTCGGAAACATTATTCTTGATCAAGCAAAATTGTATGTGACCACTTACCAAGGAGAGGAAGACGATAATTTGTATGTGTTTTCAGAAAAATTCAACACCGGCCAAACGAGTGAGAACCCGTTCTCATTGTTTAGTAATGATGTGACACTTACCAACAGTGTTGTAAAAATTACCGATCAAAATCTAGAAAACCCTGAAATATTAATACTTGATAAAGTAAACCTAATCGCTAACGATTTTAAGATCACCGGTCCGAACATCGACAGTGAGATACAATCGTTGTCGTTAGAAGCGCAACGCGGATTTATAATAAAAGACCTTCAAGCCGATTTTTCTTATTCGTTAGAAGCCTTACAATTAAACGATCTAAATCTAAAAACAACAGCATCTACCATTCAAGGTAGCGTTGTGTTAAACTATGAAGATGGAAAGATTGGGAACGATTTTGAAAACACCGTTGGCATTAATGCTATTTTTAACGAATCTGTTGTTGGCACCAACGACCTCAATAGTTTCTACGATGAGTTTGCACCCAATATGGAAATCTCACTCGACGGAACCATGACCGGTGTGCTTAACAATTTCTCCTTCGATGATCTCAACTTGCAAACGGATGGAATTTCTATGCGAGGTGATTACGAGTTTCAAAATATTTTAGCCCCGGAAGAAGAATACTCGATCCGGGCTCGAGGCCATCGCATTGTTGCGAACTATTATGATCTGCGTCGTTTTATGCCACGTATTTTAGGGGATGTATTACCTAACGAGTTAAAGGACCTGGGGTCAGTTACCTTTACCGGAAATACAACCATTACCACTACCGAACTCACTACAGACAGCCGTATCGATACGCAAGCCGGAAATGCAGTTACCGATCTTAGCATGGGGAATATCAATAATTTCGACAACGCTTTTTATAATGGGACCGTGGTTTTTAATGGATTTAACCTCGGAAAGGTATTAGGGACGCCTACGCTAGGCAAACTAACAGCTGATCTTACCTTCGACGGACGTGGGTTTTCTCAAAATACCGTAGACACCCAAATTAACGGTACGATCTCCTCCTTTAATATTGAAGGATATGATTACAAGAATATCGTTGTTTCAGGAAATTTAAAGAACCCTATTTTTAATGGCGACCTAACTATCGATGATCCAAATCTAAAAATGGAATTCACCGGATTAGTAGATGTTTCCAAAGATTTTAATCAGTATGATTTTGAAGCCGATATCGAGTATGCAGAACTCAATAAGCTAAACTTAATTAAACGAGACAGTGTTTCGGTATTTGCGGGACGAGTGGTTATGGATATGGATGGTACCACTATCGATAATGCCGTTGGAACTATTAATTTTCAACAAACCTTCTATCAAAATACGGACGACGACTATTTCTTCGATGATTTTACCATCACTTCGTCTTTCGAAGGAGATGTTCGAACCATCGAGATCAATTCCTCTGATATCGTAGATGGGCAGATCTCCGGGGAATTTTTATTAGAAGATATTCCCGATCTTTTTCGTAACGGAATCGCCAATATTTATTCAAATTATATTCCGAAGGAGGTCACCACCGATCAATACATCGATTACGAATTTGAAATAAATAATAAGATAGTCGATCTGTTTGTGCCTCAACTGGAATTAGGAGAGAATACGCGGGTGCGAGGCTCGGTGTCATCAGATGAATCGAAATTCAAATTAGATTTTAGATCGCCCGAAATACTATTATTCGATAATTACCTCGGAAAAATAAATGTTCAAGTAGACAACGACAATCCACTGTACAATACCTACATTTCCGTAGACTCAATTTATACAGGCGTATACAATGTGGTTGATGTGAATATTATTAATAAAACGCTCAATGACACTCTTTATGTGCGTTCAGAATTTAGAGGAGGGAAAAAAAAGGAAGATCTTTTTAACCTGTCATTGTACCACACTATTAATCCGCAAGGCAAATCGGTTGTTGGCGTAAAACGCAGTGACATTACGTATAAGGATAACGTTTGGTATATCAATAAGAACAACAATAGCCTCAACAAAGTAGTGTTCGATGATAATTTTAAGAACATTCGAATCGATTCGCTGGTATTAAATCACAACGACGAATACATACAAATGGCTGGGGTAATTAGAGACTCTACCTATAAAGACTTAAAAGTTCGTTTCAGGGATGTGAATATTGGAAATATTACGCCCGATATAGACAGTTTGAGGCTACAAGGAAATGTAAATGGCCGATTTGATTTTCTTCAGAAAAGCGGTGCTTACTATCCCAATTCGACGGTAACAATTGATGATGTTGTTATAAACGAAGTAGAATTTGGAAACCTGAACCTTCAGATTGAAGGAAATGAGAATCTTTCAAAATACCAGATCAATACTACATTGATCAACAACAATGTAAAATCTATTAATGCGGTGGGTGAGATCGACGTTGCAGCAACCAATCCGCAAATAAGACTGGATGTAGATCTTAACCAATTCAATCTACAAGCCTTTAGCCCTTTTGGTGGCGATGTGATAACAAACATTCGCGGTCTCGCATCCGGAAATGCACGCGTCACCGGTAATTATAAGTCTCCCGATATAATTGGGCGCATTTTGCTAGAGAACAGCGGATTAACCATTCCCTACTTGAATACCGACTTCGATATAGAGGACGACACCCAAGTCGTATTAAGTAAGAACAAGTTCGACATTGGTACAACGACGATCACCGATACAAAATACAATACAACAGGGACGCTTGCTGGAAATGCAACACATGTTAATTTTGGCGATTGGGAACTGAATCTAGACATCAATACCGATCGACTTTTAGTACTAGACACACCGCCCGATGAAGATGCACTTTATTACGGAACCGCTTTTATTAGTGGAAGTGCCGATATTTCCGGACCTGTAGAAGAGCTGGTTATCGATGTCGTAGCCACTACCGAGGAGGGAACTTCCTTTAAGATCCCATTAAGTGACACAGAGTCGATAGGCGATGACTCGTTTATCCGATTTCTTTCTCCGGAAGAAAAGCAAGCCCGTATAAGTGGTGAGACCATTGTTCGTGAAGAAGAAAAAGGGCTTTCACTAAATTTCGATCTCGATATTAACGATAATGCCGAAGTAGAGGTGGTTGTAGACCAAGTGAACAATTCGACCTTAGTAGGTAGAGGAGCAGGAACCTTATTAATTCGAATAAACACCTTAGGTAAGTTCAATATGTGGGGTGAATTTACCGTAATTGAAGGTTCATATGATTTTCGATATGGCGGACTTATTCAAAAAACCATTGATGTGGTGCCCGGTGGGAACATTAATTGGGACGGAAGTCCCGAACGTGCACGTTTAAATCTGAGTGCTAAGTACGAAACCACTGCTAATCCTTCAATTTTGTTAGATAACCCATCTATAAACCGAAAGATACCCGTTGAAGTTCTTATCGATTTAACAGGAGAATTAATTCAGCCCGATATAGATTTCAGAATTGAATTCCCACGAACAAGCTCTATTGTTCGTAGCGAATTAGAATACAAGCTTCAGAATGAAGAAGAGCGAGAAAAGCAAGCGTTGTTCCTCGTAGCATCGGGTTCATTCGTAAACGACGATTATTCGGGAGCGAATACGTTTGCCACAGGAACCTTGGTAGAACGCGTATCGGGCTTAGTGAACGATTTATTTGCAGATCAGGATTCGAAGTTTAGAGTAGGCTTGGATTATTCGCAAGGAAGTCGTTTGCCTAATCAAGAAACTGCAGATCGTTTTGGTATTACGCTCTCGACGCAGATCAATGAGCGAATCTTGATCAACGGAAAAGTAGGGGTTCCGGTAGGTGGGGTAAATGAAACCGCTGTCGCAGGTGATATTGAAGTGCAGTGGTTAGTAAATGAGGACGGAAGTCTTAGGATCAACTTTTTTAACAGACAAGCCGATATTCAGTTTATTGGAGAGGATCAGATCTTCGAACAAGGAGCCGGTATTTCATACTCGGTGGATTTCGACACCTTTAGAGAATTGGTTCGAAAATTATTCAACAAGAAACTCACCTTAGAATCGGAGGAGGAAATTCCTATAGTGCCGGATGATAACAGTTTTCCGGTCGATTTCAACAATCAGGGTGTACGTGAAGAAAACTAGGCTATAAGGAAGCGATCATCGAAATCTCAACGTTTACATATTTAGGCAGACTAGCCACCGCCACGGTCTCGCGAGCAGGTGCCGTAGCTTCATCGAAATAACGTGCGTAAACGGCATTAATTCTTCCGAAGTTCTCCATATCGGTAATAAAAATAGAAGTTTTAATAACGTGCTCGAAGGTCATGCCTGCTTCGGAAAGGACAGCCTTTAGGTTTTCCATGACCAATTCGGTTTCAGTTTCTATATCGGTCAATACCAATTTATCTGTTTCAGGGTCTAGTGCTATTTGCCCCGATGTATATAAGATGTTGCCTTTAAGAACCGCTTGATTGTATGGTCCAATAGGGGCCGGGGCTTTGGTCGTGTTAATGATCTTTTTCATACTAGAAACTTTCAGGATTTATAATTGTTGATCTCGTTCGCGGCGTTTGTCGTATTTAATATCGCTTAATACTGAAGACTTTATGCCTATATAAAAATACCAAGAAGTATTAATACTTCCTATTGGGGTCCAATTAAAGCTCATTTGCCAACTTTCTAGATCTCTCTGAAACCTAAGTTGTGTTAGTGTGACACCACCACTCTTAAAATCATAACCCGAAGAAACACCCACTTTCCAACGTGGTGAAAGCTCAAGGTTAGAACTGAACATCAACGAATGAGAGGATATTTCATTCTGCCGACGATTGTTGGCGTAGGTAATGGTGTAAGCCAGTCGCAAGTCCCATGGGATCTTAAAATTATACCAATCAAATTCGGAAGTTGATTCATTCTCATCATCATCTCTATAGATATTTCCATCGTTTATATCGGTTGGATCTCCAAATAGATCGTCCGGGCGACCACCGTTCCTAAAGGTGTCATTGTCTAATCTGTCAGTGTCACGCTGTTGACCTTCGAAATCCTTACTCGAAAACGAATAATTCAAACTCACATTTGCATTGGTTAGTCGGAAAAGACTACCACCATTGTCAATATTGAATTTGTCGATCTTTTGGTTGTTATTGTTTAATGCGTATGGATCTAAGATTCCATTAAAATTAATATCCAATTTTTCGATCACAGGAATACTTCCCGACACACTCAACGGACTCCAATTTAGAGAATCGCCTGCCAGATTATACGCTGTCCTAAAATTAAAATTACTTAACAATACCACTTTCTTCGGCTCTGTAGCTGTGGTGTCCTTATCCCTGACTTTTGCTTCAAAATTATTGCTGAGCGCCATCCCAATACTACTAGAGAATGTGCGCCCCGGAGCGCCGTATAAACTGCGTTCAAATCTAGAATATTGCACGATCTCTTCGTTCAGGTCAGGGTCGGCCGTTGCCGGAGGGATCACGTATTCATCATAGAATTGATCGAATCCCGGATTAATGTTGTAACTCACCGATGGTCGCATCACATGGCGCAGTGCCTGGAAGTTCTTATCGCTTCCAAAATTAAACAGTCCGTAAATAGTGGTGCCTAAGCTAGTTGAAAAATTATACGTTCTATAGCTGTCGAAACCTCGTATGGTGTCTTCGACCACGCCGCCAACGCCATTGTTTAACGTAGGGTCGTATTCGCGTCGGATGGTATTGCCGACCCAGGTTTCTTGAAAGTTAGCACTGGCCGAGGCACTTAAATAATCTAAAAGTTTAAAATTGGTGGTTATAGGGATAGTGTGCTGTGCTCCTAATTGCGCATTGTCGAACATCTCAGGTTTAAAGAACAACGAATCGGTAGTGTTTATCCTGTTTTCTGCTTTCAGTTCATACTGAAAGTTAATATTGTCTATGATACCTTTCTTGGTACCTACCTTTGGCGCAAAGGGAAAGATCCTAGATACATTCGCATTTATATTTGGCAACGACATATTTATCTCTTGCGTTCGTGTATTTTGAGAATGGGTTGCCGCAGCTGTAAGGTTTACTTGGGGTTCGCCTTCAAAAGTTTTTGAATACGAAATGGAAGAACTTAAAGTATTAACTAGCGCACTTGCATTGTTTGTTTGATTTATCGACTGTTGAAAATAACGACTACTCCCTAAATTCACAGAGGCTGAAAATTGAGACAACGGACTCGATTTTTGGTCTTGCGTATGCGACCATCGAATGTTATAGACCGAACTTTGACTAAAATCGGGAAAGCCACGCTCGCTATTAATTAGGTTTTCGTAGCGTACGCTTACATTTCCTCTAAACTTATAACGCAATACATAGGCAGATTCAGCACGTAAGCCATAACTTCCGTTCGTGTAATAATCACCTAAGACGGTGAGATCGACATAATCGTTGATCGCAAAATAATAGCCTCCATTCTGAAAGAAGAAACCTCTGTTATTGTTATCACCTATGGTTGGAATGATAAATCCGGAGGTACGATCTTCAGTCAAGGGGAAATAAGCAAAAGGCAATCCAATTGGAGTTGGCACATCAGCTATATACATATTGGTGAGTCCCGTGACGATTTTCTTCTTGGGAACGAACTTAGCTTTTCGTGTATAGAAATAATACTCGGGATCTTCAATATTCTTCGACGTGGTAAACTTTACGTTTTGTAAATAGTACACAGAGTCATTTTCTCTTTTGGTCACTTGAGCGAGTACTCGAAAATCATTTTGCTCAGTTCGTGTATTAAACACGATGGCCTTCTTACTTTGTGTATTAAACTTTAACGAATCCGGCTCTACGCGATTACTTCCTTGCACAAAGACCGGTCGCTGCGAATAGACACCCGCACTGTCGATCCCTTTCGCGTACACTTCATTCTTATTGTAATCTAAGATAATGAGTCCGGCATCTATACGCATATCTCCATAGATGATATAGGCTTTATTGTACATATATACTTTTCCGGCCCTTTGATCGATGTAGACATAGTCTTCGCCATAATACTCGATCTCATCGTCTAAAAATTCCTTTTGAGGGCGAACGGTGTCGGTCTTTACGGTATCATTGGCAACCTCATTAATAACAGGATTTAGGGGCAGTGTGATCGTGTCTTGAGTTGCTTCGGAAGGAATATTCACTTCCTCTTTTGGCGGTATATCCTGCGAATACAAAAGCGTATTGCCGAGAAAAAGGCAAATGGTGATAAAAAGTGAATAACGCTTTAAAGTTTGCAATGCTGTGAACCTATTATTTTCTAACTTTCCGAACTACAAAAAGATATTCACATCGGCTATCAAATTACGAATAGACTCGTGAAATTCTTTGTTGTATTCAAACGGCAAATAAAATAAATTTGTATCTGTTTGGCTTAGTTTTTGAAAATCCAAAATTAAGCATATTTTTTGGGCTGTGTTTTTTAAAAGGTATTTTTTAAAATATCAACTTTTAATGA
>NZ_QOLC01000019.1 GCF_003333325.1 Candidatus Ulvibacter alkanivorans | reverse complement strand
ACTATTATCTTCTTCTGTAAATTTCTGAAAGGTCAATAAACCATTCCCGTTTAATTTTTCGTAAACGGTATAGTTGAGTTGCTTAATGCGAATGCCCCAGGCATAGGCCTTAATATTTATTTTTGAATTAATGTTGGTTTTATTGTCCTTCAATGTTCGGTCGTAAATCTTTATGATGCTTTTTGAACCAAAAAAATCCAGCAGTCCTGAATCAAAAGTCATTTCCAATTCTATATCTTCAAGGTTGTCCAAATCGTAGAGGTCTTTAAATTTTTTAGAGGTGGTATTAATTTCGGTCTCCTTTGATTTTGGGCTGGAAAACGGGAAAGCCATTACCATTATACTTGCTTCATCAGGCTTGCAACGATAAGTTGTGGTGTATTTATCGGTCGATTTTTTGTCCTCATCGAACAATTCCGTAACCACCTCAATTTCATAGTATCCATTTTTCTTTATTGTTTCACCAGCTTCAAAAGTTTGTTTGTTTAGAAAAGAGCCTTCTTCATCAAAATTTTCTCGAACAACAACTCTACCTGAAATCTGCCCAATAAGCATTTCAGTTTGTCCAGTCATTGTGATGCTGAATAAAATAAATAGTACTATGAAACTTTGCTTTCTCATATATGGTGCATTAATTTTTTTACCTCTTTTGCCATAATATCACTTAAATCTATTCCATTTGAAGAGTGTGGGATGGTATTGCAAGTCACTATTTTTTCTACTCCAGAATCCAATAAATCTTGATAGGCATTTCCTGAAAAAACGGCGTGAATGCCGACGCAAATAGGCGGTTTCATTCCTGCCTTTTTAAGATGTTGTACGGTTTCAATCATTGTTCGGGCTGTGGAAATAATATCATCTACCAAAATGGGTGTAGCATCTTTATATATATCCACATCGGGAACAGAGACTTCTACATCACGGTCACCGTGACGCACCTTTTGTAATACTATAAATGGTGCTCCTGCATTTTTGGCGACTTCTGATACCCATTGTTCACTTTCAGAATCGGGACCGATAAGTACTGGGTTTTCGATGTTTTCTTTTATCCATTCTGAAATGGCATCGGCAGCGTGAATCACTTTATTTGGAATTTGATACACTTCTCCCAACGAGCTAATTCTATGTAAGTGCGGGTCAACTGTGGTAATGCTATCGGCGAAACCAGAAATCAATTTTCCGAAGAAACCAGAAGTCACTCCTTCACCTTCATTAAATACTTTGTCCTGCCGCATATACGCCAAATAGGGTGCTACCAAACAGGTACACATAGCGCCTAATGATTTGGCTGTGTGACTTAAAAAATAAAGCGGCAACAGTTTTTCATCCGGTTCGTGTAAGGTGCATACCAGTACCACACATTTATCATTAACATCAGATAAGATACGTGTATAGGATTCCCCATCAGGGAATTTACGCAAAGTGGCTTTGCCCACTTCAGCATCCATTTTTGTAGCCATTAGTTCTGTGAGTTCTTCATTTCCGGGAAGACTGAATAATATTGTTTTCATAGTTTTTTAAATTATAGTTATGATGTCGTTATGGTTGTTTTTATATTCCAAAGCATAGTTAAGTTCACCTTTGGATTCAGCATATATGGTATAAAGCAGTTGGTTCTCTTCGATTTGTTCTCCCAAATGCACATTTAGAAGAATCCCTGCCGATTTAGATTGTGGTGCTCCAGAAAGCTTGGCAAGTTTTGCAATTTTACGGTTATCAATTCGTTGCAAAACGCCTGACTTTTCAGCTTTAATTTCAATTTTATAAGGTGCTAAAACTGGTTTTGAAAATTGACCTTGCGCCTTACAAATGGCTATGAATTTTTTATAAGCCTGACCAGATGTGAGAATTTGATGTGCGGTTTCCAACCCTTTACCTTTTTCTACTTTGCCAGAAAGCTCTATTAGTTCAGCGGCTAAAAGCAATGCTCTTTCTGTTAGGTCTTTGGGTGCATCTGCTTCATTTTTCAATACTTTTAATATATCTATGGCTTCTAATGTAGGACCGATACCCCTTCCAACCGGCTGCGTGCCATCCGTAACTACAACCTTTACATTCAACCCAACAGCAGTTCCAACGGTTTCCATATGATTTTTTAGTTTTTCTGCCATTTCTGCACTTCTAACTTTAGCAGTTTCACCCACGGGAATATCAATTACCACGTGTGTGGAACCTGCCGCAGCTTTTTTAGAGAGTACTGAAGCGATGAGTTGCCCTTCGCTATCAATATCCAAGGCTTTTTCTATTTTAATGAGCACATCATCGGCAGGACTTAACTGCGCTGTGCCTCCCCAAACAAAACATCCGCCTTCTTTTTCTACTACGGTCTTTATTTCCCCGGAAGAGAGCGTAACATTGGTCAGTACTTCCATTGTATCTGCTGTGCCAGCTGGCGAAGTGATTGCCCGTGAGGATGTTTTTGGCATAGTAAGACCATATGCGGCAACAATGGCAACTACCAATGGTGTTGTCCTATTGCCAGGCAATCCACCAATGCAATGTTTGTCGACCACGATATCCTTGTTCCAGTTCAGTTGCTTTCCGGAAGCAATCATTGCTTTCGTTAGGTCGGATATTTCATCAATATCCATTCGGTCGCCAGCACAGGCAGTAATAAATGCCGAAAGGTGGATGTTGGAATAATCGCCTTCCACGATATCGGTTATGATGTTGTTATAGGCCTTATAATCCAGTTTTTTGTTATAGATTTTTGCCCTGACGTGGCTTAACGATTCTATAGGTTCTAAATGGGAAACATACAATGTATCATTTTGGGACACATTGAGTTTTTTCGCAGCAGCATCTGATAGTCCGATTTCATTAGGCAACAGAATATCAGAATTCAGGACATTAAGACTTGCCACGATTGATGTACTTGCGTTGGATATTCTTATTCGGGTAAGTGCCTCAAACCCTTCTGAAATACAGACGTGGCAATCTTCGCGCATATACACTACATTTTCGTTTTGGGTATAGATTCCGAGATGTTTATATTTTAATATGTTTGAGTGTGTGTCCATATTTTATTGGTTGTTGTGATTTTTCGATTTATTCTATTTCTTCGATAGTGTATAATTGCGGAATTTCTGCATCCCACCCATAAGTTTCCTTGATGCCTTTTTGCAATGCTTCCGCACTTTCTTTTTCACCGTGTACTATGAAAATGCGCTCTGGCGTATTTTTTATTTTGCCCATCCATTCTATAAGTTCTTTAT
Organism: Candidatus Ulvibacter alkanivorans; assembly: GCF_003333325.1. Classification (GTDB taxonomy): domain Bacteria; phylum Bacteroidota; class Bacteroidia; order Flavobacteriales; family Flavobacteriaceae; genus Ulvibacter_A; species Ulvibacter_A alkanivorans. The sequence continues at coordinate 16,584 of NZ_QOLC01000019.1, read as the reverse complement.
GGTCTGCGTGTGCCGAAAGCCCTTCAATTTCTGCTACTTGCATTTTAAACGGCACCCATTTTCCATATACTTTTAGTTCTTTTTCACCTTCCAATAATTTTCTGCCACGAGTGCCTTCAGCTTGATAGCCTACAAAAAGTAAGGTGTTATTTGGATTTTGTGCCTGTGTTTCAAGATAGTTAAGCATTCTTCCGCCTGTGAGCATTCCGCTTCCTGCAATCACGATTTTTGGTTTGTTATCTGTTCTTATTTCCATTGTTTCACGATAACTGCTTACGACAGTAAAGTGTGAGCACATTTCGTCACATTCGTTGTTTTCCAATCTGTGCCAATCCCGAGTTCTATGAAACAGTTCCAATACGTTGGCACCCATCGGACTGTCCATAATCATTTGTACTCTGGGGATTTTCTTTTCTTTCAATAATTTCCAAAAGATGAGCATCATTAGCTGGGCACGTTCTACCGAAAAACTTGGGACAAATAAGCTGCCACCTCTGTTGATGGTGTCATTGACCAATTTTTCAATTTGTGGAAGTGCTTCTGCTTCATCGGGATGAAGCCTTCCTCCGTAGGTGGATTCAATAAATAACACATCCGCTTTCTTTGGCTTTAAGGGTGGAAACAGTAACAAATCATTTGTTCTGCCTATATCGCCAGAAAACACGAAACGTTTTCCGCGTATATCTAACTCAATGTATGTGGCACCAAGGATGTGTCCGTTGTATTGAAACCTCGCTTTCACATCTTTGAGAATGGGTAGCCATTGCGAGGGTGGTACTCCTTTGAAGTAAGGGATTGTTTTTTCTACATCATTTAAATCGTAAAGTGGTTCCGCAGGACTGTGTTTGGAATAGCCCTCTTTATTGGCACGTTCGGCTTCCTGTTCTTGTATTTTGGCACTATCATTCAATATGATTTTTGCGATGTCCAAGGTGGGATTGGTACCATAGATGGGGCCATTAAAGCCTTGCTTTACCAATCTCGGCAGATAACCTGTATGGTCCATATGGCCGTGGGTAAGCAAAACAGCATCAATATCAGCAACATTAACAGGTGGGTACTCCCAGTTTTTAAGGCGTAATTCCTTCAATCCCTGAAAAAGTCCGCAGTCTATCAGTATCTTTCTATTTCCTGTATCTACCAGATATTTTGAACCGGTTACTGTGCCTGCTGCTCCTAAAAAATGGATGTTTATTTTGTTGTTTGTCATCTTTATAGCATTTAATTAGTGTCCACCACAGCAGGACGGTGTATTGCTTTGGTTTTGGCTCGATTTATATAATTTTGTTATCTCATTATATAGATTTCGTGAATCCTCTTTAATATAAAGTGCTACCTTCTTAACAGAGTTAGTTTCTAACTCAACCATATCCAATAGAATTTCTATGGCCTCGTCAAGCAATTTCGGGTCGTCTTCGAGAGCTTCGTAAAACGGCTCAAAATCTAATTGGTTCTGTTGTTGTGAATTTTCTTTTTTCATTTGACTTTTTTTTAGAATTATTGATTGTTGCATTGTTTTTTATTGATGTACTGAACATAATTTTTCTGAATCTTCAAGAATCTTATTATGTCTTTTTTTATCAATTCCTATTTTTTCCAAGAGCTTCGGACTTTCGTGAAGCTCTTTACAGAGTACGATGCCTTCATCTAATAATTTTGTTTTTTCAGCTTTAGTAAGTGTTGTTAAAGCGGTTAAGGGATGTAGCCCAGATTTATCTATTCTGTCCTTGAGACCATTTCCTCTTGGATAATCCCAACTGCTTAAAAGCATTCCAACACATTTCCCGTACTGAATGGCATCGGTTGTGAAACGCGTATTGGTGTACACAGCTCCTTTATGAAGTTTAGCCTCGTGACCTTTTTGGTGTTCCCATTGCTTTTCTACGTCCAAAAACCGTGAATGGATATATAATGGGATTTTTACATTACAAAACCTGCCTTGGTCGCTATGGTATTTGCATTCAATCATATAGTGTTTGTTTTCTTTTTGGGCGATAACATCAACTTCGTGCTGTACACAATTACCTTGAACAATAACTCCCACATTTGTGCTAAAGCCTTCCATCTCTAAAATCTTACCAACAAATTTTTCAAAAGGAAATCCTGATGGCCCTAATTCCATTATCGCTTTTTTTAGCTTGTATTTTGAGGCACTTACCCTTGATTTACTTTTAAGTATTTTGAATGCCATCTGATAGATTTTTTTTGTGGTAATTCCATCATAAAGTTGCCCTTCAACTTGTTCAACTATTTGCTGAATTAATTCTTCGCTCGCTTGTGAACGCCTTAAGGAATTGATAAGCTTATCTACATCAAAGGCTACCACATCACCAGAATACTTCACTATGTTGATTGGATTTTTCATTTTTTAATATGGATGGTCATTACTGGAAGCACGGAATGATTTGTAACGCCTTCGGCAATACTTTTTGAAAATAGGCTCAAAAATCCCGTTTTTCCGTGAGTGCTCATTGCAATTAAATCTGCGGGCTGATGTTTTAAAAATGTATTGATGCCTGCTTCTACGGAAGACTCATTATGGACGCTCATTGAGAAGTTCTTTAGATTGGGGAATTTTTCAAGAAATTCCTTTACAGGATTTAAACCAAGCTCTATGCTATTAAAGTCAGTTTCTGTGTTTACTCGTAACAAATGGATTTTAGCATCGCATTTTTTGGCTATTGACAATACTTCTTGAAATGGATACGTGACATCCTCTTCAAAAGAAGAAACAAATAGAATGTCCTTGAAGGGAAACGTGACATCCTCTTCTTTGACAACGATAATGGGCGCATTGGCTTTTCGAACTATTTTTTCAACATTACTACCAGTAATTTCTCTAATGACACCTTTGGTTCCACTGCTGCCGGTAACGATGAAATCGTGATGGAAATGACCAGAATGTTCTAGAATATCTTTCTGTCCCGAATCAAATTGAAGAAAAGTTCGACATTTAAGCCCTTCGTGTTCCGCCTTTTTTTCCAGTTCCCGCAATTTTGATTTAGCGACACCTATTTCCTTTATGGTTTTGGGATACCTTTTTTCCTTTTGTTTATCCAGCTTTACCCAATCAACAGGGGTAGTCATTTGATGTAAAAAGTGTATCTCTGCATCGTATAGTTTGGCTATTTCGATACCAAGATTTGCTGCTTTAGTGCAGTTTTTTGAGAAATCGGTAGGTACGAGTATGTTTTTCATAATTTTAGTTTTATTGTTTTTCTTATTGGGCGGTATAGCCACCATCGATAACCAGTTCGGAACCGGTCATAAATTTGGATTCATCAGAGGCCAGATATACAACTCCGTACCCTATATCGTCAGGTTCTCCCAAATGACCAATTGGATGTAAACTTTCCAGTTGTTTTTTGCCTTCTTCTACATCACCTTGAGCCTTGAGAAAATTCTCTACCATTGGGGTCCAGATATAAGCAGGATGGATAGAATTGATACGGATGCCATAGCCTTGCTTTGCACAATGTAGGGCGGCAGATTTTGTAAAAATGGTAACGCCGCCTTTACTTGCGTTATACGCAGGTAAATTGGGGTCACCGATAAGTCCTTCAATGGAAGAGAAGTTAATGATGGAACCACCTTCATCTGTTTTCCTCATACCTTTTATACCATATTTGGTGCCTAAAAAAGTGCCATTTAGGTTTATATCTATGAGGTTTTTCCAATCTTCAAGGGTTACATCTTCAACTGTTCCTCCGAGTCCTATTCCAGCAGAATTTGCTAAAATGTGTAATTTTCCATAAGTTTCAAGGGTAGTTTCAATAACGTTTTTCCATTCATCTTCTTTGGCAACATCTTGTTTAATGAATATGGCCTCACCACCGTCTTCTTTTATTTGTTGAACTACTTTTTTACCACCTTCCTCGTCTATATCTGACACGACTATTTTTGCTCCTTCTTTTGCCAATAGTTTAGCACTTGATTTTCCCAAACCAGATGCTCCTCCTGTGACAATGGCAACTTTATTTTTTACTCGTTTCATAATTTTAAATTTTAAGATTAAACGATTAATTATTAAATTTTTATGGTTCAGGGAATCTCATTTCCTGAAACTTTTCCTTTTTCAAAACAATCCAGATTATAGATTGTAGTTTCTGCAATATTGGTCAATGCTGTTTCGGTCAAAAAGGCTTGATGACTTGTAATTAGTACATTATTGAAAGTCATTAGCCGTGCAATTACATCGTCCTGTAATATATTTTCGGAATGGTCTTCAAAAAACAACCCCTCTTCCTCCTCATACACATCGATGCCGAAATAGCCAATTTTTTTAGACTTTAGGCCTTCGATAACCGCTTTGGTGTCGACCAGTCCTCCACGACTTGTATTGATAAGCATTACCCCTTGTTTCATCAATGAAATATGCTTTGCATCAATCAAATGTTTAGTTGAAGCTGTAAGTGGAACGTGAAGACTTATGATATCGGACTGTTTGCAAATGGTCTCGCAATCTGTATAGCGAACACCATATAAATTGATAAGGTTTTCATCTTCAACTATATCGTGTACAAGGATATTACAGCCAAAACCGTGTAGAATTTTAACCAATACAGCGCCTATTTTTCCTGTTCCTATGACACCTACAGTTTTTCTGTTTAAGTCGAAACCTGTAAGTCCGTTTAAAGAAAAATTTTGGTCGCGCACCCTATTGTGTGCTTTAATCAGTTTTCGGTTAAGTGCGAGTATTAAAGCCATTGTATGTTCTGCAATGGCATAAGGGGAATAGGCTGGGACACGAGCCACTTTAATTCCAAGTTCTGATGCTTTTTTTAAATCGACGTGATTGAAACCTGCCGAACGTAATGCGATAAATTTTATGCCCAGTTTGTGTAAAATATCCAAAACTTCTGAAGAGGCATCGTCACTTGAGAAAAGTGCTATGGCCTTTGAACCTTCTGCCAATAAGGCGGTTTCCTTTGTTAGTCGAAATTCCAGAAAATTCAATTGATGTTTTCCTTTATTAGCGTTTTCAATGGAAGGCTTATCGAATTTATGTGTGCTGTATATTGTTGTTTTCATAATTTATGTTCCAAATAGTTCTAAGAGTTCGTGCAATTCTTTATTGACCTGATGTTGTTTGACCACTTCATTAAAAGGGGTTAAGTGCAATTGATTGTTTAAAATCCCAACCATTACATTCTTTTTACTTTGTAAAAGTGATTTTACGGCTTCCACCCCAAGCCTAATACCCAACATTCTATCTAAAGCAGAAGGATTTCCACCTCGCTGTATGTGGCCAAGCTTTGTTATGCGTAAATCGACATTGGGATTGACTTCCTTTATTTTTGAAGAAACAAGTTCGGCACCAATTTCGTCACCTTCAGAAACTACGATTAGAAAAGCATCCTCGCTATCGTAATTTTTCACTTTATCTAAAAGGTTAATAAAGTCGGTATCGCTCTCTGGGATGAGTATGGCATCAGCGCCAACCATCAATCCTGAATGAATGCCGATATAGCCAGAATCTCTACCCATTACTTCCACGATAAATACCCGATTGTGAGATTCGGCAGTATCCCTTATTTTATCAATGTTTTCAATGGCTGTGTTAACTGCGGAATCGAAACCAAGGGTGTAATCCGTACCCGAAATATCGTTGTCAATCGTTCCGGGAATCCCTATAAATGGGATATCGCATATTTCTGAAAAAGCAAGTAATCCCTTAAATGTACCATCGCCACCTATGGCAATCAGGGCGTCTATTTTGTTTGCATTTAGGGTTTGCAGGGCTTTTTTTCGACCTTCCAGTTCGAGAAAACGTTTGCTTCGTGCGGTCTTTAGAATTGTGCCACCCTTTTGGGTCAGTTTTTGTAATTCGTGTGATTTAAATTGAACCAAGTCACCATCTATCAATCCTTCATATCCTTTTCTAAAACCACTAACTTTTATACCAGTTGCTTCAGCCGTTTTTGCAATGGCGTACAAGGCTGAATTCATCCCTGGACTATCACCTCCAGAGGTAAATACACCTATATGTTTAATTTTATTAGTATTCATTTAAAATTGTTTTTTGTGATTTTTTATCTGAAACAGAAAAATCTTGGATGGTCTTCCATACAAATTCTGCTTCTTTTAGAAAGAACTGATGGTCTCCCCCTGTAGAGGTAACAGTTTTTACGTTTGTAAATTCTCTTGATAAGTCTATAGCATTTTTGAGCGGTGCAGTAGTGTCCTTTGCTCCGTGAATGAAAAGCACTTTTGTGTTTCTAATCTTTCTTGCAATCCCGTATAAATCTGTTTTTAGGATTATCCTCGTAAGCGAATAATAGTAGCTCTGCCAATGGTGTTTTTTTGCATCTTCATAAACATCATCCGTGAGGTTGTCAGGCTTGAATGCACGCGACATAAAAATGGGATGAATCATACAGATGTATTTAGAGAATCTGCTTGTTGATATTCTGTCCACAAAGGAATGTGAGGACATAATTTTTTTAAATTCATCTGCATCCTGATAAACAGGTATTCCAATAAAAATGCCTGCTTTGAGCCAATTTGAGTGTTTTTCCAATAGGGCCATTGAAATTATAGCGCCCATAGAATGACCGGCAACTATGGTTTTTCCATCATTGAATCCTTCTTTTTGCAAAACCAATTCTAAAGCTTTAAGTTGAACTGAAAGCGAATAATCACTTTGTGGTTTTGGCGAATCACCAAAACCCAAAAGGTCTATTAATAGCAAAGTGTGTGTTTTTGAAATGCTTTCTAAATTGCGTTTCCAATAATTCAATGACCCTGTCAAACCGTGCAGCAAAACGAGTTTGTTTTCACCCGCACCTATAATTTCATAATTTAAGAGTGTTTTGTCAGCATCATAAGCTGGGTGCTTAACAATCTTATAATGTTGGTATCCTGCTATAGCAACCACAGGAAAAATGAAAAATATGGATATGAGTAGTAATGTCATATTTTTAAAGTTTTATCATTAACCAATATTGGGGTTTTACCATAAAACCTATTAAAAACCATACAAGCTGTGAGGTCACCCGTTACGTTTACAGCAGTCCTGAACATTCCCAACAATCTTTCTACACCAATAATAATGATGATGCCTTCGGCTGGAATACCGACACTTCCCAAAACAGAAGCGAGTATCACCACACCACCTCCGGGAATGGCAGGTGTGCCGATTGAAGCAGCAACGATGGTTACGATGACCACAATAATATTGAGCAAACTCATTTCCAAGCCATAGGCTTGGGCTATGAATAGCGTAGTTATGGTTTGATAGAGTGCAGTGCCATCCATATTGACGGTTGCACCTATGGGGATGATAAAATTGCTAATGGTCTTGTCAACCTTCAATTCTTCTTCGGCTGTTTGAAGGGAAAGTGGCATCACGGCTGCAGAGCTTGTGGTTGAAAAGGCTAATAATTGAACGTCCCTTATTTTTTTTAGGAAATGCATAGGGTTTGCTTTTCCAAGAAGCACAATTAGTCCTAAATAGAAAATTACCAAAAGTAACAGACCGAGCAGGACGACACCAACATAATAGGTGAGACCAGAAAGAGAACTTAAACCAACACTAGAGGTAAGCTGCGCCATAAGACCGAAAACAGCAATAGGCACTAGAAGCATTGACCATTTTACTACTGTCATACAGACTTCCTGAATGGCACTTAGAAGTAGCTTTACTGGGCGCAGTAAGGCATTTTCTAGTGATAGCACAGCTACACCAATAATGATTGTGAAAATCACGATACTCAACATTTCACCGCTAACCATAGACGCCAAGGGGTTTTCGGGAAGCAGGTTTGAGATGGCATCAGGAATTGTTTCAATTCCGAAGGAAAGCTCGGGTTCATCAGTTGAAACTGCCATAATTTCATTATGCTCTTTTAGTGATTGTTGATGAAGAAAACGACCCGGTCTAAAAATTTGGGATAGTATCGTACCTATGCTAACCGAAACTATTGTTGTGCCCAAAAAATACAGTAGAACACCACCGCCAAGTTTTCTTAGACTATCCTTATCGTTGCTTACGATTCCTGTGATGATAGAAGCCACAATTAACGGTATCATAATCATTTGAACCAGTTTCAGAAATAGTACACCAGGCAATGCCAGCCAATTCCCCGCGATATCTGCGGTTTCTTTAGAAATCCATCCATTTTGTGGGCTTAACAACAAACCAAATCCGACACCTAAAAACAAGGCAATGATTACCTTAAGCCATAAGCGACTTTCTACCAGTTTGAGAAGGTAGTGGTTAAGTGATTTTAATGATTTTATCTCTGTGTCAAACATTCTGTTGATTATGCTATATTAATTTTATTATCCAGATACACTTCCTGAACGGATTGTAATACTCTCACGCCTTCGCTAAAGGGCTTTTGAAATGCTTTTCTTCCCATTATCAGCCCAGAGCCACCAGCCCTTTTATTGATAACGGCAGTTGTTACAGCTTCGGACACATCTGATTTGCCTTTGGAACCACCACCTGAGCTAATCAGCCCTATTTTACCCATATAGCAATTGGCAACCTGTAATCGGCAAAGGTCTATGGGATGGTCTGTGGTAAGGGTTTTATACATTTCATCATCATATTTTCCAAAACCTATCTCTTTGAAACCAAAATTATTGGTGGGTAATTTTTGTTTGATGATGTCTGCCTGAATAGTAACACCCAAATGGTTTGCCTGCCCAGTTACATCGGCAGCAGCGTGATAATCTTCTTTTCCAGTTTTGAAAGCTTCGTTACGGGTATAGCACCATAAAATGGTAGCCATACCTAAATTGTGGGCTTCTTCAAAAGCTTCAGCTATTTCTTTAAGCTGTCTATTGCTTTCTTCGGAACCAAAATATATAGTAGCACCGACAGCAACTGCTCCCATATCCCAAGCGGTTTTTACATTACCAAAGAGCGTTTGGTCATATTTATTGGGATAGGTGAGTAACTCATTATGGTTAATCTTAACGATAAAAGGGATTTTATGTGCATACTTTCGAGCGTTCAAGCCCAACACTCCAAACGTAGATGCCACACCATTACAACCCGCTTCGATAGCAAGTTTTATAATGTTCTCAGGGTCAAAATAATCCGGGTTTTTGTAGAATGAAAAGGTTGCGCTATGCTCAATGCCTTGGTCTACAGGAAGAATACTCAAATAGCCTGTGCCACCAAGATTGCCGTGGTTGTATAATTGGTTGAGGCTTCTTATTACCTGTGGATTTCTGTTGCTATTGACAAATACTTTTTCAAGACTATTTTTACTTGGTGTCTGCAATTCATCTTTTGTGATTCTTTCACAAACGTGATTCAAGTAGAAATCAGCTTTGTCTCCTAAAAGCTCTGTGATATTTATATCTGTTTTCATTTAAAAGAGGATTAATGAATTCCTAAGCTTTCATTGGTTTTGGCGATGGATTTCCCCCCATCTGTTTCAATTCCAGTTAGTGCTCTAATAGCATCTATGGTTTCTGGGATAACAATAGCTTGGTTGTCTACCACGTAGGCATAAAAGAGTTCGTCTCCCTTTACTTTTAGCATATCTTCCCAAAGAGCAACTTCATACATATCGCCCCAAGGTCTTCCCATATCCAGAAACATTTCCTTAATGGTGTTGTTAGAAACCAAGCCTTGGTCATATCGAATTAGTTTAATACGACTTGAAGTTTTGAAAGCATTTAGCACTTCTTCCTTTGTCGCCTGCTTTTTCAATTTCACATTCCAGTAGTGCATATGGCTTAAGGTTTGCGGTACTTTTACTGCTGCGGTGATGACATCCAGTTCTGGGTCAACACTTTTAGCATCTGGACCTTGATGGCTTGGGATATCTTTTTCGGGAACCATCGTATTCATAATACCACCCAAATGACTTTCCCAAGGGTCTGTAGCTCTTCTTAAAAGTGTTCCTCTTGCATAATCCAATAAATCGGCTCTTTTTAAGGCGGTCAAGGTTCTTAAAATAGACGTGGTATTGCAGGAAACAACCCTTGTAGCATTTAAGTTTATAGCAGATTGATAGTTGTTTTCCGCACTAAAGGAATGCCCTGTGGTTTCGTGTTTTTCGCCACCGTGTAGAATAAATTTGATGTTTTGCTCCTTGTAGATAACGACATTCTGAGCGGCAATTTTTTTGGGTGTACAGTCCACAACAAGATCTGATTTCTTTAAAAGTTCCTGTAAGTTTCCCTTTACTGAAATTCCTCTTGACTCCATATCATTGGCTGCTTCTTCGGTAGCTGCATAAATATCATACTCCTTTCTTACGGCATTTTGAATGCGCCAATCGCTGATTATATCGCAAACGCCCGAAAGCTTCATATCATCTTGTAAATTGATGGCATCTGCCACCCTTTTTCCTATGACTCCGTATCCTATAACTCCTATTTTTTTCATATAAATTTTGTTTTAATTAGTTATTCTTCTGTATTGTCGACTAATGATTTATGTTTGAAATTTCGAATAATTAAGCGGTTGCTTTTTTCATAAGTGAAATAGCTAACCGCCCAATTAAAACCAACCATCAATCTATTTCTAAATCCACTTATAGATAACAAGTGTACAATTGACCATAGCAACCAAGCGAAATAACCAGCAAATTTGAATTTGCCTAAATCGGCAACAGCCTTTCGTTTTCCTACTGTGGCCAATGAACCTTTGTCTTTGTATTCAAAAGGTTTTACGCCTTCATCCTTAATAATTTTCAATAATACATTACCTAAATATTTGCCTTGCTGGATTGCTGTTTGGGCTACTTGTGGATGCCCTTTGGGTGTGTCTGTAGTAATCATTGCCGCTATATCGCCTACGGCAAAAATATTTTTGTAGCCTTCTACCATTAAAAACGAGTCAGTTTTTAAGCGGTTACCCCTAACCACGTGTTTTTCATCTATACCTTTGGGGAATTGTCCTTTTACACCTGCCGTCCAGATGAGGTTTCTTGCTAAAATTTTCTTTCCGCTATTCGTAGTAACCTCTGAACCGTCATAATCACTTACCGACTCGTTGAATAGTACTTTTACATTTAAGTCTTTCAGATACTTTAAAGTTTTTGATGATGCTTTGTCTGACATTGTGCTTAACAACTCGTCAATAGCTTCTATCAAATAAATGTTCATTATGGAAGCAGGGTATTCTGGATAATCCTTCGGTAGAATGTATTTGCAAAATTCAGCCAAAGCTCCTGCCATTTCTACGCCAGCGGGACCACCTCCAACAATAACGAAATTTGTTAGGGAATCACGTTCATCATCATCGCAGGTAATGGCTGCTTGTTCTAAGTTTTGCAGCATCATATGGCGAATGTTGAGGGAATCACGAATATCCTTCATCCCTAAGCTGTTTTGGGCTATGGAATCCATTCCGAAAAAATTTGTGGTCGTACCAGTTGCAAGTACCAGATAGTCGTAGTGGACTTTTCCTTTGGTAGTTGTTAATGTATTTGATGAGGGTTGAATTTCCTCGACTTCCGCCAAGCGGAACACTACATTTTTATATCCCTTAAATTGTTTTCTAAATGGAAACACAATGCTGTCTGGCTCCAAAGCACTCGTTGCCACTTGATAGAATAAAGGTTGAAATTGATGGAAGTTGTTTTTATCGAACAATACAACTTGTACTTCTTTATGTTTCAATTTTTCTACCAATGCCAGACCAGCAAAACCACCACCAATGATAACTACGCGAGGTAGGTCAGAATCTGGAAGGCAGATATTATCCGTTACCTTGCAGGCAGATGACATTATTTTCTTATGTGTGTGGCTATCTTTCATTTGTTAGTTGTTCATATTTCATTCACCCTTTATCTTTATCTCTTGCAATAAGTACCGAGCACTTGGCGTGGGTGGCTAAATATTGGGAAACAGAGCCTAAAAGTAAGCGCGACAACGCACCTTGACCTTGAGAGCCCACTACAATTAAATCTGCTTTCCAATCCTCGGCTTTTTCGAGGATGGCACTTTTGGGTAGTCCGCTCACAACGATAGTAGTTATGTTAAGAGCTTTGTTTTTGCTCTTTAGAACATCGCTGGCTTCCGAAACAATTTTATTACCTATTGTTTTAGCGCCACTTATGAAATCTTCGTAGTAGTTGTTCAAGCTTCCACCTGTGGCCATTAATTCTGGGCCAATCATAGTGGGAAACTCATATACAGTTATGATGCAGATTTCAGCATATGATGGTAATATCATTTTATTGATTTCATCTACAGCAGCTTTGCTAAAGTCTGAACCGTCTACTGCCAATAGTATTTTCATAATTTGAATGTTTTAGTTGGTTAAAATTCCTTTCGGTTTTTAAGTTTTCTCCAATACAAGTGTTCATATAATCCAGACCAGTACATACCAAAGGTGAAGGCGAACAGTAGTTCTTCTATGGGTACACCCAAGAAAAGAATATGGGTCAGGTTGTCAAGATTCCAGTACAGCTCCACATATTGAGGATAGAACGGAAGGATACTTCCGAAATAAATGAAGTACAGTACTGTAAACAAGATTCCTCCGACCCAAATCTTCTTATTTAAATCTGGACGGCAATAGAGTGTTGCCAAACCACCTATGAACAAAGCGATAATCCCACAATAAATGTGGTTGAGCGATGTAAATAGGGCGAGTATAAAAAAGACCAGCGCAGGCACAAATAGTATATAAATATGTAGCTTATGTCGTTGGTGACCACGCTCGCTATCCGGAATTTTAACGAGGCTTCGTTTAAAAATAAGGTTGTAGAGTACCGTGCCAATCCCGCCAATGGCAAAAGAAAAGATAAGGCTCTCTATATCAAAACCTGTTTTTATAGCCAAATTGAACAGCGAAGGTGGAAACCAATATTCTGGAACAAACAAAGGTTCAGTTAAACCAAAAGGCATTGTTATAAGGCTCATTTTGAGCATCTCTTTTCTTGATTCTTTTCTCAACAGATAGATGATTGCCCAAAGCACAAGAATTATAAGTGACCATATGAACCAGACGTATTGCATAAACCTTACTGTTTTTTAATTTGAGCGTTATAAAAAGCTGCGATACAAGCACCAATTAACCATCCCAAAATAAATGTTTGTACTATTCCTAATCCTGCTTCCCATAAGGGTACATCCATCCTAATAATGCTCGTGGTGTCTAAACCGTGCAATAGGCTGTTGAAAAAATCTATAGTGGCTTCTCGGCCTGCTGTTGCCATTACAATCATACAGCCCAAGTAAATTAACGCTCCGGTAAGCCCGAATGCGAATCCTAATTTCTTTACGTTTAATCGATACATAATTTTTAGTTTTAATTTAGTTGTCCGAGTTTATAATCTTTTTAGATTCTTCGAATTCTTCCTTGGATATTTCGCCTTTTGCAAAGCGGTTTTTGAGAATATCGAGCGGGCTGTCCTTCTTAGTTTTTTGATAGGGAATATCTGTTGGGATAAAGAATATCCAAGCAATAAATATTATCCATATAATCCACCATATTAGGTGCATACCTCCAAAATGTCCGTCGTATAAATGCATAATTTTTGGTTTTAGTTGTTATTAATTTATTTCTGTAATTGTGTATCCGTTAAGTTTGCTGAGTTGCTTTTGTAGTTCAGTAATTGAAAGTTTTTCTGTCATCGTGATAAACGTTGCGCCTTTTGGCGCCAGAAAAATTTCTGCCTTTTCGATATTGGGATGTTCTTCCAAAGTCTTCTTGACCCTTGCTACACATCCACCACAACTGATTCCGTTTATTTGAAATTTTTGCTTCATTGTGTTTTATTTATTAGTGATCTTGATGTCTTTTGTGTTCTTCTTTTGTGTTCTGTTCAGATTGATTGTTATTGCCATCCCGATGCTTACGATCATTGGGTCTTCCGTGCCGATGTGAACCGTGGGGCATAAATAAATGGATACCGAACATAACGAGGATGAAAATGAACAGAGAAGAACTGCTTCCTATACCAAACGATGGTGCTAAAAAAATAAATAGCAACGGTAGTCCACATCCGATGACCATCCATATCCAGTGACTGTTTTTCATTGTGCTTTGCTTTATGGGTTAGAAATTAGTGATGTTCAGAATGATTGTTTTCTGTTTCATTGTTCATATACATCATATCCATCCCCTTATCTTTCATCATCATAGAACAGGATTCCATACAGTCTTCACTCATCATTCCTTTTTCGTGCATCATTTTCATCATATCTCCCATCATTTTTCCATCGCCCATCATTCTGTTCATCATTGAATGCATTATTGTGCTATCCTTCATCATCATTTGCATACCCTGTCCATTCATCATAGACCCCATCATTTTTTTGTTGCCTTGCATCATTTTCATTGTTGCTGGATTTCCGTGCATACTTTCCATAAACTCGGTCATATATGCATCGTTCTCAACAATGCTATTAAAAACCTCTGTGCGCGTCTCAGGATTTTCCAGTAGTGCTTGCGTGTCTGTTTCTTGTTTGCAGCTGGTTAAGCTGAAAAGGCCAATTGCCAGTAAACCAATAAATAGTGTTCTCATTTTCTTTGTTATTTAATTAGACATAAATTTATTTTTAAACCCATTCCCAATAGCTAATTGGGTTATAGAGAGGGAATGGGTTATCAGCTATTAATCGGGCTGAATTTTTAAGTTTTTGTTATAGTATAATATTTACTATTCGATTTTTTTGATTTGCCATTTAGAGTTGTTTCCTTTTATGGCGACCAAATTGGCCGAAATAAATTTTGATGTTATGGTTGGGGAACTACTATTTTTTATGTTCTGTGGCGAAACGTGTAAGGCCAGTTGTGTTAAGTGGTCCATCGTCGTTCCGGTTTTATCTATAACCACTTCAAAGTAATGATAGCTTACCACGTCCTTTTTGAAAATATCATTATAGCCAATGGTCTCTTTGTGTACCTTTAGTGCTATTGCCTTTTTGTTATTAAAATTGGTGGCGTTAAGAAATTGAGGTGCAATAACAGTTCCCCCTTCTTTATTTATATATCCATAATAGAGCACCCCATCCTTATGATGGGCAATCAAGCATCTATCGTCTTCAAAGATTGGGTAATTGGCGTTGTTTGTTTTGGTTACTACCAAATCATTTCGAAAATCAACGATTAATTTTCCTTCTTGGTCAATAAAACCCCATTCGTTCCCTTTTTTAATGGCGGCAACGCCATCGTTAAAAGGCGAGATGTAGTCTAAATTTTCTAAAGTTTGAGCTATTCCCAGATAAGGGATGAGCAGTAATGCGATGACAAATTTTTTCATTTTTGGTTTGATTTAATTTGTTAAAATTAATGACTGTTGCAGACCTTTATCTGCATAACTTTCGTTGATATCTATATAATTTCATCATAGAAATTCCGTTTCCAATTTCCTGTGTTCTTGTAATCTGTCATACTCATTCCCACCACTTCCTTAAACTGTCTGGATAAATGATTTACGCTGCTGTAGTCCAATAGGTAACCTATGTCAGAGAAGGAATGTTGTTTAAGTTGGATAAGTTCTTTAACCTTCTCTATCTTCAATTTGATGAAATACTTTTCAATGGTTGATTTTTCAATGGTTGAAAATAGTTTGCTCAGTGTCTTATAGTCACGATGCAATGCTGAGGCCAAGAGTTCTGAGGTCTTCACTTTCATATCCAATGGTAGTTCAACAAGTTGCTCGATTAGTAGAATTTTGATTCTTTCAACCAGCATCTCTTCTTCATTTTCTACAATTTTGAAACTATTTGTGTGAAGCACCCTTGTTACGTTGTCCGTTATAGCAGCCTCATTTAGGTTAGGTGCTTCTACCAATAACCTTCCTAGCTCTAATGAGAGTACAGTAATATCTAATTCTTGTAGTTCTTGTTTTATAACTTTAAGGCATCTGCTACAAACCATATTCTTAATCCAGAATTCTTTTGGTGAGCTCATTATAGTATTGGTGTTACTATTGAGTATTCGGCTCAATAGTTTGTAAGGTTTTAACCTTACTGGGTTAATTTGATAAATTGTGTTGTTGGGTAATGGATACAACAATGTTTAGCCAGAAGTTGTTCTTTGACTATAATAGAGGATACAGATTGATATGATCAATCTGCAAGTAAGAAAATCAAATTAAATATGTCTCGTGAAGAACCTGTATATCCTTAGACAACAAGGGCGGCCTATATTGTTTAAAAGGAATGATGTTTTTTTCAAGCCCTTCAAATAGATTGAGGTAAGTGTAAAAAAAGGTGTTAAGAAAGAGTATATCTTCATACTCAAGTTGGGTCTGAGCCTTTTTTATGGTGTCATCACCTGTTTTAATCAAAGTTTGGTTGCTGCAGCAATCTTTTTCTTGAAGAGAAGTACACTGTTTTGTGTTTAAATCTTTTTTTTGAGCCTTGTCTGCACATACTTTGGCTTTTCCAAAGAGTGCCATATCAACCAATTTATTGCAGCAAAAGTGCATATCTACTGTAAATGAAGCTGTGCTAAAAAATATAGTAGCTGCTAAAAAGAAGGCCAATATTTTAGTAAAAAAAGATTTCACGTAATAAAATTAATGATTTTATATCAAAAATTTAAAAAAAATGTTAAAAAATTAGTTTATGTTATTATTTTTTGATTTATCATAAACTTTAATTTTACGCTACGAATTTAAAATAATCGGTTTTCAAAAAATATGACTTTTGTCATCA
>NZ_QOLC01000088.1 GCF_003333325.1 Candidatus Ulvibacter alkanivorans | reverse complement strand
ATAGTGGAAACTAAATTTAGACATGTTAAATAGGAATACCTTGAAAACTATCGAGATATAACAAAAATTTAACTGCTATAATCAGATACGGAAGGGAGTAAGCCAATAGGCTAATCGATGCGTCGGACTACCTGTTTTAATTACAGGACCCCATACTACGGTAGAATAGAAAACGGAAGCTAGCTTTAAATTTCGGTCGACTGCCTGGCAGACTGCTTTTGAATATGACTTCCTAATCCTCAAAAGCCCGAACGTAGAAACACGATTCAATTTGTTCAGCTAAATCGCGGCAAATGTAATCTATTTTTTAAAACGCCAAAGGTTTTAAGAAAATTTTATAGCATAGAAAAAAGCTCTACTTCTTTTTGGGTAAGGATCTTCCAACGCCCTCGTGGCAGGTCTTTTTTAGTAAGATGAGCAATGGTTACACAGTCTACACGAACCACATTATACCCCAAGTGGTCGAAGATAGTGCGAATCACGCTATTACCCATATGTTTGATCTTAAGGCCAACTTCCTTTTTAGGTGCGTTATCCACATAACTTATTTCCTCTACTTCTATAGTCTTTCCGTCTACGCTAAGTCCTTCGGAAATTTTCTGTAGATCGTCTGCTTTAAGATTCTTATCGAGCTCTACATGAAACAAGCGCTCCATCCCTTTTTTGCTCAATTTTTCCTTTAATTTATCGTCATTCGTAAAGAACAAAAGGCCGGTTGCATTTCTCCCCAATCTTCCAATGGGCGTTACACGCACCGAGGTTGCATTTGCGATAAGGTCCATAACGGTTTGTCCTTTACTCTCGCTGGTGGTCGTTGCAAAGCCTTTAGGTTTGTTAAGTAATACATATACATTCGGTTCGGGGTTGATTCGTCTACCGTCAAACCGCACATCATCGCTTAATTGCACTTTATAGCCCATTTCATTTATAATCTTCCCGTTTACTGAAACTAGGCCGGTAGCGATATAGGTATCGGCTTCTCTACGGGAACAGATCCCGCTATTAGAAATGTATTTGTTAAGACGTATTCCTCCTTCGGAAGAATTTTTTGAAGCAGTAGACTTTCCACTCATTTTATTTTGTCGTCCTGACTGCTTGTTGGTGTTCTCTTTTTTAAATGGAGCGTTTCCTCTTGCACTGCTTCGCTTTTTCGTATTATTTCCTCCCCGCCCTGAAGCTTTTCCTTTACTACTTTTATCCTGTCTGCTCATTTTCTATATTTTTTGCAAAGATACTATAATAAACTTCCAAGTACGAAGAATGGAGCCATAACTTAGTGTCACCAATACGTTTAAGGTGTGTACTAACAAAAATGCACTCACTCCTTAATTTGCAATGTGGATTGTCGTTCTCTATTTACGATCAATTTAGTGACATCGGGACGTGAATAATGCCCAACCGGATCGAAATTCTGTCGTTCTTCTAAGACTTTGTTAAAGTCTATGGTATGATAAAAATTCCCCGACTTATTAATGATGGGTGCTACTTCCCATTCGCCGTTTGGCGCTGCTATACAGCTGCCTCCATTGGCCAATATTTCGGGTGCATGTTCAATTATTTGGTTGTAGTAAGGTGTGTTCGTCGGGAAATCGGCTTTGGTCATTAATGCCGAAACCGAGACTACGAAACTTCGACCTTCTCTTGCTATAAAACGTGTAATGTCTTTTGTGTTGTGGTCGCTGCCGGGCCATATGGCCACGTGCAGGTCTTCGCCCTGCGCGTAGAGCGAAGCTCTTGGTAGCGGCATCCAATTCTCCCAACAATTAAGTCCGCCAACGGTAAATTGTTTTAATGTATGCACTCGAAGGCCGTGACCATCGCCCGGAGACCAAGTTAATCGTTCGTCGTAGGTGGGTTGCAGCTTCCTATGAACCGATGCAATAACTCCTTCGGTGTTAATGTAGACCAATGAGGCATAAATACTATGCCCGCCTCTGTCCTTTGGGCGCTCTATAAGGCCTAAATAGATCGCAATGCGATGTTGTTTTGCCATAGCGCACACCTCGGCCAGTTCATCATTTTCAATGGTAATTGCATTGCGAACATAATGTGCATGTAGCGATTTATTTAATTGGGTATCCCATTCTGCTCCACCAGTTAGCGCCAACCAAAAAGGATAGCCGGGAAGCAACCCTTCGCCAAAAATTATTAGCTCGGATTTTTGTTTGGCTGCTTCCGAAATCTGATCTTTAATTTTAGTTAAGGTCGCTTCTTTA
This sequence comes from Candidatus Ulvibacter alkanivorans, assembly GCF_003333325.1. Taxonomy (GTDB): domain Bacteria; phylum Bacteroidota; class Bacteroidia; order Flavobacteriales; family Flavobacteriaceae; genus Ulvibacter_A; species Ulvibacter_A alkanivorans. Next base: position 18,550 of record NZ_QOLC01000088.1, on the reverse strand, counting down.
TTAAGCCAAACCGGAGCAATTTGAGCCATAGCGATTGTAAGGAATCTTGGATCTTTCATGTTTTAAAGATAGGAATTCTGCTTCTGAAATTACCGATGGACCCTGGTGTTAAATTTTAAGCAAAAAACGATTCAAAAGCAAATCGACATCAATTAAAACAATACTGAACACACCAATAACAATAATCAATTTTAAAATGTTATGAAGAATCACATAATGAAGTTTACGCTTAGAATACCAAAGAATTCCCAGAAATAGAAGTAATCCTAATATACTTCCGAAGAAATAAATATTCATATAACCGATCTCAAAACGAGTCAATAAAAAATAGGTAGGAATAGCAGTGAGTACAGCCAGCACCGTAAGCATTTTTTTCGATAATTTTTCGCCATATACAACAGGTATGGTATGGTATTCTTGTGCTAGATCGCCTTTCAGGTTTTCTAGGTCTTTCACGAGCTCCCGCATAGAGATAAGTAAGAACAAGAAGGTAGCATGCACGAAAATAACAAGGTCGAAATTCCGATAGTAAATAAAGACTGCAAAAAACGGAATTACCGCCAAGGTCGCAGCAATAATATTACCGATGAATGGATATTTTTTAAATTTATGAGAGTACAACCAAATGCCAAATATGTAAAGCGAAAAGAACACTACCGCTCTAAATGAAACATAACTCGCAAAGATCACCGAAACAAAATTTAAAATGAAATAGCCGGATAGTTTGGTACGCTGACTCACCAAACGATCGAGCATGGTCTTTTGTGGACGGTTAATAAGATCTTTTTCACTATCGTAAAAACTATTAATAATGTATCCTCCCGCGATCGCAGCTGCCGAAGCCAACACCAGCATTAATAGATTTAAATCGAATAATACCTGTTTTGCAGGAAGATGAGGCGCTAAAATATAAATAGAAGTAAGGTATTGTGCGATGACAATAACTAAGATGTTATACCCTCGAACAATAGAAAACAAACTAAAAGACTTTATTAAAAAGTGTTTTTGTTTTCTAGTTAGCATACAGCTCCAATTTTAGGGAAAAAGAGAGGGCTAGAAGTTATATACCACTTCTAACTTGTAATCTTTAAGGGCCGTTCGTGCTTTATCGATATCTTCGGTAAATCCAAGCATATAGCCTCCACCACCCGAACCACAAAGTTTAAGGTAATAGGCGTTGGTTTCTATCCCTTTCTTCCACAAGGTGTGAAATTGTTTTGGGATCATGGGTTTAAAATTGTCCAAAACCACTTTCGACAATTGTTTGATATTGCCAAACAACGATTTTACATCACCTTGAAGAAAATCTTCTACACAAGCATCGGTATGCTTTACAAACTGATCTTTGAGCATGCTTCGGAAACCTTCTTGCTTCATATTCTCCATAAAGATCTGTACCATAGGCGCCGTTTCACCTGTGGTGCCACTATCTAATAAGAAGACCGCTCCTTTCCCGTTCTCGGTCTGAGACGGGATTCCCGCAGGCTCAATATTGTCTTTAGAATTGATCAAGATCGGTAGACTTAAGTAGCTGTTCAACGGATCTAGTCCTGAGGACTTCCCATGAAAAAAAGACTCCATGGCTGCAAAAATTGCCTTTAATTGTAATAATTTATCGCGTGTAAGATTTTCAAGTACCGTGATCTTATCCGTAGCATATTTATCATAGATCGCAGCCACCAAAGCACCGCTACTGCCTACTCCGTAGCCTTGCGGAATACTAGAATCAAAATACAAGCCTTCTGCAATATCGTTACGCATCGCCTTCAGATCGAAATGAACCAATTCAGGTTGCTCTTTCTGAAGTGTTTCTAAATACGTCGCAAAACGATTTAAATTGTCATTGGATTTATGAGTACCTACCGTTTTATGTGCATCGATCTTTAACGCGCCATTGTAAAAGTTATACGGTATAGACAATCCTTTAGAGTCTTTAATGATGCCATATTCACCAAATAGAAGGATCTTAGAATAGAAAAGGGGACCACGCATAGTGTTATTTTAGTATGTTAAATGTACAGCATTTTAACACAAAACCATAATTATACCGCAAAGATACAGTATTACCAATTATATTTTCTGAAAGTTATCTAAAATTATCAGGTTTTTGAAGTACTTATAAACACTACAACTTATTGGCTATCAATTGTGCACCTTTCCCGCTTACATCTTCAATATACTCTCCATTTTTACAAAACTGTGTCAATTCCGATCTAACAAAAGCCAAAACTTGCTGCTTCTCATTTTCGGGGTACAATACATGAACGTTCGCGCCCGCATCTAGGGTAAAACAAATATGACTCCCTGTAGTTTTTCTAAATTCCCAAATTAGATTAATGATCTCCAATGTGTTGGGCTTCATTAAAATAAAATAAGGGCTAGATGTTAGCATCATAGCATGCAACGACAGAGCTTCACTTTCTACTATGTTGATGAATGCGGGAAGATCTCCCTTCTCTAAAACCGGAACTAGCCTCGAAAGTTGGTCGCTAGCTTGTTGAAATCGCTGTACGGCAAATGGATGCTCATGCATTAGATTGTGACCTACCGTACTACTAACTTGTTTTTCTCCCTTGTCCACCAACAAGATCGTATCTTGAAAGTTCTTAAAAATGGAATGCACTTCGTATGGATATGGAAGTCCGTAGAGATCAGTGCTGCCTTCGATCGAATCGTGGGCTCCCCAAACAACCAATTCTCCTTCTATACTTCTACAAGCACTTCCCGAACCTAAACGCGACAAGAAAGATGCTTTTTGATTAAACCCTGCACCGGTCATTTCGACGCCTGCTATCGAACGCTCAATACTTGTTAAACACAACGCCAACGCACTCATTCCGCTGGCAGAAGATGCTATACCACTACTATGTGGAAACGAATTAGAGGTCTCGATCTTAAACGAATACGCATTTACCAAGGGCATATAAGGCTCTATTCGTTCTAAAAAGGTTTGAATTTTTGGAGCAAACTCGGGTGCTGGTTTCCCCTCAAACCAAATTTCAAAAGTGATGTCGTTGTTTTTTTTCTTCTGAAAAGAGACAGTGGTCGTCGTATGACTCTTACTTAGCGTAAAACTAATAGACGGATTTTTAGGCAGTTGAATTCCGTGTTTTCCCCAATATTTTATCAACGCAATATTACTGGGAGCACGCCAAGTCACACTCCCCTGTTCTGGCATTTCTGAATAAGATTGCGGCAGGAATTGAGCTTCTGTCATTGAAGTGAATTTTCAGAAGCAAATATACGCAAAAGCCAAGGTCGGTAAAATTTTATATACGAATTGATGACATAACTATTCTTGGACGATGATGATGTAGACAACCAAAAATTCAAGATCATGAAAAATTTTATTACAATCGCCGTTTTAATGGCCGGCAGTATAACAGGAATTGCCCAAGATGCATCCATACAATGGCAAAACACTATTGGTGGTAGCGAGTTAGACCTAGCATTAGCCTTAACGGCAACCGATGACGGAGGTTTTATCGTCGCAGGAACGTCAGAATCGGATATATCCGGGGATAAAACAGAAGATTCGAATGGAGGGTTAGACCTTTGGATCGTAAAATTAAATGACATGGGACAAATCGCATGGCAAAACACCATTGGCGGCAACGGCGATGATTATGCACTTTCAATAGAACAAACTACCGATGGAGGATATATTGTAGGTGCCGGTTCAGACAGTGATATTTCGGGAGATAAAACCGAAAATTCTAGAGGTGGATTAGATTATTGGATCCTTAAACTAGATAGTGCCGGAGACATAGAGTGGCAACGCACGTACGGAGGTGATGCTGCCGATTTCGATGCAAGAGTGGTGCAAACAAGCGATGGCGGCTATTTTGCCGGAGGATATTCCGATAGTTCCGTTTCGGGTGATAAGACCGACCCAAGTAATGGCCAGCGTGATTTCTGGGCAATTAAAATGGATAGTAGTGGCGATATTGTTTGGCAAAACAGTATTGGTGGCAGTTTGATCGATAGGCCGCAAGCAGCTTTTGAAACAAGCGATGGCGGATTTTTAATGGCAGGTGGATCAACTTCAAACATATCGGGTGACAAGACTGAAAACGCTATTGGCGATATCGATTATTGGGTCGTAAAATTGGATAGTAATGGTGTGGTTCAATGGGATAATACCATTGGCGGAAATGATCTTGAGCTCGTAAGACATGCTATTCAAACCAGTGATAATGGATATTTAATAGGTGGTTATTCAAAATCGGATGCTTCGGGTGACAAGACCGAGGATTCTCAAGGTGTTGAGGATTACTGGGTGGTGAAATTAAATGAGATGGGTGAGATCACATGGCAAAATACGATTGGTGGTAGTGCCATTGATTTTCTTACCAATGTTGCAGAGATTGATGGCGGCGGATTTCTTATTTCAGGCTACTCCAATTCAAATGCTTCAGGAGATAAAATGGATGACTCTAACGGTGGTTATGATCTTTGGATCCTACGTTTAGACAGTTCGGGTGGCTTGGGAAGCCAAAACACGCTAGGTGGAAGTGGCGATGAATCTCGTGCATTCCTTCAACAATTACCAGGCACCAATTACATAATTGCCTGCACCTCAGATTCTCCTATCTCTGGAGATAAAGACGAGGACAGTGAAGGTCTTGAGGACTATTGGGTCTTCTTAGCAGATGCTTCCTTATTAGGCATTTCAGAAAATAATGACCTTCTCAAACCTATCATTTTTCCAAATCCATCGCAGGGTCATTTCACCATTGATCTAGGCGCAACACATTCGCAATGGGAAGTACAAGTGCACTCGGTATTGGGAAAATTAGTCGCTTCGGAAAGATTTTATAATACCAGTCGAGCAACATTCGGGCTCAACCTTTCAAGTGGTATTTATAGCATAAATATTCGCTCTTCCGAAGGAAAGACCATGACCCTTAAACTAATTAAACAGTAACATTATAGAGCGTAGCCTACTTCTAAGAAATAATTGATGACATTTTAAAGATTATTCGATGAAGTGACAAACCAAACATCCTCATATCATGAAAACGCAATTATTTTTAGCCATGCTTTCTATAAGCTTCCTACAGACCGGTTGTTTTTTTCCAAATAATGATGCCAAAGAAGCTTCGAACGATGCAGCTTACTCAGAAACCAATACAATGATACCACAAGAATACGAACAACAAAACACCATGGACAAATCGAACGATGACGACAATCAACGCACGAATGGAATCACCTACTTTAAGAATTATGATCCTAAAGCAAACATGGTATCTAGCACGATTCCGTTCCCCTCTTCATGGAAACAATTGACAAACAATCGTGAGTTTAAATTTGAAGGGCCGAACAACTTGAAAGTAAGCGGTGAATTTGGTCGGAATTTTACATACGGCCAATACGGTGGAAATAACCGTCCGCCTATGAGTCTTCAGCAAATTATACAGGAATTCTTTATGCCTACTGCACAGCAGACCAATAGAACATTGCTCACCACTTACGAATTACCTCGTGTCGCACAAGTGACACAAAATTATAGAGATCGTCTATGGAAATATGCTCCATCACAACAAACAACGAAGGCTTATGCCTTGGAATGGAAAGACACCAATGGCATGAAGTACATTACGGTAATCAATGTAATAAATGATCAATCGCAGTTTGGAAGCTATTGGGGCTTTTACGGCAACTATCTTCAAGCACGTTCGCAAGACTTTGAAACTGCGAAGAAGGCTTTTATCTACGGTTTGGAGCATGTAGAATACAATCCGCAGTGGATCGCAGCATTTAACCAAAAAGAAATGCAACGTGCTAATGTTAGTAATGCAGCTCACCAGCAACGTATGGCGGCCATTAATGCAAGAGGAAACGCAATCTTGGAAACAGGAAAGATATACAGTGAAATATCAGACATAAGTCATGCCGGCTATTTGAATAGGAGTAATATTAATAGCCATGGACACAGTAAAACCATTAGCGGAATCAATGAAACGATCACTATTGCCAACCATAATTCTGGTGAGCATTACAGTGTTCCGATGGGCAATAAGTATTATTGGGTAGGAAAAGATGGAACCTATTTTGGCACCGATAATAGTCTATACAACCCTAACACAGATCAACGCATGAACTCTAACGATTGGACGCAATTTGAAATAGAACAGTAATTTGAGAATTTCCGAAGGCGACTGTCGCGACAAAAATTTTAGTATCTTTCCCTATACTACACGGTATGGGGAAAGTAATACACATAGACAAGCAGTTGCAATTAGTAAAAGCGGTTCAAGCAAACAATGAAACTGTACTCGAGCAATTGTACCATCAAAATTATTTCAAGACCGAAAGTTATATCTTAAAAAACAACGGTACTATGCCCCAAGCTAAGGACATTTATCAAGAAGCATTTATCACCATGTGGCAAAACGTGAAAGAAGGGAAATTTACCCCCAGCAACGAAACGGCCTTACAGGGGTATTTATACCAAATCGCCAAATTCAAGTGGATGGATCATCTGCGTTCTGCTCACTATAAAAAGACAGGGTCACTATCAGATGTCTTTGAGCTAAAAGACACTTCAACCGATATGCCTCATGAAATGGATTTGGAGCAGCAAGAACGCAGGGCAAAAGGCATGCAAGCCTTTAAAAAATTAGGTAAAGAGTGTAAAGAACTCTTAGAGGTGTTCTATTTTGAAAAGAAATCGCTTCGTGAGATCGCGGCTCAATTCAATATTGGGGAAGCCTCTGCTCGCAATAAAAAATATCGTTGTATACAAAAATTACGGTCGCTTACCGGACAGCAAGATTAAATGAAAGAACCATTAGACATATCACAAGAAGAATTCGAGCAAATCGAAGCCTATATTAATCAATCGCTTTCTGAAACTGATAAGGTTCAGTTTGAAATACGATTAAGGAACGAGCCTGCGCTTTCCGAAAAAGTAGCCGAAATTCGCGATACGATCATGGCAATTGAAAGCAGCATACTTGCAGAAAAAATGGAAGGATACCACCAAAATCTTTCGACTGAAAAAGCCGAACGAAACCATCAAAACTATCGCCCGTTTGCCTATGCCGTCGCGGCAATTCTCATTGTTGCGATTGGAGTGCTTTGGATGATGAACCAAGGATCTGATCATGAAAGGCTATTTGCTTCACATTTTACTCCGGATCCCGGTCTGCCTACCACCATGAGTACAACAAACGACTATGCGTTTTACGAAGCTATGGTTGATTATAAGCGGAAGGCGTATGCAAGCGCTATCGCAAAATGGGAACCAATTTACGAAGCGAAACCCAATAACGACACACTTGCTTATTTTTTAGGGGTGGCCGAATTAGCTAACAATAATGAAACAAAAGCAATAACATACCTTACACAATCTGAAAGTTTCGACAACAGCATTTTTGAAGAAGAAGCTCATTACTATTTAGGTATGGCCTATTTAAAAGCCGGGGATTTAATATTGGCGAAAAAACATCTCTCCTTAAGTGCTACCGAAAAGGCAAAAAAGGTACTAGCAAACCTTTAAAATTAACACCTATGAAAAAACGATTGTACCTTCAGATCTTACTTGTGGTTTCAGTGTTTTTTCTAACTACTTCTGGGTATTCGCAACATGACACTATTAACGGGGTCCAAAAGCTTCGGCAGCTAATTAACGAAGGTAAAATAGCGGCAGCTACACTGGAGCTTGAATCGCAGCTCAACACTTTCCGAAGTAAAAAAAAATATGACACCCTACCCTATTATGTGGAATTTGTAGGAAGTTATACACTTGCTAACAACGACTGGAACACTGCACTAAAACGAGCAAAAGCATTTGTTGAAGAACTAAAAAAGCACCAAGACCCCGGTATTAGTAAACAAGCGTTAAAGGAATTGGCTTGGATCTACAGTGAAACAGGAAAACCAGAAAAAGCTTTTGAAGCCTTGCAAGAAGCCTATCGCTTTGCAGAAGCACAAACGGAAGAAAAAGGAGCCACTAAAGCTGACATACAATACAATCTAGGATATTATGCTTCTGCCATGGGGGATTATCCACTATCTAAAATACACTACCAACGTGCGAATCGATTAGTCAAGTCCAGTAACAAGGTAGACCATGTTTTCTCTCAACAAATAAACAATGCGCTTGGCGGACTCATGTGGCGTGAAGGGAAAATGGATAGTTGCAATTATTACTTCAATCAATCTTTAGAAGCGCTTACCAAAACCGACGACACTCCAATAAACACCTATTATCGTCCGGCGTTGGTTAAAATGAATATGGCAGTCGTATCTAACATCTTAGGCAAGAACCATGAGGCCATTCAATATTCGGAATCGGCCATTACGAACTTTCAAAAATATATTGATAAAGAAGTAGATGAGCAATTGCGAATGGCAGCTAGGGGGAATCAGTTGGTCGCTATCGATAATTTAGGGGTGTTCTACAACGCCATAGGAGAATTTAAAAAGGCCGAAGAAATTATCACCTACTCCTATTTACAAAAGAAAAAAGATAAGAATGACAACGACCCCAATGTAGTTATTTCAAAGATCATTCTTGCGCAAGCCAAATTAAACACTAGAGACCTAGAAGGTGCTGAACAACTATTAAAAGACGCGATCCGTCAAATAGAAGAAGGCTTAGTAGTTCAATTCTATTGGCACGCCGCCGCCTTAACAACACTGGCTAAAGTATACGAGCAAAAAGGAGAAATAACCCAAGCAGCACGTTTATTTGATCGTGGTGAATTGCTCTATAGAGAAGTGCTACAAGGCAATTATAACAATGAGTACTTACTAGAACTTAGTACTATGGCACTTTTCTATGCCACGAACGGGGAGCAAGAACGCGCCGTAAATTTGGCGCAAGAACTTCAACAAGTTACTACCTCCGGGAGCTTTAAAAATACGATCCAAGAACAAAAAGGATTAATTACGTTAGCCGAAATCTACTATGATCTTAAAGACTATGAGAACGCATTAAAATTTAGTGAAGCGGCGAGTGAATTTAAAGTAGAGGCCGTTCTAAAGAATCCTATAGATTCGATCTTTGTTCAGTATTCCAGACCTCGTTCCTTATTGCTTAATGCTAAGGCAAAGTATAATTTGGAAACACAACATGACGAAGCTTTTCTACGTATGCTTTCCAATCAAATTGATGACGGATTAGAAATACTAGAGCAACGCAAACGTATAATTAGCTCTTACGAAGATTATAGTTTGTTGATAGAAGAGAACCACGACCTATTCAGTTTTGCCAAGAAATTACGTCTCGAATTGTATCGAATAACAGGTGATGAATCCTATCTTAATGATGCTATTGCCCTTCACGAATCGGCGATCTACAATCGCATTCGATCACGTTTAAATCTTCGGAATACCATAGCATTTAAGAATATCCCGGAATCGGTATTGGACAGAGAAAGAAGTTTGAAAAGTGCACTTTCATCTTCGCTTACTTCTGAAACAGCTAATTTTTCAACGTTTCTAGACACCCAGCGAGCGTGGAACGCATTTCTAGATTCTCTTAAAACCAGCTACCCCAACTATTATACAATGCGTTATGGTACTCTAGAAGAATCGATCGCATCTCGTTACGACGACATTCCCGATAACACTACCGTTGTTCGCTATGTATACGTGGAAGATAATTTATATGCGTTTGTGATCACGCCTTCAGAAAAAAGAATGATACAACTAAATGACCGAAATATAGCGGAAGACATTCTAAAACTCCAAGAAGCAACATTCGAAATCGCCGCAGTGAGTCAACCATTGAACAGATTGTACAATACCGTTTGGAAACCTATCGAGGCGCATGTGACTACCGAAAATGTGGTTATTATTCCCGATGGTCCACTTTTCAATCTAAGTTTTGAAATGCTTACCCCACAATCAATCGTTACTTTTAAAGAGCTCACAGATAATTCGCTGCTGGCTCGACATAATATCTCCTATAATTTTAGCCTTTTAATGTTAGGTACTTCGGAAGAGCCCATGCTTTTTAAAAATGAATTCATTGCATTCGTCCCTGAATTTACCGGAAAGATGAAAGATGATTACAAAATGGCAATTACCGATTCGGTCACCTTAGACAAATCCTACCTAACCTTGCTCCCACAACCCTTCAGCCTCGAAGTAGCAGAAAAATATGCGCGTGTTTTTGACGGCACTTCCTATCTTAATGAAAATGCTTCAAAACAACTGTTCCTTACTTCAGCAAGTGAAAACAAGATCATTCACATTGGCACCCACGCCGAATCTAACAATGTGAGTCCGGAATTGTCCCGACTTATCTTTGCAAAGGACCTCTCAAGTGATGCTTCCGTAGATAATAATTCATTGTACTCCTATGAGATCTATAACTATGATCTAAGTTCAGATCTGGCTATATTAACGGCCTGCGAAACGGGAAAACCCACCTATCAAGCAGGTGAAGGTATGATCTCACTGGCACATGCGTTTAACTATGCCGGAAGTAATAGTATTTTAACCAGTCTTTGGAAGGTGGACGAACAATCCAGCGCTGCCATTATTTCGTCCTTCTATGATCATCTGGCTGAGGGAATCCCTAAAGACAAGGCGCTAAGATTGGCAAAATTAGATTACTTAAGCACCGCAGAAGGGCGTGTGGCCTCTCCTCAATATTGGGCCGGTTTGGTATTGATGGGCGATACTACACCCTTGGAAATAAATTCAACCAGTCCGCTTTGGTATTGGCTCATAGGCATCGTCGTAATTGCTGTGTTGCTATTTTTTGTGTTTCGGAAACGCGCTTAAAGAGCATTTCAATTTAATTGGTTGTTAGCACTTTTCAGAAACTGCCTGAGCCACCATAAAACCACCGGTCCATGCATTCTGAAAATTAAATCCGCCGGTAATCGCATCAATATTCAACACCTCGCCGGCGAAGTACAGATTGGGATGCAATTTACTTTCAAAGGTCTTAAAATGCACCTCGGTCAATTCCACACCCCCCGCGGTAACAAATTCCTCCTTAAAGGTACTCTTTCCTGTTACTTTAAAAATAGAAGCGGTTAATGCAACGGCGATCCTTCTAAGCTGCTTTCTCGAAATAGCTGCCCAGGGTTCGTCTTTCACAATTTCACAACCAATCAAAATATTTCGCCATAAGCGTTTCGGAAGTCCGAATTGTGCATGCGTATACAAGCTTTGCTTCGGAAAGGTATCTTTAATTTCCTGTAGTCGGGTGCTGCAATTTTCTTCGGAAACATCGGTAAGCCAATTCACCCGTATCAGGAATTTATACTGTAAAGGTGCCAAGATACGTGCTCCCCACGCCGAAAGCTTTAAAATTGCCGGTCCACTCATGCCCCAATGTGTGATCAACAAAGGTCCTTGCGCGTGTAGTACGCTTTTTAGCTTTTGAAGTTTTTTATTGTTCAGAACATGTTCCTCCGACTCCGCATCGGAAGGTGAACCAAGGACCTCCACCGAGGCATTTGTCGCTACGCCGGGCAGGTCGTCTATTCGCGCATCATTAATATTAAAAGTAAACAAAGAAGCGACGGGCGGCACAATAGTATGTCCCAACGCTGTTAGCTGCTGCCATATCTTCGGATTGCTTCCGGTGGCAACAACAAGAATTTGTGCAGAGAGTGTCTCCTTGGTTGTTTCGAGCTCCCATCCATCATCCTTTTTTAGGATACGTTTTACCGAACAGTTTCGCTTGACCGCTATGCCTAAGCGCTCGGTTTCCGAAGTAAAACAATCTATGATGGTCTGCGAATTATCGGTAACCGGAAACATACGTCCGTCCTCCTCTATCTTTAGTGCTACACCTCGACTTTCGAACCATTCTATGGTATCACCTGTCATGAATTTGTGGAAAGGACCCAACAATTCTTTGGCCCCTCGTGGATAATTGGCTGCTAATTCCTTCGGAAGAAATTCGGCATGCGTCACATTACAACGCCCGCCTCCTGAAACTTTTACCTTTGTAAGCACCTCAGCACCTCGCTCGAGAATGCGAATACGTGCGCCGGGACTATTCTCGGCAATATTGATGGCAGTGAAAAAGCCTGCAGCGCCACCTCCAATAATTACAATATCTTTATCTATTGCTTTGGTCAAGTGAGCGGTTTTTCTTCTGCAAATTGTTCACACATTTCCAGCGTTTCTTTTATATCTTGAAAAGTGGTACGCGGATTAATAAGACACATACGCAACACTACCTGCTTGTTGAGCACAGTCGTTACTAACATCGATTCGTTAGAAGCCACCATTTTTTTAGAAATATACTGATTTAAGGCATCCAATTTCTTTTCAGAAAGCTGGTTCCCTATAGGATTATACCGGAAATTTATAACCGCCAAGGTTGCTGGAGATGTGACTTCCCAATTCGGACTTTTCCGAAGATAAGATTCTGTGGCTTCTGCAATTTCAATATTGTAGCTAATCGCCTTACGAAATTCTTTGAGTCCGAATGTCTTAATCGACATATAGAATTTCAACGCGCGAAATCTACGCGTAAGTTCAATTCCATGATCGAAGAAATTGATCTCCGACGGATTTCCTTCTACGTCTCTTAAATATTCCGGTTTTTCTGTAAAAGTGGATTTAAGCCATTTGTGATTTCGCACCAGCAAACAGCCAATTTCATAAGGCTGAAAGAACCACTTATGTGGATCGACCGTAAGTGAATCTGCTTTTTCAATTCCCTTGAGCGCCTTCTTCCCTTTTTCTGAAAGTACCGCAGCAGCACCATAAGCTCCATCGATATGAAACCAAATGTCTTCAGATTTACAGATCTTGGCCATGGCCGCAAGTGGGTCGACCGTTCCTGTATTGGTAGTTCCGGCCGTTGCAATTAGACAAAATGGTTGCAGTCCTTTTAAACGATCTTTCGCTATGGCATTCTTTAGTTTGTTGAGTGCGAATTTAAATTCAGAATCGGTTGGAATGATACGAATCTGTTTACGCGAAAAACCGGCAATTCGAATCGCTTTTATATTGGAAGAATGAGCCTGATCTGACAAATAGATCACGGCTTTCGAAAAATCTTCGCCACATTTCACTTGACGCGCTGTTACAATAGCAGTTAGATTTGCCATCGAACCTCCACTCGTGAAAATTCCACCTCCTTTTTTTGTGGGAAATCCGAATAAGCCAAGCAACCAATTCATAGTGACAATCTCGATCTCGGCCGCTGCCGGAGAAGCTGTCCATCCGCCCGAAAAAACATTAAATCCTGTCGCTAGGGTATCGGCCATCGTACTTATATAGTTGCTGGGTCCCGGGACAAACGAATACATTTTAGGGTGCGAGACGATCGAGCTCTTTGTCATCACCTTTTGTAACACAAACTCCAAGACTTCATCGGCATCAGCTCCCAGTTCGGGAGCTTGCTCCAAAAAGGTGTGATCCATTTCTTCACGAGTCGCCAATGCGACAGGCAATTTGTTTGATTGCGTCTCAAAATGTTCGACGATCGCATCGATCACTTTGTAACCGTACTCTTTCATCTCTGTCTTGGACAACGCTAAGGTCGCATCATTTTTGATCATATCCCGATTCTACTATTTTTTAAATTGAACTGCAAAAATACCTAATTTAAGATGGAAAATTACCTACTTTTATACTTATGATTTTGTACATACTCATTATCATTTTTATAATAAGCCCCTTTCTTCCTGCTACGGAGAATCCACATTGGTTCTTTCGCACTCCCGATTTTGTGCGTTTGCAAACCTTGGCAATAGAATTCCTGCTACTCGGTTTATTTTTGTGGTTGGAAGAAGATTGGACCGTTTTTAGTTGGATACTGCTAGGATGCTTAGTTGCTGTGATCGTTTATCAAGCGTTCAAAGTATTTCCATATAGCGCAATGTATCCAAGACGAAGACCTAGTGGTCCTAGCGATGGGATGGTTTCAATTTTTGCAGCCAATGTATTGCAGACCAATACCAATTTTCAGAAGTTTAAAGACGAGATCTCTCACTACGATCCCGATCTGGTACTTACGATGGAATCGAACGAAGATTGGGAGCAGGGACTTTCAGAAATAGAGAAAACCTATCCGTATTCGGTAAAGATCCCATTGGAGAATTATTACGGAATGCATTTATACGCTAAAAAAGAGTTGATCGATCCTTCTGTAAATTATCATATTGAAGAAGATGTTCCCTCTATCTATTTTGAATATCAATTGAATAATGAGCAGACCGTATTCTTCGCTTGTTTGCACCCAGCACCGCCAAGCCCAACCGAAAACGAAACTAGTAAAGAACGCGATGCAGAATTAATGTTGGTTGGAAAACATATACGTGAGATCGATAAGCCCACCGTTGTTTGTGGGGATATGAACGATGTGGTTTGGTCACGAGTCACACGGCTATTCAAACGAATGACAGGAATGATCGACCCAAGAGTGGGACGAGGGTTTTATGCTACCTATCATGCAGGCTATCGTTTTATGCGCTTTCCGCTAGATCATTTGTTTCACACTAAAGACCTTTATGTAGATGTGATGGAGCGATCGCAATATTTTGGTAGCGACCATTTTGGAATGTATTACGAGATCCATCTTAAAAAAAAAGTCCAAACCCCACCCAACCCAAAGCTTAACGGAGACGAAAAAGAAGCGATTGAAGAATTTATAGAAGATGGTAAAGACACAAGCAAATAATTGATCCAGCTTTTTTCTGGAGAAAATAACCCTTCATTTTTGTAAGAATACTCTGAAAAAGCTCAATATCAGAATTTAGCTACAAAAAAGCATTATAAATTTTAGTAATTTAGACAGCAACTAACAACGACCAATTAATTATGTTTTTCAAGAGAAGTATATCGAAAGAAATTTTCGGTGTTCACAACCTTAATTTAGGTTATCTCCAAACAGTTGTAATTACAACATCTTCCTCTAAAATAAAGCAAGTATTCGAGATTGGTTCGAGTGAACGATTTTATAGATTATGCCACCGCTAATGTATTAGACCTTTTAGGCATAGTAGTATATTCTTTTTTTGACTGTTTGATTTTCTTCGGAATCTCCAAACACTTGGCCGCTTAGGTCTACGGTAAGACTGCTTAGTTCGCAGTTTCTTTTCATAATCGAGGAAGCTTCAGTTTATCTGAAGCTTTTTTTTTGGCCACAAGGAGTTGTTTTTTTTTGATGACCGGTTCTACAGTGCGTAGCTATGTGAGATTAACTTAAAAAATAGCTGAACCGAAAAAAAATTTCTCGTCCAAGCTACTATGTTGATTATGATGTCTTTTGCAATTCTACTAATAGGTTTCACTGCTTCCAATGGAGCACTTTTGCTTTTTTTTATTGGTTTATTTGCTCTGTAACATTTAAAAATTATTCTAATTAAAATTACTTCAACATGATCAATAAAAAATTTAGCGTACTGCTTTTTTGTCTTTGTTTATCCATTTCGACCATTGGACAATCATTCGAGTGGGGAGGTCCATTTGGTGGAGCGGGGGAAGATGTAATTAAGAAAATGCACGTAGACGCGAACGGTAACAGTTATACGACTGGATACTTTACCGACACTGCAGATTTCGATATCACCAGTAGTGAATTTAATCTAATTTCAAATGGATTCTATGATGTATTTGTTCAAAAGACAAATGCAGATGGAACGTTAGAATGGGCCGTAAATGTAGGAGGAAGTATGTTCGATTATGGTACCGGTATTACGACAGATGATCAAGGGAATGTCTACATTACAGGGTATTTTGATGATACCGTGGACTTCAACCCTGGTGCAGACGAATGGTTATTAACCTCCCAAGGCGGGGGGGATGTCTTCATTCTAAAGCTAAATAGTGATGGTGCATTTATGTGGGCTAAAAGTGTTGGTGGAGCTGATTATGAAGAATCAACCGATATAGGTGTAGATGAGTTGGGTAATGTGTATGTGTTAGGATACCTATATGAAACAGCCGATTTTGATCCCAATTTAGGAGAAGTTCTTATAACGAGTCAAGGTGCAAGCGACACATTTCTACTGAAGTTAGATAGTGCCGGAGATTTTGTAAATGTATATAGTTATGGAGGAACTAACTTGGACTTAGCACTAGATATGGAAGTGAAAAATAGTAATGAAATTTATATTTCAGGATTTTTCGAAGGAACGTCAGATTTAGATCCGCGCCCGAGTGAAGAATATTTTGTGACTGCCACCGAGGGTTTTGCCGGCTACTCTATCAAAGTTGATGGTTTGGGAGGTATTACCAATGTGGTGCTTACCGAAGGTGGTGAAGTAATCGTTTATGCGGTTACAACTGACACCGAAAACAATGTATACCTCACCGGACACTTTAACGGTACCGTAAATTTCGATCCTACCTCCGGATCGGGAGAATATACTTTTACAAGCACAGCAGCCTACAATAGTTTTATTCTAAAAGTTCTGGCAGACGGTTCCATAGCATGGGCAAGACATCTCACATCTACTGATCCCTTATTTGCATACGACATTGCCGTTGGACCAAATGAGAATGTACATACCGTTGGTTATTTTGGTGGAACTGCCGATTTTGATCCGGATGTAAATGATGTGTTCGAACTAACAAAGGAGTCGGTCAATGCATCCGATGCATTTATATCTATCTTAAATTCAAATGGTATGTTTATCAATGCGTATCAATTTGGAGGCGTCGATTTTATAGATACGCACCAATTAGGTGTTGACGATCAAAATAACATTTACTTAGCAGCCCAATTTGGAAATACCGTGGATATCGACCCAAATCCTTTCGAGTCTACAGAGGTTACAGCCATAGACTTTAGAGATAATTATTTAATAAAAATTGTTGATGAAGAACTTGCTATCCCGGATCATACACGAACGTCTATAAGCATCTACCCTAATCCTACTCAGGAAGTAATCAATATTAAAGCTTCCAACAATCTCATCGGAGAATCGGTTGTGATTTATAATACGTTGGGCCAAGAGATCTCAAAGCACAAATTGAACCAAAACTTAACGATTCCGGTTACAGATTTACAAAGTGGAATATATCTCTTAAAAGTGGGAAGTCATGAACCTCTGAAGTTTATAAAATTATAGGAGTCAAAACCTAAAATCACTTTGTGTTTTACAAATTATATGCTATTTTTCGGCGTGGAAAAATGGACTATGTTTGTAGACTTTATATTAATAGCAGGGATGTCCCTGCTATTTTTATTGGTTCTATTCTTGTTAAAATCGAATAGCGGGTCGTCTAAGAAACTACTCTCCATATTTTTTTTAAACGCTATATTCTTCTTACTCTATTACTACGCGTATTTGCACAGATCTAGAATTTTAGGAGGTGTGGCACTTTTTTTTGGAAGTGGTTCTGGTTTTTTACTTGGACCGATATTACTTTTCTATGTTCGATCACTAGTACAATCATCGAAAAATTTTACTAAACCGCTTTTACTTCATCTATCCCCTTACTTTTTTTATTTATCATTGCTTTCAGCCCCCATTGCTTTAAGTATGACGTTAGGCGTCTTTCAAGACTATCACAGCAACTATGTTGCTGTCGCAGACTATATAAACCTAATTGAGAACGCCTATTTCGCTACGTATATCTTTATATCGTTAAAGTTAGTGCGACGGATTCAAAGAGCTAGACGACAGACTTATTCTTTTGTAGAGAGTAGTAACCTAGACTGGATTTATTATTTAATCATAGGCTTATTTACTATTGTGATACTGGATAGTATCTTTTCAATTTATGAGCTTATATTTCCTAGAATTGAATGGAATATTGGCACCATCATAGCCGTGTGTATAATAGTTCTATATAGCATTTTAGGATATAAAGGCATGTTTCAATCTAAAATACTATTGCCAAATTTCTTATTAGAAGAACCTAGTAATCAAGACTCGAATAACATGAACTCTAATGTATCAATCGATAAAAATTCACCCAAGTTAACGCGTCAACTCGATGTATTTTCAGAAGAAGAAATAGCAGCATTAAAATTAAAACTTGATGAAATTCTTAATGAGAAAAAGCCATACTTAAATGAATCTTTAAGTCTTTCCGAATTAGCTAAAGAACTAGGCATTACCGATAAAAAATTATCAGAATTACTAAATCAGCACCTTCAAACGAATTTCTACAATTTTATAAATACCTATAGAGTTTCCGAAGTAAAAAAGAAACTCATCGAAGACACAGAAAAAAAATACACCCTATTAAGTATCGCTTATGAATGTGGTTTTCAGTCAAAAACCAGTTTTAACCGTGTTTTTAAACAAAAAACAGGTATGTCACCTTCGAAATTCAGACAATTACAAGGTGTGAAAGCCATGGCTGAGGTTTAAATTCACGCCAAGTAGTAGCCCCCGATTTGTGAACGACATTTCAAATTACACAATAACGTCTTTATGTATTAGGGTAAGATCTTATTGATTTACACTAAAAATCCGGTGTTCAGTAATTTTACTGCTCCTTTTCTGCTTTACATAATACTTTCATTTAATAAACAGTGTTATGATTCGTGGGTTTATTTCTTCCGAAGATTTACGTATAAAAGCTCTAAAGGTAAATTTACCGATAAGGTATTATTTAGCTTCGAAAAAATAACTGATATTTTATGTTCAAGCCGATCAAC
>NZ_QOLC01000041.1 GCF_003333325.1 Candidatus Ulvibacter alkanivorans | reverse complement strand
GATCATTAAAGAAAATGAAGGAATTATTTATAAGATCACTCGCGTGTATACCCAGAATGAAACCGACCAAAAGGATTTATATCAAGAGATCGTTTATCAGCTCTGGAAAGGCTTTGAGCAATTTCGAGGGGATGCCAAGGTAAGTACTTGGATGTATCGAATTGCTTTAAATACAGCACTGTTCTTTAACAAGCAGGCACAACGAAACGGTCACAACGTTGGGTTGGACACGCTACACTTAAAACAAGAGACAGCCGATGCGGTGATGGAAGAACGAATACAATTACTCTACACACATATAAAGGAGCTGCAAGCCATAGACAGGGGAATTATTTTGCTCTATCTAGAAGGAAAAAAACACGATGAGATCGCCACTATAACAGGCTTATCCACTTCGAACATAGGCACCCGAATTGGAAGAATTAAAAAGCGATTAAAAAAATCAATTAAAAAATAAGACCATGGATTTAGATGAAATGAA
This sequence comes from Candidatus Ulvibacter alkanivorans, assembly GCF_003333325.1. Classification (GTDB taxonomy): domain Bacteria; phylum Bacteroidota; class Bacteroidia; order Flavobacteriales; family Flavobacteriaceae; genus Ulvibacter_A; species Ulvibacter_A alkanivorans. Next base: position 21,292 of record NZ_QOLC01000041.1, on the reverse strand, counting down.
AACCGTTTGGAATGACATGAGTCAGAAACTTGAAAATCAACAACGTTTAACCGATAAACTTATAATAGAGATGACACAACAAAAATATAAAAACCGATTTAGCGCATTAACCGCCTATGAAACCTCTGGAGCCGTAATCTGCTTTGCAATAGCCATTGTGCTCCTATTCTCGCTCAATAAGATGAACGAGCCGTATCTGCTTGTTTGTAGCTTATTTTGTATCGCATTTCTTACCATTTTACCCATTTTAACCTTAGGTGCCATACGCAATATGAAACAACTGGATCTTACACTCGATAATTATAAGAATACACTTATTGCGTTTACACGAAAAAAGAAACGAATGCTTCTTATTCAGCAGGTAGGAATGGCGCTCGGATTTCTATTCTTTGTCTGTATTATTCCGGTGAGCAATCATCTCTTCGGAAATGACCCGTTGTTCCAAAAAGAAATGGATGTTTCCTTCTTCATCGCCATCGGACTCGGGATAGCTTTTATGATAATTGTTAGTCGTTGGGGATACCGAAGTTATAAACGCGTTACCGCCTCTGCAGAACGCGTAATTAAAGAGTTAGAAGCCTAAGGTTCAGAAAAAGAACCGATCCATTGAAATTTTTATGAGTATCTTGTGACCTATAGTTAAATACCATATAAAATGAATAAAGCAATTGTACTGCCTATTTTTCGTATCACCGGTGTTCTAATTATGCTGCTTGCATTTGTAATCGTTCCGGATACCTATCCGTGGTATGTAGAAATACTGGTCTTTGATATAGGATTAGCACTATGGTTGCTCACAAAATGGGACCGATTTAGAAATTTCGTATTAACCGACGCTAGCGAAACTTCTTAAGTATTACTTCGGAAAGATCTTCCTTAAAAGTGTATTTATTTTACCGGTTTATGGACTAACTATTATTTGCACGATCGATCTCTAAAATTGTAACAGTACATCGAGTTCCATAGCATCTGAAATTGCCTCATTCTTCAATTTGTTATTGTAGGTTATACCCCATAGGGTTCTGTCTAATTTCAATTGAGCCGAAAGCTGTTTTTTTGGTCCGTCGGCATATGCTCTAAAGATTATAGGTCTGGTAATGCCCTTTAATGTGAGGTCGGCCTGCATCTCATGCCTATTTTCACTCTTACTATAATTTACTTTGGTGATAACCAATGTAGCTTCCGGGAATTTTTCCACATCAAAGAAATCTTCATTCTTTAAGTGTGTAACAGGACCTCTTCCCAATAAGTGATCTTCGTTGCTCAAGGTGGTCATATCGACAACAAAGGTGCCACCGGTAATTGTACCATTATTAGTAGTGAGTTCTCCTTCTTTAAAATGTAATGTACCTGTATGAGAACTAAACGAAAAACTATAAGACCCTTTCCACTGTATTGAACTGGCAAAAGGATCTAAGGTATACGTTGTTTGAGATTGGGCCGTAGCCGATAGTCCGACGACTAACATAAGAATATAAAATACTGTTCGCATAATGATTTGATTTTGGTGTAAAACTAGGAGGGAGGCGTGTAGAAAATGTCAAAAGAGTGTAAAAGAAATGTCAACCGTTGTAAAATTTCATGAAAATGTAGGTTATTTGCAGTGCTATGTTTCAAAAACCAATAAGCTATTTACTTCTTATACTCGTATTGCTTTGTAGCAGTATGTCATGCACTCAAAACGAACGTGAGGATACGTCATTTTCTAAACGAGCTAAAATTGCCATGCGTGCGATAGGAAATGATTTGTTGGTCTCGGTAGCGGATACAACTTCGTTGGTGTTGCCGGTTCGGGAAACACCGTCTCAGGAATATGTGCTGTCGTTCGAAGAAGCTCTATCCATTCTTCCGGATGATCTGTTACAGGCCACTGCTACTCATTTCAAGAACGCATCCTTACCTGAAGGATATCGCGTAGAAGTATTGCGTTGTATCGATGGAGAAACGGCCTACAGTTATGAAATGACCGGTAATACCGCCACCACGCTAATTCCGTGTCGAGGACGCGCCTTGCCGAAAGATTGTTATATTATTGTAGTTACGTTTACTGAATCTGCCATTACAGCCTCCAATGACGAACGCTGGTTCTACCTCTTGGTCGGACTGGTGCTTGCGTTTTTAGGCATGGTGTTCTATAGCCGTTATAGTGCGTATCGGCGACAGTTGCGAGAAGAAAATGTGACCACGCTGGGAAGTTTTCGGTTTTACCCCGAACAGCATAAAATTGTTAAAGAAGCCGTAGAGATCCCTTTATCGAACAAAGAATGCGAATTATTGGAGCTATTGGTCTCACGTCCTAACGAAGTCATAAAACGAGAAGAACTCACCAAAAAAGTATGGGAAGACAATGGCGTAATTGTAGGCAGGAGTCTGGACACCTATATTTCCAAACTTCGGAAAAAATTAAAAGAAGATGAAAGGGTACAGATCACCAATATACATGGAGTAGGGTACAAGCTGGAGATTGATCAATGATCCGGTTCACAACTTGACGGTAACAGCTTGATGGCGTTCAAGGTAGTCCAAATATCGTGTTCCGGGGTTTGTGGCGACATTCTAAACAACACCAACGAACGATCGGTGTCGGCACAAAAGTGTTGAGAACCCTGTAGTTGTACCGTTATCAGTTTGCCCGTATGAAATCCATCAAAAAAGCGTAAGGTTCCCATAAAGGTCATTTCTGTATTTTCTTCGGAAATAGTTTCCAATTGAATTGATGGTTCCGGAAAATCGGTGGCCCAATGATTAGGTTTCATAAGTCCATCAAAATAATCTTTCATATTCGTTGCTATAGCTGAAACCGTCAGGAGTTTTTGTTGCGTTACGTTCCAAACAATGACCATAGACCAAAAATTTGGATGCGCTTCTTGATCCCAACCGGGAGCGAAACGCAGTTCTTCATAGCCTGAAAGTGCTACTTTTGGTGCCCAGTCAATGGGAAAGGCTATAATTTCACGACCCCAAGAATCGTCTATTTTCACTAATGTAGGAGGTGCCTCTTGCCCTAAAAGGCGAACTGAGTTACTTATAAGGAGTAGTAGGAATACAATTCTATTTCGCATGTGTAGTTATTTTAATCTACTACGAACGTAGCCGATATTTTATTACGGACTGTCAAACTGCTGTAAAAAAAGTGTGAAAGATGTTATGGGAGTAGTTGGAAGTGTGGTATAATGCGCTGTCGAGATACTTTAATATCTCATATCGCTTTGAAATTTGATCGGCACTAATAATAAAATTCTAAATTTATATGCTGTAATTAACAGTAAATAAAGAAAATACATGAAAAACAGTAGTCTACAAGCATTATTTCTTTTTTTAGCGATTTCCTCATTTGGTCAACAATCTGTACATAAAGAGGTTATGGAGTTGTTTAAAACTAAACTAGAAAAAGAAACAATAAGAAGCGCTTTTCTGCACGTGTATTCTAAATCTAAAGGCATAAATATTCATTTAGTCGAGAGTGCATCTAATTCCGAAGATACCATTACTACAGAAAGTCCCTTTTATACGGCGAGTATTACTAAAATGTTTACAGCTGCTTCTATTGGAATATTAAAGGATCATAAAAAGTTGAACTTTGAAGATAGAATAGCTCAATATTTACCGGAGAGCCTTATAGATCACCTTCACCTTTTAAAGGGTAAAGAGTATTCAAGAGAAATAACTATAGCTCAATTATTACAGCATAATTCCGGTTTACCGGACTATTTTACCGATGTAACAATTGATGGAAGTCCTGCTATTATAGATCAATTACTAATTGACACGAATAAGGCTTGGACGGCTCGAGAAATAATACAATTCACGAAGGTGAAGATGAAACCTCTTTTTCCTCCTGGTAAGGGTTATCATTATTCCGATACAGCATATGTGCTATTAGCATTGATAATAGAAGAAGTAAGCGGTAAATCGTTAGATAGGTTCTTTCAGCAATATATTTTTCAACCTTTAAGTATGGATGGATCATACATTAATTTAAAATCATCGCCTCTAAATAATGAACTGTCTATAGCCAAGTTTTATGTTGGTGAATTTGAGCTATCATCAATCAAGAGTTTAAGCGCCGATTGGGGAGGCGGAGGTCTGGTAGCAACAACCCAAGACCTAATTGCGTTTTTTGAAGCTTACAATAATGACCAAATTGTTAAACAGAAAACGCGTTTGGCAATGCAAGATTGGGTTAATGAAACTGTGGGAATGGAATATGGATTTGGAATACGAAAAGTGTCATTTAAGGACCTATTGAATATTGAAACAGACTTACAAATTATTGGACACACAGGTAGTACAGCTTCTTTCTTATGGTACTGTCCTCAATTAGACACTTATATTACAGGTACTTTAAACCAATTAGAAGCTTCCAAAAACACATTAAAGTTGGTGTATGATATTCTAAAAATTATAGAAAATAAGTTGTAGTAGCTTACTAGCTCGTTTTTATTTAAATAACACAACTGTCGACATGTTGCCATAAAATCAGTACCGTTCAAGTACTGAAGCACTAGTACTGATTTTATATCAAATAGCACAGCGTAATTAGTAAAACATTCGATGGTATTAACCACAAATTGCTTTTTACATAATTACGTAACGATATAATCCACTGACGCGGAATTTATATCTGTAATTATGTAAAATGCTGCGCATACAGCAATTTGCTATCTAATGTACTATAATTTATATTATGTCAAATAGAAAATATAGGAAAGTAGATAATGTAATGCTTTCTATCTCCTAAAACCAATACACTACTCTTTAGATCGTACTACTCGACCGTCGTACTGAATCGATTCGCGCTGCGTACTTACCACGTAAACACTACAAGTTAAATTGTCGTAAAACATAATACGTACATCATACAATTCGCCTTGCTCACGAATATCGAACTCTATCACCTGTGTGCCTTTCTTTACGTTCTCCTTGATCTCAAGCTCCTTAGGTACTCCTTTAAATTGTACGCCGCCGTCTCTTGTATAAATAGTACCCGCATGTCGTTCGCCAAAATACGGTAAAGCTGCTGTAACCGTTCCGTCTTTAAATGTAAGATGATTTGGTGTTCCTATTAAGTTTATCTGGGAGCCGCCTACAGGATACGCCCATTCCATTTCCATAACAAGCGTTCCTTCCGTTACCGAACTAATAATCCGTGCTAATTCTTCACTATTAGTAGTACGATCAGCACTCGTTGTTGAACCTGCGGCGCATCCTACTAATAACAGTACCAATATATAACTGTAAAATTTCATTCTATTACTATGCTAAGTTTCCGAACATCAAAACACAAGAACCATACCACGGCAAGGCCTGCAAATACAACAATACTAACTCAAAATTACTGTAGTCCCCTTGTGTGAGAAAGCTTCAATTAAACTAATTGTTTAGTTGATGACTGCCCTTTGTTGTCGTTTTGGCTCTATTTAAAAATTTCGCTTTTCAATTCGCGCTATTCTTCTTCTTCCGATAAAGAAAAATCGGCCACGTTCATACGTGCTTTGCGCTCCTCGTCGGTTAACTTTAGTTTGCCATTACCTGTTACAGCAAAATCCTCATTCTTAATGGCCTTTCCAAAATTCGACGATCTGCGATAGCTGTCTTGAAAATCGGCATGCTTCTTTTTTCTCGTTTCTTTCGTTTTCATATGTCTTTATTGTTTGTTGCTGTTAAAGTTTCCATTAAAGGCAAATTCATCTTGCGTTTTGCGTTCTCGTTCTTTCTTGGTTTCTTCCTTCCGAAGATCTTCGGGTAGGTCACTTACATCTCCTCCATAATATCCAAACGCTACTGCTGTCGCAACATGATAATCGTCTGTAAACCTAAATTCTTGATGCGCCTTTTTGTGTTGCACCCCGGCCATTTGATGCACGGCTAACCCCATGTGCTGTGCCTGTGAACACACATTACCCATAAATAGCCCTAAATCATGCAGGGCGTGAAAATTTTCTTTATCAGAGTCGTTCATTGTTTTTTTAAAGGCATTTATCCATAAAACCTGTGCATTTCCGGCCCATCCGCGATTAAAATCATCCAGACAGTTAAAAATACGATCGTACATCTGCGTGCCTTTGATGCCCCAAATTATACGCCACGGTTGCATGTTACTGCTACTTGGTGCCCATCGCCCTGCTTCTAATAAGGTCTTTACCTGGGTTTCGCTAATAGGCGTAGAAGCAAACGTTCGTGGGCTCCAGCGATTTTCTACCAGATTATTAATATCAAATTGTGTGGGGGTATTTTTCTCGATCATCTTTTTATTTTAAATATAAGGTCTCTAACTAGGAAGACCATATGCATTTACGAACTTTTAACGAACCCTCAACAAACATTTAGGTTTTTTGGAGCGATTGATCACATTTTTAAGCGCTCTTTAAAATCGTTTATAATTCCACCTTTTAAAAGAATACGAATTTGTCGGTCGCTCATACTGTGAGTTGTTGGGATCTCTATCACACCCGAAGACTTTTTCACGAGTACCGATATTTTATCACCTTCGGAAACAGCTTTCCTAAGATCCTTAAACCCAATCATATCGCCTTGTTCGATCTTTTCATAATCGGCAGGATCTTCAAACTCCAACGGAAGGATTCCGAAGTTCACCAAATTCTGCCATGCGATTCGCGCATATCCTTTGGCGATTACGGCCACCTGTCCTAAGTATTTAGGAGCTAAGGCCGCATGTTCCCTACTACTTCCCTGTGCGTAATTCTCACCGGCTACGACTATATGACCCCCATGTGCATCTTTCTCCTTCATGGCGCGATCGTAAAAAGTTGGATCAATAACGATATAACTATACTTGCTTATTTCTGGTAAATTACTTCGGAAAGGCAACACCTCTGCTCCTGCTTTTAAGATCTCATCGGTCGAAATATTATCTCCCATCTTCAGTAAGACCGGAACCTCGTATGTGTTTTGAAGCTCGTTAATATGTGGAATCGAAGTGATATTGGGTCCTTTAATAAGTTCTATTTCTTCGGAAGACGACGGCGGTGCATCCAACAAATCGGTATTAATTATTTGAAGTTCGGGTGCCTCATACTTCGGGTACTTCATATCGAAACGGTCTTCAAGATCTCTCGGATCGGTAATGGTTCCTGTTAAGGCGGAAGCAGCCGCAGTTTCGGGACTGCACAAATACACTTGATCGTCCTTTGTTCCCGATCGGTCCGGGAAATTACGTGGCATCGTTCGTAAGCTAATGGTTCCACTGGCAGGGGCCTGCCCCATTCCTATACAGCCCATACATCCGCTTTGGTGAAAGCGCGCTCCTGCCGTAATCAAATTGGCAAAGGCTTTGTTGTCGATCATGTTCTGTATGATCTGCCTACTGGTTGGGTTAATATCGAAGGACACATCACTGTGCACCGATCTTCCTTTTACAATGGCACCGGCAATCCAAAAATCACGTAAGCCTGGATTTGCAGAAGATCCTATTACCACCTGACTAATTTTCCTTCCTGCTACTTCAGAAACAAGAACTACATTTCCGGGACTGGTCGGCAAAGCAATTAATGGCACTAGCTCGTCTAACACGATCTCTTCATGTAGATCGTATTCACAATCGGAGTCGGCTACAATTTCGGTCCAATCCCCTTCCCTATCCTGTGATTTTAAAAATCGTTTGGTTTCTTCATCGCTGGGGAATACAGTGGTGGTTGCGCCTAGTTCGGCTCCCATATTGGCGATCACATGGCGATCCATAGCACTAAGATGCTGTAAACCGTCGCCGTAATATTCTATGATCTTCCCTACACCTCCTTTTACATCGTGCCGTCGCAACATTTCTAAAATGACGTCTTTAGCACTTACCCAATCGGGTAATTTGCCGGTTAGTTTAACGCCCATTACTTGCGGCATCTTTACAAAATAGGGTTGCCCGGCAATCGCGGCAGCCACATCCAAACCTCCGGTTCCAATGGCTAACATGCCTAACGACCCGGCTGCACATGAATGACTGTCACTTCCTACCAAGGTCTTACCCGGCTTTCCGAAGCGCTCCATATGAACTGGATGGCTTACACCGTTACCCGGCCTGCTAAACCACAGTCCAAATTTTTGAGCGGCACTATGTAAAAACAAGTGGTCGTCTGCGTTCTTGTAATCGGTCTGCAACAAGTTGTGATCTACGTATTGCACAGCTACCTCGGTCTGCGCTTTTGTAAGTCCCATAGCTTCAAGTTCAAGTTGCACAAGTGTTCCTGTAGCATCTTGTAACAAGGCTTGGTCGATCTTCAAACCGATCTCTTTTCCGGGAGACATTTCCCCTTTTATAAGATGTTCTTTAATGAGTTTTTGTGTTACGTTCAACGCCATAATTCAAAGTTTTGTTATAAGTTATCTAATCTGTGTTATTTGAAGCTTTTCTTTAACAATAAATTATATTTTTTAACGCAATAATTCGGTATCCTTTAATAGTTACGTTTCTAAAAAATGCCGAAGTTTGTACTTCATTTTCTACTATGACCATTTGGATTATTTTTATTGCCGTTATCATGCTCTTCCTCGCACTCGACCTGGGTGTATTTAATAGAAAAGCACACATTATAAAAACCAAAGAAGCCTCTATATGGACGACCATATGGATTACCGTCGCCTTGAGTTTTTCGGGTGTGATCTATTGGCTTTTTAATAACGGACTCATAGAAAACCCCACCAACCTTAGTCCGAACAACGCCGTTCTAAAATATATAACAGGATACCTTATTGAACTTTCATTAAGCATCGATAATGTCTTTGTTATCGCAGTCATTTTCTCTTCTTTTGGGATCCCCGCCAAGTACCAACATCGAGTCTTATTTTGGGGAATTCTAGGAGCTATAGTCTTTAGAGCGTTGATGATCGTGTTTGGAGTGACGCTTATTAACAAATTCGATTGGATCATCTATGTCTTTGGTGCATTTTTACTGTACACCGCTTATAAGATGGCTAGATCTTCCGATACAGAATTCGATCCTAAGAACTCGAAGATCTACCGTTTTCTTCGGAAACTGTTTCCGGTCACACAGCATATGGATGGAGAAAAGTTCTTTATTCGAAAAATGGGTGTGCGTGCGGCTACGCCTCTATTCCTGGCGTTAGTGATTATCGAATTAACCGATGTGTTATTTGCCTTAGATAGCATTCCGGCTATTTTAGCCATTACGGCAGATCCGTTTATCGTGTTTAGTTCTAATATTTTAGCGATTTTAGGATTGCGATCAATGTACTTTTTAATTTCACGGATGCTTGAAAAATTTCGATATATTAACTATAGCTTGGTGGTTATCTTAGGATTTGTAGGCGTAAAAATGATCTTAGTACACCATGTAGAGATTCCGGAGTGGTTATCACTTTCGGTAATTGCGGTTTCACTAATAGGCGGAATTGTAGCATCGCTACTCATTCCTCCTTCCGAAGAAAGCCCGCAACCTATAGAATAATTCACAAAATCGTATTAAAATTTTGTTCCTCCCTCCTACCTATTGTATCTTTAGTTAACTTTAAAAACTGAGCACTATGAATATCAATTTTGAGTATAAAGATGTTTCAGCAAGCGCACGCCTTGAGCAACTTGCTACAGAGAAATTAGAGAAGTTGGAAGATAAATACGACTTTATCGTAATGGCCGATGTATATTTTAAAAAAGAAAATACCAGTAGCGACAATACCGGTCGCATTTGCGAAATACGTATAAACGTTCCCGGCACCACCTTGTTTTCTGAATCGAACAATGAGAAGTTTGAAATTTCTCTGGCAAAGGCAGTGTCTGAAGTACAACGACAACTACAAAAGAAAAAGGAAAAAATGAAAACGCACATGTAATTTGTGTCCATCAAAATAAATAATTGACCAAAATGAACATTATGGGAGTACTCGCAAGAGACGACAGAGAATTTACATTAATCTACAGTAGCAATACCCGAGTGGGAAAGCACACCTTAAGTTATATACAAGGAATTCGTGACAAGGTAAATGCCATTGATATCGCGCAAACTAAAGTCCCAGATACCGTTTGGGCCGAATTGGCTGAAACCATGGGCATGTCTGTGGGCGATCTCGTAGATAAACGTGTGGTAAAAGCAGACGACACTTCAGAATTCGACACCAACGATTGGCTTAAAATTATTCAAAATAACAACGAAGTATTAACCCAACCCATTGCAATTAATGGTAAAAAGACACAACAAATCGTGAATCCAACCGATGTGTTGAAGTTCTTTAATGTCGATTCGGCAGGGCTGGAAAAGACCATGCATACCGAAAAACCAACGATCAAACCAACTTCCAATGGGAAGAACGATTAATCCCTAATCTTACACTAATTCATAAAAAAACCCGATTGCATTGCGCAATCGGGTTTTTATTTTATTAAGTATTGTTATTCATCAACCGTGGCTAATGGCTGTAACTTTTGCTTGAGTTCTACATAGAGTTGAAATTGCGGATCGGTAAGAATATCTCGCATTTCGGCGGTTTCATTTTTACGCATTCCGTACAACATATCAAGCTTCTCTTTTCCTGTATAGTTTTGTTCGATTTGGTCGTATCGAATTAAGAATTCTTCGATTTTCTTCTGAAATAAAATTTCTTGTTTAGAGCGTAATGCTAATTCTGCACTGTATTGCTCGGTCAATTTATCTGCTTGTGCTTCAAAAGTATCGCTGTCTTTCTGCCACCAGGGATCTTGCGAAAAGGCTGCTGTTGCAATGAACAGCATTAGTATTGTGAGTATCTTTTTCATTGTTATATTTTTTAATGTCTGTTAATAATATACAATCGAAAAACGGTAAACCAAATTTTTTAATACTCTTTAACGCCAGTGTTAACAAGGCTTTATAACTCTTATGGTGTAAATTGGTAATAGCCACATTTTAAATAAGCACCTTCCGGAAAGCTAATAGGATGGTCGATATCATGAAAGGTTTGTGCCACTTCTTTAAAAGATCTTGAAGTAGTTTTTAAGGCCTCTGTATTGATGGAAAAAAATTCGGAAGCAATCACTCTGGAGGAACAAGATGCCAGTACTAACATCCCACGCTTCGATGTTACTGCAGCTCCTAAACGCGCCAATTGTGCATATTTCTTTTTGGCCGTTGGAACCTCTTTTTGACTTTTCGCAAAAGAGGGTGGATCGATTATTACTAAGTCGAAGGTCGTGCCTTCTTTTTTAAGCTGTTCTAGTACTGTAAATGCATCTCCGGCTACTGTTTTATGTATTCCGGAAAATGAATTTAAAGCGGCATTTTCTTTCGCCACTTCCAAGGCTTGTTTGCTAATATCGACACTAGTAACCTCCTTGGCCCCGCCCATTAGCGCGTGAATTGAAAATCCGCCGGCATAACTAAATACGTCAAGTACGGTTTTTCCACCGGCTAGCTCGCCTATGCGCTTTCTGTTGTGACGATGATCTAGAAAATACCCTGTCTTATGTCCGTGGATCACATTGGCCTTGAATTGAATGCCATGCTCTAAGAAGACCACGTCTTCCGAAGCAAGGCTACCAAAGAGCAACTGTCCATCTACGAGCGAATGCTCTTTAAGTTCGCTTAATCGCCTACTTAATCGAAGCACCACCGTTTCGACCGCTGTAATTTCTACCAAGGATTGAATGAGCGATTCGAGGAAAGGAAACCATATGGCCGAATATAACTTAACTACCAGCACCTTGGCATAGACATCGGCTATAAAGCCAGGAAAACCATCATTCTCCCCAAATAGCAGGCGGTAACTGTTGGTATTCGTTGAAAGGAGCTCGAATCGCAACGCATACGCTTTTGCAATTCGTTCGTTAAAGAAATTAGTATCGATGGAGGCACTTCCTTCATGATGCAACATTTTTATACGGATGGGCGAATGCGGATCGAACAATCCAACACCAATTACTTCGTTGTTTCGCTGACCAAAAATAATGGCGATATCTCCTGCATTGCCTTGCTTGTTGATCTTTTTAATACTTTCGGAAAAAAGCCACGGGTGACCTGAACGAACGCTGCGTTCCCCCACTGCACTTAATTTAACCGCTAGTGTTTGCGGACTATACGTAGGCAATCCAATCATTTTATCTTTTTCTGAATGATCTCCAGCGCGTCGTTTACGGTATGTAAATTTTCAACATCCTCGTTCGCTAATTCAATATCGAAAGCATCTTCAACGTCTAAAACGATGTCGACCAAATGCACCGAGTTTATATTAAGGTCCTTAGTAAGGTTGCTATCCGGTTCGATAGCAGAGATGTCAACATCTTCTGGCAGATAGGTTTTTACAATAGGTACCAATTTGGCGTAGATACGTTCGGTCGTCATTTATATTTTTTTTCTAAAGATAACACAGGCATTTACATCTCCAAAGCCAAAACTTGCTTTTACTATTGTTTTTATGGGTTGATATAAGGCTTTCTTCGGAATGCATGCTGCAGGGATCATTGTCAATATTTCCGGATGAATAGGCGCGACATTTAGGTTCGGGAAAATAAATCCGTGATGTAATTGTAATACAGCTGCCACCGATTCAATACTGCCACTGGCCGCCAGACAATGTCCTACCATGGATTTAAGCGAATTAATAAACGGGAAATCACTTCCCTTACGTTCTAAGGCTGCACACCAATTAGCTATTTCTACAGGATCTTTGGTCGTGGCTGTAAGATGTCCGTTTATAGCATCGATCTCACTACTCGAAATTCCCGCATTTTTCAAAGCGTTCTTAACACAAGCTTGTACTGCTTCGTTATTTGGAGCGGTCATACTACCTTGGCCTCGTTGACCACCACTATTAATAGCACCACCCAATACCTCTGCATAAATAGTGGCATTGCGTTCTAAGGCGCTTTCAAGGGACTCTAGTACCAGTGCCCCTGCCCCACTCCCGGGAACAAATCCGCTAGCATGTTCACTCATGGGTCGTGATGCTTCCGTAGGTGATTCGTTATGTTTATAGGTGGTAACCTTTAATGCATCAAAGCCGGCCCAGATATAAGGGCCGCTATCGCTTGTACTTCCACAGAGCATCATCTTGGCGTTGCCGGCAGCGATGTGTTCATATCCAAGGATTATAGCTTCCGTACCAGTGGCACAAGCCGAAGAATTCGTAATAACGCGATTTGCTGCACCAGTCATTCCAGTTAAATACGAAGTTACGCCACTTACCATGATTTGCATAACCGTAGTACTCCCTAAGCGCCTTACGTTGCCATCATCCACTTTATAAATAGATTCTCGAAATTTGTCGACACTGCTGGTTCCTGTACCAAAGATAATCCCAAGATCCCAATTGGGAGCGTCTCCCTCGGTATTGATTTTGGCATCTCGCAGCGCATCCATTCCGGCAATTACCCCGAATAATATACCGTTGCTATTAAAGTTGCGAAGTTGTAATGGTGTAAAATATTCGTTTTTCTTTTCTTCGGAAACATGCGGTTGCCCACCAATCGTGCAGGAAAAGTTGAGTGTTTTTAACTCCGCTATGGTCTCAATACCTGAAGTACCACTTTTAATGGCTTCGGTAAACGATTGCAAACCAACGCCATTCGGTGAAACCACTCCCATTCCGGTAATTACAACGCGTTTCTTATTCATTTGCTTTCGGAATTAACATGCCGGTTATAATGCCTTTGCACACCGTTGTACCTTGTTGGTTGAGCATACGCACCTTACATTTCAGTTTATTAAATCGGAAATACACTTTTTCAGAAATTACAGTGACGGTTTCTTCAGGAAGAACCGGGTGTAAGAATTCTATGTCGGTAGTGGTAAGTGCTACCTGTAGCTGTGCGATATTCGTTACATTTTCTTCTGAACGTAAATAGATTCCGAAGCAAACCAAACCGATCTGTGCCATACATTCGGTGAGCAATACACCGGGTGTTACGGGGTTTCCTTTAAAATGGCCTTCATAAAAAAACAAATCTTTCCGAAACGTATATTTGCCTTCTATTCCCTGTTCAGAAACTGCCACAATTGAATCCACGAACAAAAAAGGGTTGTCGTAGGGTAGTTTTTCGAGTATTTCGGCAGTTGTCATTTTCATAAGCTTATCGAATGCTTTCTCCTCCGTCGGCTTTTATAACGCTGCCGTTAATCCAGTTAGCTTCTTCTTTGCAAAGCAAATACACTACTTTCGCGACATCTTGGGGAGTGGTTAATCGCTCCATCGGATTTCTTTCTTTTGCCAGTTGTGTTAAGCGATCACTTCCCGGTATACGTTTAAAAGAGGGTGTTAAAGTGGTCCCCGCTTGAATACAATTTGTAGTGATCCCTAAAGTCGCCATTTCAACAGCCATGTTTCGCATGAGGGCTTCCAGGGTTGCTTTTGCTGCAGAGACCGCACCGTAGCCGGGCCATACTTTGGTGTTTCCTTCACTTGTAAATGCAATATTTCTTGCACCATTTATAAATTTATTCGATCGAATGAGGTCCTGAGACCATTCGTACCAACTTGTAGCCATACCATGCAATGTAACTGCTAGGTCCTCTCGTGTTAGCAAAGCGTCATCATCTTCGGCTACCATAGGTTTTAAACTTCCTTTGGCAATACTGTGCAACAACAACTTTACCTTTTGTTCGGGAATTGAATTGAGCACTAAGTGTCGTGTTGCCGAAGCAAGCGCATCTTTGTTAAAAGTACGTACATCCACTCCTTGAGCTGTCATCTCATCTATCGCTTTGTTAAATTCGGGTAATGCATTACGACGATCGCGATGAACGATGCAAATATTCATGCCATGTGACGCTAATAGCTGCGCCGAAGCCAATCCGAGACCACTGCTACCGCCAAGAATCACTGCCCAATTATTTTTGAATGAATGTTCCATTTTTAAAAAGAAATTAATACTCGCTGTGCAGAAAATCCGGGACCAAAACTTAGCATAAGTCCTAATTCACCGGCCTTTGGCTTTCGGTCCATGAATCGTTCTAATACGTATAATACGGTTACACTACTCATATTCCCGTATAATTTAAGAACTTCTTTGGTATCATCAATATTCTTACCCAGACTACCGAACAAATCTTCAACAGTTTCAACGATCTTCCTTCCACCAGGATGAAAAATAAGATGATCTATATCTTCTATGGTCTTTCCGTAATTTGATAAAAATGGATGGATAATTTCTGGGAAGTGAGAAGCGATCTTTTGTGGGACCTCTTTATCTAGGATCATTTGCAAACCGGAATTAACAAGTTTAAACCCCATCATATTTGTGGCATCGTAAAAATGATACATTGCTTCTCCCAGAATCTTTGGTCCATCGTCCTCCTCGTTCGAACTTAATAGCACACAAGCAGCACCATCGCCAAAGATAGCGGCACTCACCATATTTACCATGGAGTAATCATTTAGCTGAAAAGTGGCCGTTGGCGATTCCAGTGCAATTACTGCCGCACGTTTTCCCGGATTCGCCTTTAAGAAGTTTTTGGCGTAAATAATTCCGGAGACGCCTGCAGCGCAGCCCATTTCAGTAACCGGGAGTCGTATTACATCTTGACGCATCTTAAGGTCGTTAATAAGATAGGCATCTACCGAGGGTATCATGATCCCTGTACAGCTCACCGTAATTATAAAATCTATGTCAGTCGCCTCCCAGTTGGCTTTCTTCAGTGCTTTTTTAAGACTCTCTCGTCCCAACTCTTTTATTTCGCGAATGTAAATATCGTTGCGTTCTTCAAAACTGTTATAAAAGAACACTTCCGGAGCATCCATGATCGAGTAGCGTTTCTCCACACCGGCCCCTTCGAAGATCTTTAGTACCTTTCGTTTAAACCTGTCTTCTTTACCCGATAGCCATTGTTCTACAAATGGAAGTATCTCTTTAGTCTCTCGTGAATATTTTGGGAGCTGCTTTGCAACTGCTTTAATTGTTATGCTCATCAATTTTTTTTAGAATCCATTCATAGCGAAAAGCCCATCGCCAGTTCAGGCTTGTCTTTACATTTTCAAGTTGCTTCTCTAATCGTTTAATTTCCTTTTTTTTGAAACCGCTGGCTACGGAAACCAATCCGTCGTATTTGGCCGTTTTGGTCTTTAGAAAGATAGCACTAAATACTTTAAAAAGCTCGAAAGCGAACCTACTGCGATGTAAGTCGTTGATAACCACTCCTACTTTCGTTCGAAGTAGAATTCTTTGTAATAATGTAACGATCTCTTTATCGTCGAAATGATGAAGGAACAGGGTGCATAAGGCAATATCGCACTGTGGAATCTGATTTTTTTCTTCGGAAAAGACATTGCACTGCTGAAACGAAATAGTAGTATCATCCACAGACCGTTCTCTTGCAATTGAAAGTATATGGTCGTTCGCATCAAGACCGATGAGTTTTAATTTTCTTCCTGTTCTGTTTCCGAAGCGCGCGCATTCACGAAGCATTTCACCATCGCCACATCCTATATCGAGTATGGTAATTTCTTGGTCTACAGGAATGTCTTGTACCAACTTTTCGATGCCGTTCATTGTTATTGCTACTCCACCCAATAAGCTGTTCACTTTCCGAAGGTCGGTTAGTAAGCGTTGTAATTCATCGCCTTGAAGCATGAAATCATCCATGATCTCCGCCTGTTGTGAACGATATTTAGTGGCATAATAGATCATACTTCAATTGGGTTTCCATGTGTTTTTCGAATTATGGCAGGCACTATGGCCGGGAACAATTGTGCAATTTGAAATCCGAAGGCAGTAGCCGTTGGGTTCTGCAGAAGCCGTTGTATGCGTCTACCCGTCGCCAACCGATTGGCAAAGGTTTGTTGCCAAGCAGCCTTATATTTTTTTTCTAATGTTTGGCGATCTACCGTATGCTGTTTTATTGCTTCGGAAAGCAGATCGGATACAAGTTTAGCACTGTGAATGGCCATCGCCATACCGTTACCGCAAAGTGGATGGATAAGTCCGGCACTATCGCCCACCATAAAGATATGCTCTTTTATAGGCTGTTTTTTTTGAAAAGAGATCTGACTTATGGTTAAGGGCTTATCGAATAAAGGTACAGCCTGTTTAAAAAACTGATTTAGGTAGGGGTTTTCTGAAAGTACTTTCTCTTGAAAATCATCAATCGCCCCATATTTTTTAAATGAAGCATAGGTAGCAAGGTAACAAGCATTTACAGCATGGGTCTCTGTTTTAGAAAGACCACAATAACCGCCCTCAAAATTGTGTAGCGCAACCGTATCTTTCCGAAGATCGAATTCATAATGTGCTTTAACCGCCAACCATGGTGATTTGCGATCTATAAAATCACGATCTAGGGTCTTATCTAAATTCGAGCGTTTTCCGAAGGCACCAATAACATAGTGTGCTTTATATTCATTCGTTGAAGTGATAACCGTAAAATGATCGTCGCGAAAATTGATGTGTTGCACAGTATCAAAAACAAAGGAACACTGCTTCTTAGCGTGCGTATACAACAGCAGATCGAAGGCATATCGGCTAATTCCAAATCCGCCAAGCGGAAGTGCAGCTGTAAGTTCATTTCCTTTTTGATCGCTAATTAAAAAATTTGAAATTGGAAGGGCGCCATGTAGTAACGGATCAACTCCCAGATCTTTTAAATACGATAGCACTTCATTAGAAACATATTCGCCACATACCTTGTGATTGGGATATTCGTATTTTTCAATAAGCAATACTTCAATTCCTTGTTGGGAAAGGTGAATGGCGCTGGTAAGACCTGCGATTCCACCTCCTACAATGATCACTTCAAATGTTTTTTCTGCACTCACCTTTTAAAGTACGCTGAATTATTTCAGAAAAAAAAATCCCGAAACAAGATTGCTCCGGGATTCTTCTGAATTGTGAATATATAATAATTAGTTACCGGCTTCTGCTTCGGCATCCTGTATCATTTTTTCATTAGGAACGATAACCACATTTACACGACGGTTTTGTGCTCTACCTGCGGCCGTACTATTGTCGGCGACCGGGGTTTGCTCTCCGTACCAGTTAGTGGTAAATCGGCTTGAGCTTAATCCTTTAACATTTGTAAAGTAATTGGTTACCGATTGTGCACGTTGTTTTGAAAGGGTCATATTATACTCTTCAGAACCCGTACTGTCGGTATGCCCAACAACTAATACATTCGTGTCTGGGTATTCTCTCAATACATTTGTGAGCTTGTCTAGCGTAGCCTGAGATGCAGCGTTAATGTTGTACTTATTTGTGTCAAAATACACACCACTGTTCTCATCGAAGGTTACAACAATTCCGTCATCCACTCGCTCTACTTGAGCACCGGGAATTTCTTGCTCGATCTTCTGAGCTTGTTTGTCCATTTTGTTACCAATGATCACACCGGCTGTACCACCAACGACTCCACCAATAACGGCACCAAGTTCACCATTTCCGCCTTCACCTACATTGTTTCCAATGATGGCACCAAGAATGGCTCCACCGGCAGCACCGATTACAGCACCTTTTTGTTTATTATTTGCATTTCTCGTCGCCTCGCAACTACTAATACTTGCTATAAATACAAGCGCTAAGGCTGCGTAAGAAAATTGTTTCAAAAATGTTCTCATTATTTGTTTATTTTAGAAAAGTTCATATTTATTTGAAAGGGAGCTCCATCTAATGTAACAGTTTGTTCCCATCGCATAGAGGACTCGTTAAGTTGTGCCAACCTTAGCCTAAAGCCAACATTGTCATCCGATTTTCCTTTTTCATTGGTAGGTTTCAGTAAGAAATCGTACAAACCGGTAGTAGGATCGATCTCCTGAATTGTAAAGATAAAATTACGATCTCCGGTAGGACAATTTGCATCGTTTATGGTGTACACTCCAGTATTGTTATTCGGAATAAAACGCCATGTACTGCCTTCAAAACATTCTGCCGAAGTATCACTTAGCAGTGTAGCATTAAAGGTGCCGGACTCGCTGTAGCTTACCCTATCGAGATTCCAATATCCTTTTATAATCTTTCGTGATTCAGTAACCGTTTTTGGCACACCACACGCAAATACGGTGGCCGCCAAAACAGCTAATAACATTAATTTTTTCATAAGTGTTTCGTGTTTAGTGTTTAAGTTGATAGAAATTGATTGATGAATGGGTAATTCTATCTTCTGAATAATCTAGATAATAAAGACAGTACTAGTAGTACTAAGAATATCCAAAAGATGATCATTGCGATATCAGTAGCTCCTTCGGCAATACCTCCGAAACCAAAAATTGCTGCAATGATTGCGATTACTAGAAAAATAACGATCCAACGTACCATAATTTATTTGTTTTAATGATTAGTATATCACTAAGGTACGCAACAAAGAAGTTCGATAGAGAATGTTTATCTTAAGTTTAACAGCAATTGTTAAAGTATTAATAAGCAATAAGTTCGCTTAAAACAGCTTTTAATTTTCGCTTCGGAAGGTACTGTTCTTCAAGGTTCGCAGCGAATGGGATGGGTGTTTCCAAACTTGCCAGTCGGCGCACCGGCGCGTCCAACCATTCAAAACAATGCTCCGAAATTAATGCGCTTATATCGGATGCGATACCACCAAAAAGTGAATCTTCCTGCACTATTAAAACCTTGGATGTTTTTTTAACAGAATTGAAGATAGTTTCTGTATCTAATGGCGAAAGTGTCCGTAAATCGATAAGATCGGCAGCAACAGTTTTCATTTCCTCCAATACGTCTAGCGCCCAGTGTACTCCCGCTCCATATGTTATAATAGTAATAGCATCTCCTTCTCGTAATCGAGCGGCTTGGCCTAAAGGAAGGGTGTAGTAATCAGTAGGAACTTGCTGTCTAATGCTTCTGTACAAGGCCTTGTGCTCAAAGAACAACACCGGATTAGGATCTTCGATTGCCGTAGCTAACAAGCCCTTGGCGTCGTACGGGAAGGCCGGATATACCACTTTGAGTCCCGGAGTGTGCGTAAACCAGGCTTCATTGGTCTGACTGTGAAAAGGACCGGCTCCCACCCCTGCACCACAAGGCATTCTAATTACCACATCGGCATTCTGATTCCAACGGTACTGGCTTTTAGCCAAATAGTTAACAATAGGGTTAAAACCGGAAGTCACGAAATCACCAAATTGCATCTCCATCACACTTTTAAATCCGTTGATCGACAATCCCATCGCTGCCGACACTATGGCCGATTCACAAATGGGTGTGTTTCGAACTCTGTCTTTACCAAATTCATCTACAAAACCTTCTGTGATCTTAAAAACACCGCCGTATTCTGCGACGTCTTGTCCCATGATGACTAAATTCTCGTGTCGTTGCATCGATTGTTTCAATCCTTGGGAGATCGCGTCTACGAGACGAAGTTCTTCTGTAGTATCGTTTTCAATAACAGCTTTATATTCAAACTCCTTATATACATCATTTATTTCGGAACTTTCAGAAGCGATAATTACCGGTTCCTTAAACGCGAGCTCCAGATTTTCATCAATTTCTTTTTTAATGTCCTGTTTATAGGTATCTATTTTTTCTTCGGAAAGCAATCCTTGGTCTACTAGAAAATTCTCAAAATTGATCAGCGGGTCTTTTACCTCCCATTCATCCATTAGGTCTTGTGGTACATATTTAGTACCACTAGCCTCTTCATGCCCACGCATTCTAAAAGTTTTAAACTCAACTAACACAGGCCTCGGATTGGAACGCATGCTTTCTACAATAGTGGTTAATTGTTTATAAACGTCTAAGATGTTATTGCCTTCAATTATATGTGCGTCCATCCCATAGCCTTTACCGCGATCGGCCAAATGCTCACAATTGTATTGTTCGTCTGTAGGTGTTGAAAGTCCGTAACCATTATTCTCGATACAAAAAAGGACAGGTAATTTCCAAACCGAAGCGACATTCATTGCTTCGTGTATATCGCCTTCGCTGGTTCCGCCCTCGCCGGTGAATACGGCACATACTTGGTTGTTGTCTTTTAGTTTGTTTCCTAATGCGATTCCGTCTGCCACTCCAAATTGTGGGCCTAAGTGAGAGATCATCCCAACGATCTTATATTCTTGCGTACCAAAGTGGAAACTGCGATCACGACCTTTTGTAAAACCATTGGCTTTTCCTTGCCATTGGGAGAACAGTCTAAACAGTGATATTTCTCTAGTGGTAAAAACGCCTAAGTTTCGATGCATTGGTAGAATGTATTCATCAGCGTTTAAAACAGAGGCTACTCCTACCGAGATCGCTTCTTGGCCAATACCGCTAAACCATTTCGATATTTTCCCTTGCCGTAATAATATGAGCATTTTTTCCTCGATCAAACGAGGTTTAAGCATGCGTTGGTATAAGATTAATAAGGTAGATTCGGAAAGATCGCTTCGATCGTAATTAAAATGGACCTTGGTCGCAGTTTGGGATTTCATATAGATACGT
>NZ_QOLC01000076.1 GCF_003333325.1 Candidatus Ulvibacter alkanivorans | reverse complement strand
ATGTTGGCAGGCATGATCGCACCAACTCCTCCCTCAGCATCAGCCTGAGAGGTGTGATAGGTCAAATCTACATTGACCAACGTACCCAAAATCTCCGAATCCTTACTCGTTAAATCAAACTCCTCAAAACCATCCTGATCATTGTCACAAATAAAATAATCAGAAATAGGATCTGAAATCTCAGGAGATTGGTTGACAATTAAGAACAACGGTACCACATCATAGCAACCAAAGTTTGATTCCTCTAAACGCGCATACACAGTTTGGGTATTTATTGTTGAGTTTTGGAACGTTGTTGGATTTAGTATTGCATTGAACCCTGCTTCTGCTTCCGCTTCGGTCACATAATAACTTACTGTTGTATTGGGTTCCCCGTTCTGAATTTGTACATCGCGCAGCGTCAAATCAAATTCTGTGAATCCGTCGTTTGGCGCCTCATCGCATGCCTCTAAGGGGTCGGGAACAGCAGCTGTGGGCTGTGGCGCAAATTCTACCACAATATCATCGGTCGCTGCACATCCGGTAATTGAAGTTACTTCAATTTGATAGGTACCGTTTTGGGTTACCGTTAAAGTACTTGCAAATTCGCCAGGAATTAAATCGAACATGCCCGTTCCCGGATTGAAAACAAACCAGCGGTAGGATTCGCCTGGAGCAGGATTAATTAATCCAATTTCAAATTCTTCTCCCTCGCAGGGTGCGTTTCCATTCGATATAGTTGCATCGGGACCTAGATCCACTCCAATGTTAAAAGATCCAGCCTCAAGAAATACAGCAGAATCATATACACCGTCACGGTCATCTGCAATTACTAGTTTGATACGATAGGTTTCACCAGGTATAACATTTCCTTGTGCCGTAAGCACGACTGTTTGTCCATTAAACTGAATTGGTGATGTAGGTGCATTGGCGCCATCATTGTATTGCCCAAAAAATTGTTCATTCATCGGTCCGCAAGAACCAGGAACATCAGGATGAACGTTGGTTACTGATACGATATTATTGGGTGGCGGCACACCCGGAAGAACGGCTAAATTCTGTACACCCCCTGAAGGGTCAAAAAGTAGAAAGGCAAAAGCATCTGTGAATGTACATTGAAAACTACCTTCATATTCTTCCGAAGCAAATAAAAAATTAAACGATATCGTACTAATTTGAGGCACGAAATCAAATTCTATAAAAGTTCTGTCTTGTCGAGCATCGGTGGTTGGGATAGCAGCATCTAAGTCCGGATCGGCAGGAGCATCAGTATCTTCACTTTGAAACCCTCCTTGATCGTTAGGACCTTCTGCTTCTGTAGCGGCACCGGTACTTAGGACAACTCCGGATTGAAACGGAAAGCTTGAGCCATTGCCGTCGAAAAAACCAATTCCATTATTAACCGACCCAGTGTCTGAGTTAAAATTAGAAACTTGTGCGCAAGGGCTATTTATTAGAACATCTTCTACTAATTCTTGAACGGTAAAGGTGTCGTCAACAACAATTTGAGAAAAACCAATACAAGAAAAAAGAAAGAAAATAGGGAGTAAAAATTTCTTCATTTTTAATCTGTTAGCTTGCCAAATATATCGATTACATTGGTTTTCTTTGTATATTTTTGCAAAAAAAAGAGCTGAATGTCTGAATTTAACATTACAATTCAACCGACCAATAATAAAAACATTGTAAAATTTGTCACCGATTCGTTTTTGACGCAAGCGCAAAGCTATGAATTTGGATCGATAGACGAAGCGGCCTCTAGCCCTATCGCTCAACAACTGTTTTATCTTCCATTTGTAAAAACGGTATATATTTCTCAAAATTTTATCGCAATCGAGAAATACAATATTGTAGAATGGGAGGATGTCCAAGATGAAGTGGCAACCTCTATTAAAGAATATTTGGATAGCGGTGAAGCTGTGGTAACTCAAAAGAACGATTCGACAAAGATTCCCGTAACTGTTTATGCCGAAAGTACTCCTAATCCAAGTGTTTTAAAATTTGTGGCAAACAAACCATTGGCTACTGACACTTTTGAATTTAAAAACATCGATGAAGCTACCGATGCTCCCTTGGCGCAAGCGTTGTTTAATTTTCCTTTTGTTAAAGAAGTATTTATAAGCGACAACTATGTTTCGGTCATGAAATACAATATGGTGGAGTGGCAGGAAATTTCGATGGAGGTTAGAGAATTCATTCGAAAATATCTGGAAGACGGAAAGCCCGTACTAAACGATGCTATTCTTCAGAAAGATAAAGCTTCCGAAGCAAGTTCAGAAAAGGAAACAGCGAACTTATCAGACATCGACAAACAGATTATCGAAATATTGGATGAATACGTAAAACCTGCTGTTGCCGGTGATGGAGGTCACATTGCATTCAAATCGTTTGACGCGGATACCAAAACAGTAAGCGTTATATTACAAGGAGCCTGTAGCGGGTGTCCTTCTTCTACCGTTACGCTCAAGAACGGTATTGAGACGATGCTCAAAGAGATGCTCCACGGGAAGGTGCAAAATGTTGTCGCGATAAACGGATAATATTTAGCAAGAGTTCGATGTTTTAGTTACCCTGATCGCTGAATTTAATTTTAGCATAGACCAACACTTTACGGGACTTGATCATTTTAAGTTTTTACCCCACTTTTTAACGATATTTTGAGAATAATTGCCCGTTAAAATTGTATTTTAAGTCTTCATAGAAGATTAACTAAAAACAAAAAAGCAATGGCAGTATTAAAAGTAATTGAAGTGATGGCGAATTCGAACGAGAGTTGGGAGGATGCTGCACGTAATGCGGTAAAACAGGCAGGGAAAAGTGTGAAGAACATACGCTCGGCCTACATTAGAGAGCAAAGTTGTATCGTTAAAGATAACGACATAACCGAATTTCGAGTAAACGTAAAAATATCGTTCGAAGTTCAGTAAAAAATAAAACAACTAGATGAAATACGCTTTTGAATGTTCAAAAGCGTATTTTTGTTTTCCTTGTTTTTATTTTAAATACTCATGCGCTATCTAATTTTACTACTGACAACGGTCTTTTTATTGTCATCTTGTAAGGATTCAAATCAAGAAACTGTGGAATCACACACCTATACAAACGAACTTATTAATGAAACCAGTCCGTATTTGTTGCAACATGCTCATAATCCGGTCGACTGGCGAGGTTGGAATGCAGCTACGCTTCAGAAAGCAAAGGATGAACAAAAGCTAATGGTGATAAGCATTGGGTATGCTGCTTGCCATTGGTGTCATGTCATGGAACGTGAAAGTTTTGAAGATTCTTTAGTAGCGGCCACGATGAACGAGCATTTCATCTCGGTTAAAGTAGATCGAGAAGAACGACCCGATGTAGATCAAATATATATAAATGCCGTTCAACTTATGACGGGTAGTGCAGGATGGCCACTAAACGTGATCACGTTACCCGACGGACGACCTGTTTGGGGAGGCACTTACTTTAAAAAGGAGGCTTGGATTGACGCGCTTACCAAAATTCAAGAGGTATACGAGCGAGAACCAGAAAAACTAGAGGAATACGCAGCTAAACTTGAAGAAGGTATTAAAAGCATGGACCTCATTACCCTTAATACCGAAGCCATCGACTTTTCTACTTACGATACCGAATCGCTTTTAGAAAATTGGGGTACAACTTTCGACCATAGATTTGGGGGTTATAAGCGTGCTCCTAAGTTCATGATGCCTAATAATTACAGCTATTTGCTACGTCATGCAGTGCAACATCAAGACACCACGCTTCTTAACTATGTCACACTTACACTGGATCAAATTGCCTTTGGTGGTGTTTATGATCATATTGGAGGTGGCTTTGCACGGTATAGCGTCGACGAAAAATGGCATGTGCCTCATTTTGAGAAAATGTTATACGACAATGCCCAATTAGTAAGTCTATACAGCAATGCCTATCTGGTGACCAAAAATCCTTTATACAAAGAAGTAGTTACAGAAACCTTAACGTTTATCGAAAGAGAGATGACGCAGGATTCAAGCGGAGCATTTTATTCTTCGCTCGATGCCGACAGCAAGACTGAAACTGGCGAATTAGAAGAAGGTGCCTATTACATTTATACGAAGGAAGAATTACAAGAAGTACTAGGTGAAGATTTTGAACTTTTTAGCGATTATTATAATGTGAATAGCTTCGGAAAGTGGGAGAATGGCCATTATGTTTTGATTAAAGACAAACACGATGCTGATTTTGTAGCAGAACACAATATCGAAGCAGAAGCTTTTCAGAAGAAGAAAAACACATGGCAAGAACAATTGCTGGCCTACCGAAACAAGAGAGACCGACCGAGATTAGACGATAAGACACTCACCTCGTGGAACGGCTTAATGCTAAAGGGATATGTAGATGCATATAAAGCGTTTCAAAATGAGTCGTACTTAGATACGGCCCTTAAAAATGCACATTTTATTGCTGATAGTCAGTTACAGGAAAGTGGTGCCTTGTGGCATTCTCACAAAGACGGAGCAAGCACTATAAATGGCTATTTAGAAGATTATGCGGCAGTCGTTGAGGCATATATTAGCTTATATGAAGTAACTATGGATATGCAATGGTTACAGAAGTCTAAAAAAATGACCGATTACGTATTCGAGCATTTTTTCGATAAAGACAAGCAGATGTTTTATTTTACTTCAAAGGAAGATGCGGCACTTATGACGCGTACTATCGAATATCGCGACAACGTGATCCCTGCTTCCAATTCGATCATGGCGAACAATTTGTTCCAACTATCGCATTATTATGACGAACCTACTTACGCGACTACTGCGCAACAAATGTTGAAGAACGTTGAAGCAGAAATGGCGCAATATCCTTCCGGGTTTTCAAATTGGATGCAACTCTTGGCAAATTACCAAACTAAATATTATGAGGTTGTGGTCGTAGGACCTGAGGCTTCAGAAAAAATTAAAGAAATCAATAAAACCTACATACCCAATGCCTTACTAGCCGGCAGCACTGAAAAAAGTGATGCGTATTTACTGGAAGGGCGGTATGTAGCCGGGGAGACCTTAATATATGTTTGTGTGAACAACACATGCAAACTACCGGTTCGAGACCCGAAAAATGCAATTGAATCAATTAAAATCACGAAATAAATTACATGGATAAATTTAAGGATATTGATATCTACATTGAAGAATACGGACAAAAACTAATCGATTTTCTTCCTAGTCTTGTTGGAGCAATTGTGCTTCTAATTTTAGGATTATGGGCGATTAAGCTTATTAATAGAGTCATAAAAAAATTCTTCAACAAAAAGGATTACGATCCCACCCTAGAAAAATTTATAGCGAGCTTAATCTCGTGGGGATTAAATATTTTATTATTCGTACTGGTCGTTACCCAATTAGGTGTAGAATCGGCTTCATTGGTCGCTATTATTGGTGCGGCGGGATTAGCCATTGGACTTGCACTGCAAGGATCGCTCGCGAATTTCGCAGGTGGCGTACTTATATTATTGTTAAAACCTTTCAAGGTTGGACATTTTATTAAAGCTCAGGGCGTAGAAGGAACGGTCAAGGAAATTAGTATTTTTAACACCAAGCTTACAACTTTTGGAAACCAGTTAGCGATAATTCCGAATGGTAAACTCTCTAACGACAGTATTATTAATTACACGGAAGAAGGAATTCGACGTGAAGCGCTAACCTTTGGCATAAGTTATGATAGTAATATCAAGGAAGCGAAAGACATCTTGTTGAATTTGGTGCTTGAACAACCCACGGTGCTTCAAATAGAAGATAAAATGCCAATGGTGGTTGTAACCGAATTAGCAGACAGTTCAGTAAATCTTTCGGTGCGTTATTGGGCCAAGAATGAAGATTTTTGGGATATTCGTTTTTATACGTTGGAAGAAGGTAAAAAACGACTTGAAGCCGCAGGGATCGAAATACCATTCCCGCAACGCGATGTGCACCATTACAATCTTGAACATCAAAACAAAAATTAATTAAACTATTAAATAAATTAGCATGAAAAAATTAGCTGTTACACTGTTACTCACTATAATAGGAGCCACAGGATATGCTCAAACCAACCTTGGATCTGGAGCCTATAGCTTATACGAAAGAGAGGTTAATATCAATAACACAAACGAGTTCTTTAATCTTTCCGAAGAAGAGTTTAAAAATATAGAAGGTTCGCCCTATTCTAATGACACATTTCTAAAAGGCAATATTTATCAAGACGATAAACTTATTATGAAAGATGTGCCTATGCGCTATAATTCGTATTCTGACGAGATCGAGATGAAAAAGAATGAAAACGACGAGAATTACGGCGCATTATTAAAAAGTCCGGATCTATTTGTTAAGATCTTCAATGATGTGTATATCTTCGTACCTAAAAATGGTTCTACGGAAGAAGGCGGCTATTTTAAAATACTCTCTCCCAACGATCATTACGACCTTTACAAAAAGACTACCACCACTTTTTCTCAACCCTATGAAGCTCGAACGACCTACGAACAAAATCGTCCTGCTAAATTCTCAAGCACACATACTTACTACCTAGTCTCTAAGAGGGATGGTAAATTTGTTGAGCTACCTACTTCTCGATCTAAGGCACTAAAGGTGATGAGTGTTAAAAAGAAAGAAGTGAAGAAATTTATGAACGATCGGCGTATCGACGTTTCCGAAGAGGCAGACTTAATAAAACTAGTATCTTATTTTAATTCGATCCTCTAGAATTTAACACATATAACGTAAAAACGGCACCTTTTGGTGTCGTTTTTTGTATCTTCAACAAGCAGTTAAAATTTTCATTATGAAACGATACGTTCTATTTTTCGTTGTAAGCGCCTTTATCTATTTTTCAGCCGATGCACAAACACGCTTATCATCTAAGCGTCCCGGATTTGAGCTTTTAATGAATTCGCACGACATTGGGCTGTCGAACGAGTTCTTTAAGGATGACCCTTATATGGCCGAAAACATTCAAGGTTCCCCGTATGCGAATGATGAATTCCAATTGGGAAACATTTACTTCGATGGTGCCTTATCCCAGAAAAATGCCATGCTGCGGTACAATATATATGCTGAAGAAATAGAGGTGCTACAAACGGCAGATTTGTATCAAGGCCTATTAAAATCGACCGATGTCTATGTAAAAATCAAGAACGATATCTATATTTTTGCACCTTATAAAGAATCGATCGAGGACGGCGGCTATTTTAAATTGATACAAGAGGGCAGTGTATACGATTTATATGAAAAACCACATGTTACATTCACCCCATTTAAAGAGCCAACAGCATATGCACCGTCGAAACCTGCTATCTTCAGACAAAATATTGATTATTACTTGGTAAGCAAGAATGGAAAGTTTTTTGAAATTCCTTTATCACCCTCCCGAATTCTAAAGGTCATGGATGAAGATAAAGATAAACTCAAGGCATATATCAAAGAAAATGATTTGAATCCTGAAGAACTTGATGATCTAATTGCGATCTTCCTCTATTACGATACGATCATGCAAGAAAATGCTAGCCCCCAATAAAATCCTTTAAATAATAGGGTTCAAAATACGCGACATCTTCAAATTCGTTTATACCGAATTTTTCTTCTGCTAATGCCCCCATGTGTTTTGCACTTGGAAATTCGTTCTCTATAAAGTCAGCGTTTGGATGCTCACATATAGTTTTAAACTTATCCACGCCACTTCCAATAAATATTGTTTTTCCTTCGGAAAGATACTCGGCGTATGAACCATCGGTAAGGATATCTGCCTGCGTATCTCTTATTTGTTTTTTTTCTGAATTAAACACCGCCGAATACACCTCCATACGTCTCGCATCTAACAAGGGTATTACGGTTCCTGCATCTGTTACTTTTTGAGCCAGAACCGTCAATGTAGGTACCGATATCAATGGAATATCTAGCGCATAACAAATGCCTTTTGCTGCCGAAACGCCAATGCGTAGACCTGTATAAG
Organism: Candidatus Ulvibacter alkanivorans; assembly: GCF_003333325.1. GTDB lineage: Bacteria > Bacteroidota > Bacteroidia > Flavobacteriales > Flavobacteriaceae > Ulvibacter_A > Ulvibacter_A alkanivorans. Next base: position 14,265 of record NZ_QOLC01000076.1, on the reverse strand, counting down.
AGCCGGGGCCTTTACTAACCGCCACAGCATCTAATTTCTCTTTTGGGAGCTTGGCTTCTGCCAACACTTCGGCGATAAAGAGATGAAGCTTTTCGGCATGACTATAACCGGCCGTCGTATCATCCCTAAACGCAATAACGCTTCCATTTTCAGAAAGCGCTACCGAACAATTTGTTGTTGCTGTTTCAATACATAAGATTAATCCCATGTCTTATTCATCTTTTTCTCCAAGTGATTCCTTACTCTCTACCGACACCTTATCGCCAGAAGATAATGTCTTAGTTACCGTGTTATACGGACCCGTAATCACTATATCGCCTTCCGACAGCCCCGATTCAATCTCTATATTGGTATCATCTTGAATCCCTGTGGTTACGACGCGTAATTTGGCCTCATCGCCATTTTTAACGAATACACATTCAAATTTTTCTGCATTAGGATCGGGTGCTTCTCTATTGAATCGCTTTTTAGTACTGCTGGTATCGGTCTTGATCACGATACTACTAATAGGCACTCCTATCACATTGTTCTTTTTACTTGTTATTATGTCTACGGTGGCTGTCATTCCGGGACGGAAGGGCGAAAACGATTCGGGTTTGCCTTCCGTAAGATCAGCATAAGACTCCGGCAGGATACGTACCTTTACTTTAAAATTAGTTACTTGATCTGCAGAAAGTGCATTTTCAGCCGAATTGGCGATCTCGGTAACAACTCCTTTAAATTCACGTTTCAAGTAGGCGTCTACCTCTACAATTGTACTATCTCCTAAAGACAGTTTTACAATATCATTTTCATTTACATCAACCTCAACCTCCATATTCTTCAAGTTCGCAACACGCATGATCTCGGTACCGGCCATTTGGGCCGTACCTACAACGCGTTCTCCTAACTCTGCAGACAAGCGTGAAATAGTTCCACTCATAGGTGCGTAAATAGTAGTTCTAGATAAATTATCTCTAGACTGCTTTACATTCGCAGCTGCACTTTGTACACTGTAATATAACGCTTGTTTGTTGGCTTGGGCACTTTCAAATTCATTGACAGATCGGTCCCACTCCGACTTCGATATTACTCCTTTTTCGAATAAGGTTTTATTACGCTCGTAGTTTAAACGCGCATTTTTTAAGTTGGCCTCTGCCTGAGACAACTGCGCACGAACATTTTGAAGTCCGGCTTGTGACTGACTTACTGCTGCTTGAATAAGGTCCGGATTAATTTTAACAAGCAGATCACCTTTTTCTACTTGTTGTCCCTCTACAACCGGCAGTTCAATGATCTCTCCCGACACTTCCGAAGAAAGGCTTACCTCAACTTCCGGTTGGATCTTACCGGTGGCAGCCACCGTTTCGATTATGTCTATGGGTGCAATCTCCGTGACCTCTACTTGTTTTGCATCGGTGTTGTCACCAAACCATCCGGCTTTTTTACCAATCACCAATAAAATGACAAGCAATACTACTGAAACGATAAGGATAATAAGTGTTTTTTTCTTCATGCCTAAAACTTTAAGTCGGTTGGTTCTACTCCAAAATAGAGCTCTAATACCTTTGTTTTAAAAATATAATCGTATTTCGCGCGATTTACTTCGATCAAAGCGTTGTCGTATCTTAATTTCGACTGACTAAAATCGAACGCATTGGTCAATCCTACATCGTATCGATCCCTAGCATATTGGTACGCCAGTTCTTGAGATTCGAATGCTGCTAACGCAGCTTCATATGCTTTAAACGCGCCTTTAGCATCGACGTAAGCTTGATACACATTAGACTCTAAATCTAATTTTGCTTGTTCGAGTTGAAATTCATTTCGTTTTAAATTGATCTTATTCCGCTTCACAGTACTACGTGCAGAAAAGCCATTAAGAATAGGAACATTTAATCGTAACCCATACCCAATTCCGTCATTCTGATACAACTGATCGATAAATGGATCCGCTCCCACCTCACGGGTGATCGTATTCGGAAATTCTCCTAACACCGTTTGGCCGGTTTCTTCAACAAATCCAATTTCTTGAATACTAATGGGGTTATCCGGGTCCAAGGTTTGTTGAAATGAAGTCGCATCGGTATAACGTGTATCATAGCCGAAAAATGCCGTAATTGTTGGGTAATATGCTCCTTTTGCAATTTGAAGGTCTTTTTCTGCCAATTCTACGTTCATCTCAGCGATTTTCACTTCACTTCTGTTACTTTCGGCAGCGGAAATTATTTCTGAAACAGATTTTGACGTGATCCCTTCATCTATAATGTCGTAACCTTCATCAACAATATCAAATGTCTCATAATCCTTAATCAATAATAATTGCGCCAAACTAATTAATGAGATTCTCACCGAGTTTTCTGCAACGGCAATTCGTTGTTTTTCACTCGCATCGGTTGCTTTTATTTCTAACAGATCGCCTCGTGGTAACACACCGGCATCCACTAGGTCTTGAGTACGCCCAATTTGCTCCAAGGTCACATCGTTTTGGGATCTAATCACTTCTAGGTTTGCCTTATTAAGGAGTATTTGAAGATAGGCATTGGCAACAAACAATGAAATATCGTCTTTCATTTTGTCCAAGCGATACTGAGCTGCTAATTTAGATAATTCGGCACGCTGTACTTGTCTAAAGTTACGCAAGCCATCGAAAAGCGTGTATCCTACATTTATATTTCCTGAGACCGATAAAAATGTGGTGGTCTGCGCATTGTTTGTAACAGGGTTAAAACTAAGTCCTGTATTTTCTGAAACACCCGCTCCTGCATTAATCGATGGAACAAAATTCCCGATAGCATTCAGTTTATCAACTTCAGCCGCTGCAATATCCAACTCGCTTTGTTTTACAGAAATGTTATTCTCTAACGCATAAGCGACGCATTCAGCAAGGGTCCATTCTTTGGACTGTCCATTCACAGAAACGATGGTTATCAAAAGAATAAAAACGGTAACTATTTTTTTCATGTTTACTTGTTGTTGATGCATAAGTCTTTTTATTGCTGAAATGTTACAATAAATGTAAAAATTTATCCTCTGTTAAAAGCTGCAGGAGCTTTTATCTGGTTCCACACCTTTATATTATCATCCTCTGAAACACCTTCCAGTACTTCAACATTAATTCCATCGCTTATCCCCAGAACAACATCTCTGCGTTCAAACTCTTGGTCTCCTGTAGCAACCTCAACGAATGGCTCTAAGGTTTTAGGATCGTATTGTACCAGTGCTTCTTTGATCGCCAATACATTGTCAGATTTCGCAAGGATAATTGACGCATTCGCGCTTAACCCTGCCCGGATAAAAGTTGTATCCTGTTTGTTAAGTGTTCCTTTAATTTCAAATTGGATCGCACCGTTCTCACTAACCCCTTTAGGAGCAATGTAGTCGAGCACAGCGTCAAATTTTTTATTTTCGATCGCACCCACTGTGATTTCCAAAGGAAGTTGTTCAGTGATTTTACCTACTTCACTTTCGTCCACTTTACCTTCAAAGATCATTTTATCCACATCTGCTATGGTGGCAATGGTTGTTCCGTCGTTAAAATTATTGGCCTCGATCACTTGGTTACCGGCTTTCACGGGAACGTCCAGGACCATCCCGGACACCGTTGCACGAATTTCTGTGTTAGCCGTGGTACCCAGTCCACTAGTAGTTCCGGTTTTCACGATCTCGAAGGTTTGTCTTGCTCCAGACAAGTTTACCTTTTCTTGATTATAACGTTGCTGCGCTTGATTAAAACTTAACTGCGCGTTATCGAATTCATTTGCGGAGATTACGCCTTTTTCAAAAAGTTCTTTTTGCCGATTATAAATACTTTGTTGACTCTCTAGTGCAAGACGTGCTGTTTCTACTTGTGTACGCGCACTGTTAATATTGTTCTTGGCACTGCTTAACGTATTTACATTAGGTACTACTTTCACCTTAGCGATAAGATCGCCACTTTTTATTATATCTCCCGCCTCAACAAATATTTCGTCGATAATTCCGGAGATATTTGGCTTGATCAATACTTCTTCTTTTGGTACAATGCTACCTGTCGCTACCGTTTTCTTAACAATTGTTTGCGTGCTAGGCTGTTCGGTCGTGTACACTATAGGGTCTTCGGAATTTTTTGCCCAAAGCCAATACATCGCTACTGTAAATAATATAACGATCGACACTAAAATGATTATGGTTCCTGTCTTTTTCATTCTAAAAATTATTCAAAATTATGTTGTTATTCTGTTCGTAATGCGTCTACGGGTTTTACTTTAATTGCTGTTTGTGCAGGTATTAGCCCTGCGAGCAAACCGGAAACTATTAATATTACCAATGCTATGGCAACGACTCCAATATTCACCGAAGGGTTCAAGAACATCATTTCGGTGGTATCCATTCCTTCCATAAGCATATTCACCAAAGCAAGAATTCCCGATGCCAATACAATTCCTGCCATTCCCGAAACGATGGTCAAGAAAATAGATTCTAATAAAATTTGAGAACGTATTCCCCAAGGAGTTGCTCCTAATGCTCGTCGAATCCCTATCTCCTTCGTACGCTCCTTTACTACGATTAGCATGATATTGCTAATTCCAATTATTCCTGATAACAATACCAACACCCCTACAAAATAGGCGACAAAATTCAAGGCTATAAAAAGCCCATTGATCTTACTAAATTCTTCGAACAGATCAAAGTTCCCAATGGCTCTGTCATCCTCCGGGTGGATCGTATGTCTTGATTTTATTACGTCGAATACCTTTGATTTTAGGTTTGTGATCGAGGAGCCGTCTTCCGCAGTAATCGCCATCCAACCTACTCGATCCCCCATATTAAATGCTTGCGAGAATGCTGTAAATGGCACATATATTTCTTTCTGACCTTCCTCGGCATCACCGTTTTGTGATTTTTTCTTATAGGTGCCGATCACCATAAAATTCACCCCGTTGATCTTGATGTAAGTTCCAACTACATCCTCGCCTATATCATATAATGTGTTTCGTACGCCTTCACCTATGATCGCAACTTTTCGCTTTTCATTGATGTCAGAATAATTTATAAACCGGCCTAAAGTGATGTCCATTGGCTGTTGTTCAATGATCTCCGGATAATCTCCATAGACATTGAACGCCCCGGTTTTTAAGCCGCGTGTTACATTATTGGACCCACGAAACCCACCTAACTGATTCCGAGGAGAAACAAATCTCATATTAGGAACATTTTGCTTTATGGCTTCAACATCGTCAACCTTGAAATTGAACCTTCGCCCTTTTGGCAATCCTTTGTAAGGTTTTGTTGCCGTTTGTGCCCACATAAACATAGAGTTGGTCGCCATACCGTCAAACCCTTGTTTAACTCCATTTTCGAGTCCGTTGCCGGCGGCCAGTAATATCACAAGAATGAATATACCCCATAGCACACCAAAGGCAGTTAAAATGGTTCGGAACCAATTTGAACTCAAGGCTTCAATAATCTCTGCCCAACTATCTCTACTGAATAATTTACTCATCTCTAAGGGCTACTATAGGTTTAATTTTGGAAGCACGGCGTGCGGGGAAAAATCCGGCCAAGGCACCGGCTACAATAAGAATAATAACGGTCGTAATTGCCACCCCGAAGTCTACAGAAGGGTTTCGAATGTATTCGGTTTCAATTAGCGGTCCGACGATCTCTAATAGGATCAAACTAAAAATTAATCCGAGGAACCCGGCTATAGCGGTTACGAAAATAGATTCATGCAAGATCATTCCAATAATTGACAGTGGTTCGGCGCCAATTGCTTTTCTAATTCCTATCTCTTTAGTTCGTTCTTTTACAATGATGAGCATGATATTACTTACGCCTACGATTCCTGCAATAATCGTACAAATTCCTACTCCCCAAAAGAACCAACGGATCATATTGGTAAGATCGTAGAAGCGTTTTGCATTCTCAAGGGAATTGTTAATGTTCACGGCACTCACATCACTAGGTGCAACCGTGTGCTTCCGTTTCAGGTCTGATTCGAGTTGTGCTGTAAATGCTTCGGAAGCAGCCAGTGCTTGATCGAAGTTGTCCTCCGGTTTTAAGGTAAAGACCAGTGACCTTAGTTTGTCACCAGCATTATATACGCGCTGTGAGGTAGTTAACGGAATAAAAATTCGAGTTTCTTCACGCTCTCCGCCAGGATCGGAATAAACACCAACTACTTTAAATTTAATTCCTGTGATCTCAATATATTCTCCAAGCGCATTCTTTTCTTTAAATAGATCTTGGTAAACTCTGTTTCCAATTACCGCATTCTTTTCATAATTATTGAGGTCACTCTGATTGATAAAACGCCCTGCAGTAAGGGTAGCGTTCTCTAGAAATTGATAATCTCCTCTTACCCCTTCAATTCGGTAACTACCCGTTTCATTCTTATAGGAAGTAAGTCCTCCCCAAATACTGTACACACCAGATTTGTATTCTAATTGATCGATATTCTTACGTTCGGCGATCTCGTAATCGGCATTGTCCATTTCAATACGGCGGCCGGGATTCATACCTTTATAGCTTTCCGAAGTAACCCCGGTCCAAACACTAATTCGATTGGCGGCATCATCTTCAAACTCTTTGGCTATTCCGTTTTGCATGCCTTGCCCTAAGGCCAATAAAATTACGAGTATGAATATACCAGAAGCTACCGATAGTCCCGTAAGAAAAGTTCGCAATTTATTTTTGCGAATGGTCTCAAATATTTCTTGCCATCGCTCTAATTTAAGCATGGGACAACATCTTTAGAGCGGCTTCTTTAGCACGTACTTGCTTGACTTTAGAATCATCGATAATAACACCATCCTGTAAATTAACGATGCGCTTGGTCATGTGAGCAATATCGTCTTCATGCGTTACTACTAAAATGGTTTTTCCTTCATCATTGATCCCTTGAATTAACTCCATCACCTCGTACGAAGTCTTAGTATCTAAAGCTCCTGTAGGCTCATCGGCTAATAACACCTTTGGGTCGCTAGCGAGGGCTCGTGCTATGGCTACACGCTGTTTTTGACCTCCGGAAAGTTCATTGGGAAGGTGTTCTGCCCAATTTGCCAAACCAACTTTTTCAAGATAATGCATCGCCTTCTCGATTCGAATATTGCGCTTTACCCCTTGATAATATAAGGGCATCGCAACATTATCTAGTGCCGACTTATAATTTATCAAGTTAAAAGATTGAAAAATAAAACCGAGAAATCTATTTCTATACCGAGCGGCGATCTTTTCGTTAAGATCTTTGATTACTTTTCCGTCTAAGGTATAACTACCTTCATCGGCTTCGTCTAACATCCCTAAGATATTTAACAAAGTTGATTTTCCCGAACCGGACGATCCCATAATAGAAACCATTTCACCTTCAGACACTTTAAAGTTAATGCCTTTTAACACATGTAAAGAGTTATTCCCCATGTGATACGATTTGTGTAAGTCGTTGATTTCTATCATTCTATTGAGTAAAATGCAAAAGTGAGAAAATTTAATTCTGAATTTGCAAAATTGATGTTAAGACTTCTAATAGCAATGGTTTGCGGGAGTCTGCACCATAAGACAATTTTAGGCGACAGTTGTTACATCCTAACTGTAAAGATATTGTTAATTTTCTTCCAATTTTTCACGCTGTCTACTTCTGTAAATAGCGTACCCTATGCCTCCTATCAGAATATAAGGAATGATCATTAGATAAGTGATACCATTATTGATCCCTTTGGCCGCCTGGCCACTTTCTTCACTTTCTAATACTGCTCGACACATGGCGCACTGAGCCTCGGCAGGAAGTACCGAGATCAAGAACAACAATAAAAAGATATATCTAAACTTCATGTACTATGGTTCACTGTTAATAATAGGGTGAGATCATTAGATAGACAATAACACCGGTAACTGCCACATACAACCATATAGGAAACGTGATTCGTGCTATTTTCTTATGCATTTTGAACCTTCCGGTAATCGCACGCACATACGTTATAAGTACAAATGGAATTACGGTAATAGACAGGACAATATGCGTAATTAAAATAAAAAAGTACACATATCGCAACAGTCCTTCGCCACCATAGGGGGTAGAGTCTGAGGTCATATGGTATGCAACATACATGACTAGAAATAACGCAGACAATAAGATAGCGGTTTTCATAAGTCGCTCGTGCGTCTTCTGATTTCCCTTTCTAATTTGGTAAACAGCCGTTACCAGTAAGATGGCGGTCACTCCATTTATGGTGGCATAGATTGGTGGTAAAAATCCTAGACGTTCTACACCTGGGATGCGCACACTGAATAATAAAGCCACCACAACAGGGATCGCGATAGAAAGTATCCAGATCCATACTGTATACTTTTTAGAATTAATTTGTTTCACTTGAGTCATTTTCTAATAAAATTTGAATGTCTTCTATAAGCATTTCGATGCTTTCATCTTCTAGCCCGTCGTAGTAGATTATCGGATTCCCATTTTTATCGACACGAGAGCGTATGTTTCCTTCTTTATCTATCAAGGCAAAGTACCCTTGATGTTCGAACCCACCATCTACTTCTTCATTTTGTGCAGCATAGATATTAAAACCTTCATTCGCTAACGCGTGGATCTTAGATTTCTCGCCCGTTAGGAAATTCCAGTGTGGATGAGTCGCACCGTACCCGTCGGCATATTGTTTAAGTACTTGGGGAGTGTCGTAAGTTGGATCGATACTAAAAGAAGCAATTCCAAAATCACTATCCTCCTTAAAGGCTTCCTGCACTTTTAACATATTGGTGGTCATAATGGGACAAATACTTGGGCAGGTGGTAAAAAAGAACTCGGCTACATACACCTTGTCGTCATAATAGGCATTGGTAATGGTATCACCTTCTTGATTTACTAAACTAAAATCAGGCACCGTCTTATTTCCTATACGCGCTAATTCTACTTGCTTTTGCAATGATTTTCGTTCCAAGTTGTGTCGATCCTCGTCTACGATCTCATTATTGTTAATTCGATTGATGATCTTAGGAATAAAGATGATCCCAAAGATCAGGATAACAAATGATATACCTATATATGAATAATTTGCCTTTTTCATAAGTTCTATATCTCTCTATCTGCTTTGTATTTTTTTAAGGCTAGACGGTACTCGGCCAGGATCACTTTTACGTCGTCGCCCATTTTATTGTTGATCTCTGAATAATCACGCGCATCAAATCCGTAAAGTACCCCAACATCTTCGTCGTCATCCCTTCCCCTAAGGTTTCTTTTCTTATCGATAATGAATACATAAGGGACGCTTATTTCTTCGGAAAGTGTATAATTTGTTTCTAGCGATTGGAACACCTCTTGAATCGCTTCGGTCGTTCCCACGGCAAATTTCCACTGATCGACAGCAACTATTTCTGAAAGTTTTTCTTTTAATTCTGAAGCGGCCGCTTCCGACCCTTCAGCCACCAATATGACAAATTGAAAATCGTGAAACTCTCGATTTTTCTTATAGATCTTATGCGTTAGATTGAAAGCATTGGCTTTATGTTGCAACGGGTCCTTTCCGAAGAATCCCAATACCGTAATTTGATCCTCCAACTTAACCTTTTCTCCATCTAAGGTCGTAAATGCATCAAGCTCGTTCACTTGGGTAGTTAACGTTGGTAAACGACCAAAATTATCTTTCCCTGAAGCAAAGAATAGATACATGGTAATGGGCAGAATGAACAGCACCCCCAACGTTATATATTTTTTTAATTGCATGACCTCATTTTAAGCTGCAAAAATAAGACCTAAACAGGGGTTGAACAACCTTAGGACGTTAATTTTCATTGGGTCATCTAAAATTTATTTCGCTTCAAAGAAGTATTGATTTTGTTTTTAGGTGTGCTGTCCTATTGAACCACCAATTGTTTTACTAGATCCTTATAATAGTAGGTTCCATCTTTGGCCTGAGTACTAAGATAAATCGAATAGGAACCGGGTTCCAATAAGTTCGTATCGAGTTCAAATTGAAATCCTGTTTTAATATACGAAGTGGTGTCTTGGGTCGCAGGGGTCGAATCGATCCTTACGTTTCGAAAGTGGGAGACATACACAAAATTAGTGTCCTTTTTAAAGATCAAAGAACGTTTAGCCGCCCTATCGTTTACTCCTCGTTTATTGCTCCATCCTTGCAGTACAAATTTAGATTGTTTTTTAGGGATGGTCAATACAGTGTCAGGCCCAATCCATTTTTTATTAAAATGGGTAAGCTTCCCCTTAAAGGAAGGGTCATCTTGAATGGTTACATTGCGATACATCAACGCCTCAGGCGAATTTGTTGGCACCGGATGTGTTGCCTTTAGATCGTATTGGTCGATTAAAAAGTTGGCGAGATAGTTACTCGTTTTAATAATGCCTTTATAGTTGAGATGCTGATTGGCATCTTTGTCTTTTTCCGGGATAACGTGCGTGTAATCCAACCCGTTGAACGCTTTGTTGATGTTGAGGATGGTAACATTTTTTTCTTCGGAAAAATAGTGCTCTAGTTCATTATGGACACGTTCAAAACCGGGTTTCGTCACTTTGTAATATTGATCAAACACAGGAACTGTTATAAATAAAAGTTCGAATTTGTGTTGCTTAGACAGTTTCAATATAGATGCTAAATACTCTTTTTCCATTTCTGATAGATACATTTCAGAATATGAAAACTTTGGTGCTATAGCCCTAAATTCTTGCAGTTGTTCTTCGGAAAACACTTTATCATTCTTCGCGTGGGCTTGGATAAATTCTGAAGCTACGAGCTCTTTATTGCTACGAAGTTGCCGCGACCATCTCTCGGGGTCTTTCCACCAATCGTGGTTCTTCGCCATGTTGAAGAATTTATAGAGTCGGTGTTCTCTGTTGGACAGGATCAACTCCTTGGTTTGCACCCATCCAAACCGTTTGTAACTGGGGTTGTAAAAGTTACTAGAATGCAACTGCTTGAATCTGGTAAAGATCTTGTTATAGGCGTCTCCTTCAGAAATAAGCGGCCAGGTTTCAATCACAACTAGTTTGGGGGTATGGTACTTCAACACCTCCTGCAGGTTAAAATACACTTCGGCGATATTTAGTCGGCCCGCAGCTACACTTATCGTATTAATATCGCACTTGCTTTCAATAATAAAATTATCCACACCCATGTACAAGTGAGAGTTTCCGAGGAAAACAACATCTATAGAATTCTTTTCGTGTTGGTAAATAGATTGAAATGATTGATAACTCCTATGTTGGCCATCCACGAAAAAATCATCACATAGGTAAAGGACGGCTGTCACTAACCCGGTAAACAATATAACTTTAATGACCAGTTGTTTCATTTAAAATTGAAAATAGATAAATTCCTTTGGTATTCCTGTGCCATAGACCCCAAATACAATAATAGTAAACACGATCACGAGATAACTACTCCAGCGTATCACTATAGGCTGTTTTTGCATTAACCTAAATAAATTGAATCGCTTATGCATGATCTCTGCCACACACAATAATGCAATAAAGCCAAGTAGCACCCAGAATTCGATTCCGGTAAAGCCTATTTTATATGTTTCTAACAATGTAATTTGATCCCAGTTGAAAGTGGTAAACACACCCTTCAGTATTAATATAGCATCTCCCATACTGTTCGCTCTAAAAAATATCCACGCCAAACATACGATCGAAAAGATCATTATTGCCGAAAGAAGGCGTGCCAGCCAATTTTGTGTAATAAGGTATGATTTTTTATACAGTGGTTGTTTTGCCGAGTACAGTGCTTTTTCGACCATTAATACGATCCCGTGGATCGCACCCCAGACGACAAAGGTAATGGCGGCGCCATGCCATAGACCACTTACTACAAAAACGATAAACAAGTTGGCATAGGTGCGAAATCTGCCTTTTTTACTGCCTCCCAATGGGATATACACATAGTCTCGAAACCAAGTAGATAATGAAATATGCCAACGCCGCCAAAATTCGGTTAAGGATCGAGAAAAGTAAGGGGAATCGAAATTCTTCATTAGGTCAAAGCCCATCGTACGTGCAGCACCTATCGCTATATCGCTATATCCGGAAAAATCGCAATAGATCTGAAAGGCAAAAAGAAAGATCCCGATAAGATATGGAACCCCATTGTACGCTTCAGGGCTATTGAACACTTCATTGGCATATATGGCCGCTCTATCGGCAATGACCATTTTCTTGAACAGACCAAAAGCCATTAGTAACAAACCACTACGTACTCTATTGTAATTAAAAGTATAGGTCTTATGAAATTGTGGTAAAAGATGAGCAGCACGTTCAATAGGGCCTGCCACCAACTGAGGGAAGAAGGCCACAAACGAAAAAAACGCCAACGCATCTTTTGTCGGTTGTAATTTCTTATTGTAGATATCGATGGTATAGCTTAAGGTTTGGAATGTATAGAAACTTATTCCCACCGGAAGTATGATGTTTAGTGTAGTTGATTCTAACTGCATCCCGAACAATCGGAATCCATCGATAAAGGTCTCGATAAAGAAGTTTGCATATTTAAAATAGCACAAAAAGCCTAGGTTAACCAGGAGGCTTACTCCTAATAGCCATTTTCGCTGTGCGTTGGATTGCGCCTTAATTAGTTGTTGCCCGACAACATAATCCACGGCCGAACTTATAACTATCAGTAACAAAAAACGCCAGTCCCACCAACCATAGAACACATAACTAGCTACTAAGATAAGTGCGTTTCGCAGCTGTAGTTTTTTTGCGACCATCCAGTACAGTATAAATACTATTGGAAAGAACAGTGCAAAATCGATGGAATTGAATAACATGAATTGCTTTTGGGAATAACCTATAAAAAAACCCCTTCGTTTGTTGGAAGGGGTTAAATATATTTATTATTTGTATCGATTAAAAATCGAACTTTACGTAGTTTGATTTGTATACGTCAAAGATATAATCTCCTTCAATCAATAGTATAAGAACCAAATAGCAGATGAGGAAGATTGCGGTCCATACTACAGAACGACGCAGCGATTTTTTCTCATCTCGCATGTGCATAAAGTCCCAAGTAATATAATACGCTTTTACCAAGGTCAAGATTATAAAGATCCAGTTTAGCAATTTCATTGCTAAAAACTTATTATCGATAAGCACTTCCGGCTTAACAATACCTAATACCACTTCTATGATCGTAACGATGGAAAGAAATACAAAGACTCCCCATATTTTCGCTATGTTCGATTTGAACTTTAGCGTTCCTCTAAAAATTGCTAGTTTATGTTCGTGTGCCATTTCGTACTAATTGTGCTTTTTATACAAGGTAAAAGAAGGTAAATACAAATACCCATACTAAATCTACAAAGTGCCAATAAAGTCCAACCTTTTCTACCATTTCGTAATGTCCTCTACGTTCGTAGGTTCCAATTACTACATTAAAGAAAACAATAATGTTAATGATAACCCCAGAGAATACGTGGAATCCATGAAATCCGGTAATAAAGAAAAAGAAGTCTGCGAATAACGGTGTTCCGTATTCATTGTGTTTCAGATTTGCGCCTTCTACTACTAGTTTTCCGTCATTTACGATCTTGGTGATCGACTCTTCTCTAGACAGCACAGTTGGTGCGCCGTTCTCATCGAGGTATTGGGTACGGATTAAGAGATCATCGTTGGCTAAGAATCCGGCTTTAACTTCTTCAAAGGAAAAGGATGTTTTTGTAGCTTCTGCTTCGTACCAAATTCCATTTGTTTCGTCATGGATATCTCTAGCGGTTGGTATTTTTACGGCAAAGTCGCCAATTGCGACCCGTTCGCCTTCTGTATTCAAGAATTGTAATATTTTTCCACCTTTGGTCTCTACCGCTCCATAATCCCCTTTAATAAAGGTTGCCCATTCCCATGCTTGTGATCCAACAAATACGGCTCCACCAATAATAGTTAAGAACATATAAATGATCACTTTATTCTTCTGCATTTTATGCCCTGCATCTACTGCCAATACCATTGTTACAGACGAGAAGATCAAGATAAAGGTCATCAAGGCCACGTAATACATAGGTGCATCTACACCATGTAAAAACGGAAAGTGAGTAAATACCTCATCGGCTATTGGCCAGGAATCGATAAATTTAAATCGTGAGAATCCGTAAGAGGCAAGAAATCCTGAAAAAGTCAAGGCATCTGAAACGATGAAAAACCACATCATCATTTTACCATAGCTGGCACGTAGTGGTTTGTTTCCTCCACCCCAGGTTTTTCCTTCGGTACCTGTTTTAACAACAGTAGCTTCCATACAAAGAATTTGGTTTTAAATAGGGTTCAAAAATACGTATATTTTTTATCTAACGAAACAT
>NZ_QOLC01000002.1 GCF_003333325.1 Candidatus Ulvibacter alkanivorans | reverse complement strand
AGCGGCATGCGTTTTCGTTCTAAGATGCTTATTTTAGCGCTTTGCTTTTTTAAATCCCCACATTAAATAATAAATTATAGTGAACCCGAAACAAATTACCTTCTCACGTGTTGATTCTGCTAAGTTTTTCAGAACTCTAAACAAGCGTGTCAATTCCTATTTTAAAGAAAACAACATCTCAAGAAACGGAAATTGGAGACTTCACTTGAAAACAATTATCATGTTTTCCCTCTTTCTTTGTCCGTACTTCTTATTCCTTGGCCTCGATTTCCCGTGGTGGGCACAATTACTGCTTACCGTTGTAATGGGTGTAGGAATGGCCGGTGTAGGCATGAACGTGATGCACGATGCCAATCACGGTGCGTATTCCTCAAAAAAATGGATCAATAAAGTGATGGGTGGCAGTATGTACATCTTGGCTGGTAATGTTTACAACTGGCAAGTACAACACAATGTATTACACCATACCTATACAAACATCCACGGACACGATGAAGATATGGAAGCCGGAAGAATTCTTAGGTTCTCTAAGCATTCGCAATGGAAACGCTTTCATAAATTTCAACATTACTACAGCATCTTTTTCTACGGGCTGCTTACGATCAATTGGGTATTGACTTCAGATTTTATGCAAACCAAACGTTATCTGTCGCAAAAACTCGCCTATGGCAAACTGCCTAAACCGATTACACAATGGAGCACCCTGATCATCACCAAGCTCATCTATGCCGGAATTTGGATCGTTGTTCCAATCCTGTTCTTTAACCTTGCTTGGTGGAAGATTTTAATAGGGTTCTTTATTATGCATTATGTTGCCGGACTTATTTTGAGTATTGTGTTTCAATTGGCGCACATCGTCGAAGAGACCGAGATGCCACTACCCGATGCTTCCGGATCTATGAAAAACACGTGGGCCATTCACCAGCTCTTCACCACCGTTAACTTTTCGACGAATAATAAATTGATGAATTGGTTTACTGGCGGACTAAACCACCAAGTAGAACACCATATTTTTCCGAATATTAGCCATGTACATTACTCTAGGATCTCTAAGATCGTAAAAGAAACGGCCTTAGAATTCAATTTACCTTATCACGAATATAAAACAACACGTAAAGCGGTGATCGCCCACTTTAGACACTTGCGAGAAATGGGCATGAAACCAGCAATATCTGCTTAACTATGAATCCAAAACTTTCTGACCGTATCAACAATATGGCTACTTCGGCCACCTTGGCCATGGCTGCCAAAGCACGTGAACTAAGAGAAGCTGGAAAAGACATTATTGGTCTAAGTTTAGGAGAACCCGATTTTACAATTCCCGATTTTGTAAAACAAGCCGCTATTCAAGCAGTAGAGAACGATTATCATTCTTACACACCGGTAGACGGATACGGTGACCTCAAACAGGCCATTATCACAAAGTTCAAGCGCGATAACGACTTGGTGTACCAACCTGCGCAAATCGTGGTTTCAACCGGTGCCAAACAATCACTGTACAATTTGGCTCAGGTCTTATTGAATGAAGGTGATGAAGTATTATTACCAGCTCCGTATTGGGTGAGCTATAGTGATATTAGTAAAGTAGCAGGAGGTATTCCTAAAGAGATCAAGACAACGATCGAAACAGATTTTAAGATCACTCCAGGTGAACTGGAACGTGCGATTACCTCACGAACCAAAATGATCATCTACAGTTCTCCTTGTAATCCGAGTGGTTCTGTTTACAGCAAAAAAGAACTTCGTGCGCTGGCAGATGTATTAGTACGGTATCCGGACATCATCGTTGTTAGTGACGAAATTTACGAGCATATCAATTTTAGCGGCAAACACAGTTCTATGGCCGGGTTTGAAGATATGTACGATCGTACCGTGGTGGTAAATGGCGTTTCGAAAGCGTATAGTATGACTGGTTGGCGAATAGGGTATATTGGTGCTCCCGAATGGATTGCTAGAGCTTGTAACAAAATGCAAGGTCAAGTAACCAGTGGTGCGAATTGTATTGCACAACGCGCTACGATAAGCGCTTTAGAGAATCCGCCGAGTAAGATTCAGTATATGGTGGATGCGTTTAAAGCAAGACGAAAGATCATTCTTAATTTACTTTCTGAAATTCCCGGATTTAAAACCAACGAACCCGAAGGAGCTTTTTATGTGTTTCCTGATATTTCTTATTACTTCGGAAAGACCTTAGGTGGCACGCATATTAATACGGCATCCGATTTCTCATTATATCTACTTGAAGCAGCCAATGTGGCCACAGTTACGGGTGAAGCTTTTGGCGACCCCAACTGCATCCGTATTTCTTATGCAGCTTCCGAAGAAGATATTCGAGAAGCAATTCAAAGAATTAAAGCAGCAGTTTCAGCATAATTTCACAAAAAAATGGCGAAGATCTTATTGTTAGGTAGCGGCGAACTTGGAAAAGAATTTGTTATTGCTGCCCAGCGATTAGGACAATACGTAGTTGCCGTAGACAGCTATGAAAATGCCCCAGCCATGCAAGTGGCGCATGCATTTGAAGTTATTAATATGTTAGATGGTGCCGCCTTAGATGCATTGGTCGAAAAGTATCAACCCGATTATATTGTGCCCGAAATTGAAGCCATTCGCACCGAAAGGTTCTACGAATACGAAAAACAAGGATATACGGTAATTCCTTCTGCCAAGGCTGCAAATTTCACCATGAATCGTAAGGCTATTCGAGATCTTGCTGCCAAAGAGCTGGGATTGAAAACAGCCGCCTATCGGTATGCGACCTCAGCGACCGAATTAAAACAGGCCGTAGCCGAAATAGGTATGCCTTGTGTAGTAAAACCACTTATGTCCTCTAGTGGCAAGGGTCAAAGTACCATACATACCGAAAAAGACATCGCACATGCGTGGCAATACTCACAAGATGGTTCTAGAGGGGATGTCGCCGAAGTAATTGTAGAGGCCTTTATCGATTTTAACTATGAGATCACCTTGCTTACCGTAACCCAAAAAGAAGGTCCTACATTATTCTGTTCACCCATTGGTCATCGCCAAGAACGAGGCGATTACCGCGAAAGTTGGCAACCGGCCCCTATGGATGAAACACATTTGGAAACCGCAAAAGAGATGGCCTACAAAGTAACGGAGGCATTAGGAGGTCCCGGGATCTGGGGCGTCGAGTTCTTTGTGGGCAATGATGGCGTCTACTTTTCAGAGTTATCACCCAGACCACATGATACCGGTATGGTCACCTTGGCCAACACCCAAAATTTCAATGAATTTGAATTACACCTACGAGCAATTATTGGCTTGCCAATTCCGGAAATCACCTTAGAACGGATGGCGGTTTCGGCTGTTCTTCTAGCTGACGGGAATTCAAGTAACCCAAGTTTCAATGGATTAGACGAGGTTTCCGCAGCAAAAAAAAGTGATTTTAGAATTTTTGGAAAACCCAGTGCTCGACCGTATCGACGTATGGGTGTTGTCCTTGCGTACGATGACTTGAACGCAGATCTTTCCGAAGTAATAACAAGAGCAAAACAATTGGCTTCCAAGGTAGATATTACCCTGTAAACTTAACTTCTTATCGATTACGCCAAAAGAATGGGGTAAATAGAATTAAAACTGTAAATAGTTCTAAACGCCCTATAAGCATTAAGAATGAGGACCAATATTTTGCTCCGGTGGGTAAATTAGCGTAATTATTTATGGGGCCGAGATCACCCAAAGCGGGACCAACATTTCCTAAAGTGGATGCTGCGCCACCTAGAGCGGTCTGAAAATCGAGTCCGAAAGAAGTAAACACCAAAACCCCGACTATGAACGACAGCATATAGAGTATGAAAAACGCAAGGATATTAAATACAATAGGTTGTTGAATTGCCTTATTGTTGTATCGTACCGGCAGAATTGCATTGGGATGTAGCGTACGCTTGAACTCTAGGATACCATTTTTTATCATAATGAGGTGACGTACGATCTTCACTCCACCCGAAGTAGAGCCTGAAGAACCGCCTAAGAACATTAATCCGAAAAAGAACATCATTAAAAATGGCGTCCACACGGTATAATCGGCGGTAACAAAACCTGTAGTCGTTACTATGGCCAACACCTGAAAAAATCCATGTCGAATAGCACTTTCAAACTCCCCGAGCACCATAGGGTGTGCTACCGTTGAAGCGCTTACATCGGCTTTGAAATAGATCATAATCCCTGCGACTATACTTAGGCAGATGACAAACAGCGCATACATCTTAAACTCTTCGTCTTTTACAATTTTTCTAAAATTCAGTTTAAAAGCAAAGTAACTCAGTACAAAATTGGCGCCCGCTAGGAACATAAACACCATGATGATGTATTGAATGAGCGGTTGGTCGTTCCAGAAAGCAATACTGGCATTTTTGGTAGAGAAACCACCCGTACTCAAGGTACTTAAGGAGTGATTAATTGCATCGAAAAAACTCATACCTGCTAATTTTAGCAGTACTGTTTCGATAATAGTATAGCCAACATATATAAGCCAAAGTCGTTTGGCCGTATCGGTTATTCTAGGATGCAGTTTGTCTCCGCCAGGGCCCGGTGCTTCCGCAGCGAATAATTGCATCCCACCAATACCAAGCAAAGGTAATATGGCAACCGCCAGCACGATGATCCCCATTCCACCAATCCAGTGGGTCACACTACGCCAGAACAGTATTCCGTTGGGTAAGGCTTCAATATCTTTAACAATGGTTGCCCCCGTAGTGGTATACCCGCTCATTGTTTCAAAGAACGCATTGGCAAAGCCCGGAATCGTTCCTGTAAAAACATAGGGCAAGGTTCCTGTTAGTGCCATAATGATCCAACCGAAGGTTACGATTATGTATCCTTCTCTTTTCTGAATTTCCTTTCGATGATTTCGCGTGAGGAACATAACCGTAGCTCCCAACAGTATGGTGAGCGTTCCTGCGGAAAGCATTTCACCAACCACTCCGTCCTTATAGATAAGACTGATAGCAGTTGCCAACAACATAAAACCGCCATTCACTGTGAGAAGCAGCCCCATGATATGGGAAATGATCTTAAAATTTAATTTTGAGATGGAATGCATTATACAAAGAGCTTTTCAACCTTTCCAATAGATTGTGGCAAGCAACAGACCACCACCAAATCACCCTTCTGTATGGTGAAATCTCCAAGTGCGATAACACCTTTATTGTCACGTATTACACCACCAATAATGGCCGAACGAGGAAAATCTATGTTCTTTATTTGCTTATTACAAACTTGGGAAGTGGACGAGACCATGAACTCCAATAATTCGGCATTCATATTGTTCAACTTGGTCATTGCTATCACGTCGCCTTTTCGAATATATCTGAAGATGGTATTGGCCGCTAGCAGTTTTTTATTGATAAGGGTATCGATACCAATAGAATGCGACAATTGAAAATAGTCCATATTTTCAACCAATGCGATCGTTTTTTTAACGCCTTTCGATTTAGCTACCAAACACGACATGATGTTGGTTTCGCTGTTACCGGTAACCGAGATAAAAGCGTCCATTTCTGAAATATGTTCTTCCTGTAACAACTCCACATTTCGCCCGTCACCGTTTATCACCAAACAACTTGGGATATCATCTGCGATCTCGAAGGCTTTATTCTTGTCGTTCTCGATCAATTTTACATTAAAACTGCTCTTACAAAGGTCTTTTGCGGTTTTACAACCAATATTACTTCCTCCTAGGATCATGACGTTCTTAATATCCTGACGTACTTTTCCGCTAAGCTTAAAGATTTGATCCACCCCTGCTTTGGTGGTAACGAAATAGACCTGATCGCCTTCTTTAAATTGGGTGTCTCCTCTAGGGATCAAGGTGTATTGCGTACCGTAGCGCTGTATGGCAATGGGCATATATCTCAGTTCGGGATAAATATCTGCAAGTTCTTTCACGGTTCTACCAACAAAGGCCGTTGTTCGTGCTAGCGACAGCCCTATCATCGTCAAAGCACCATTCTCGAACTCATAGGTATCGTTAAACGCACTTTGATTTAGTAATAATTCGATTTCGTTTGCCGCTAGAGATTCGGGAGAAATAAGTTCATCGATCCCAAACTTGGTAAACCCTACCTCTTCTTTGTTTTCAATGAATTCGGTGTTTGAGATACGAGCGATCGTACGCTCTGCTCCCAATTGTTTTGCCAATACACATACGGTAATATTGGTGGTCTCACTAGCAGTAACAGCGATCACCAAATCGGTTTTCGCAACTTTCGAATCTTTTAATACGGAAATAGAAGTTGCATCGCCACGAACTACCCGAATGTCTAAATGTGTATCGGCATAGGCAAGGGAATCTCTGTCAATATCTATTAATGTAATATCTTGGGACTCGAAAGAAAGGAGTTTTGCTAAATGAAATCCTACTTCACCGGCACCGGCAATAATAATTTTCATAAATGAATCGCAATAGGTAGTGCAAATATAGCCATTTTTAAGTTTGCCACTCAAATTTAGCCCTAAATGTAAAATATGGTGAATTAGCCGCTAACAATGATAAAATTTGTAGTTTTGCTGCCTGCCAAATGCGAGGCAAGCAGAACTAATAATGAAGAAAAAAGTAACTCCTTACAAAGATTCAGCGCTCAATAAAAAAGAGCAGGTCGAACAAATGTTCGATACTATTTCGGGGAAGTACGACGGACTTAACCGTGTGATCTCTTTGGGTACAGACACGGCCTGGCGAAAGAAAGTTATAAAGAAAGTGGCTGCGACAAATCCTTCAAACGTTTTAGACATTGCGACAGGGACGGGTGATCTGGCCATTCAGTTTGCTTCAAAAATACCGGATGCCAGCATTGTGGGCCTCGATCTTTCAGAAGGTATGCTTTCGGTAGCAAGAAAGAAAATTGAAGGCAATTCGCTTTCAGATAAAATTGAATTCATTAAAGGAGACAGTGAAGCCTTGCCTTTTAAAGACAATGAGTTTGATGCTATTACCGTATCCTTTGGGATTCGGAATTTTGAACATTTGGAAAAAGGACTTGCTGAGATCTACAGAGTGTTAGTACCCGGCGGCTTATTTGTGATCTTAGAGACTTCGGTCCCCACCAAGACCCCATTTAAACAAGGGTATTATTTTTATGCGCGCAAGGTCTTACCATTTATAGGAAAAGTGTTTTCTAAAGACAAAGTAGCCTATCGCTATCTAAGTGAAAGTGCTTCCGTTTTTCCTCACGGAGAGGAACTCAACAATATTTTACGCAAAATTGGGTTTATAGAAGTGAAAAATAATCCACAAACATTTGGCGTGGCAACGATTTACACAGCTACCAAATAATATATGAGAAGAATCTTTTACCTGTTAGCATTTATTTTCTTGGCGCAATCTGCTCAAGCACAGCTGTTTAACAAGGAACGACTTTCCAATTTAGAAACCTTCGACAACCGTTTTTTAACGTGGGGGTACTTTTTGGGCTTTAACAGCTATGATTTTAAATTTGATTATAAAGAAGATCTAGGGGATGCGAATACCGATGTCTTGGTAGAAGGAGAAGCAGGATTTAATGTAGGACTTGTAGGTGATATGCGCATTAACAACTACGTAAATCTACGTCTCGAACCGGGCTTGTACTATACACAACGCAATTTGATTTTTCCCGGCTTTGAAGAAGAAAAAGATTTTCTGCGAGAGGCAAAATCAACCTATATCCACGTACCTCTTTTAGTTAAAATTTCTACGAAACGACTTAATAATTTCAAACCATTTATTGTAGGCGGTATCTCTGCTTCGGTCAACCTTTCAAGCAATCAAGACAACCCGGAGGACAATTTTTCGGGTGAGTTTAGAATGACCAAGAACACCTCCTATTTCGAATTAGGATTTGGTATCGATTTTTACCTCTACTATTTTAAATTTACACCTTCAATTAGAGGAGTATTCGCAATGAGTGATGAATTGGTGCGAGATGAAGACCCTAACAGTCCGTGGACCGGCAACATCGACAAGATGGCGACTCGCGGAATCTTTGTCAATTTTACCTTCCAGTAGCACGTCTAAACTCGCTTACTAATATTGCCGTAGCCGTTGCAACATTCAAGCTTTCGGTGTCTTTTGAAGTTCCAAATTGTGGAATGGTTAATCGATGTGTTAGTTGTTGCTGAATTGCTTCGGAAACCCCTCTCGATTCATTTCCCATTACCAGTATTGCATTGGTTGGCATCTGTGCCGTATATACATTAGTACCTTGAAGCATGGCTCCGTAAATTGGCACTTCTGCATTTTGAAGGAATTCCTTAAGATCAACGTATGAAACAGTAACACGTGCCAACGAACCCATCGTTGCTTGCACTACCTTAGGATTATAACAGTCGGCCGTATCGGTCGAGCAGATCAAATGTTGTATACCAAACCAATCGCACAAGCGGATGATGGTTCCCAAATTACCGGGATCCCTAATCGCATCGAGAGCAACTGTGAGTCCTTCATAATGTGGAACTGTTTGTTCCGGTTTTTCAAACACGGCCAAAGCAGTATTGGCAGTTGTTAAAGCGCTTATTTTCTGAAGTTCGGCGGCAGTAACAATAGTAGTGGTTACCGATGCGTCTTCAAAAGTTTCCGTAGAAAAAAGCGAATGCAACCGCACCCCTGAAGCTACTAGCTCTTGAATGACTTTGGGTCCTTCGGCAATAAAGAGTCCGGTTTTATCGCGGTACTTTTTTTGCTGTAAACTTGTTATTAATTTTATTTGACCTTTACTTATCAAATTATGCTATTTTTGAACTTGAGTAATTTGCACCCATTGACCAGACACCTCACAAAAATATCATTATTTTTAACAGTAACAGTACTTCTTATTTCCTGTAATGCTGTTAAACGGGTACCTGCAGATAAATTCTTATTGACCGAAAATACGATCGTTGTAGACAGTGTTGAAATTAACGATGCCGGGGTCTACAGCCAATTGTACCAAAGACCCAATCCTAAAATCCCGTTATTGGGGATTCCTTTTGGGCTGCATATTTATAATTTGGCCGATCCACATCCGGACTCAACCTACCAGAGGTGGCTGCATAGAAAGCCTGAACGAGAGGAACGCTTGGTTAATTTTATTTCTCGTAAACAAGTTGAGGAAATTGGCAATAGTTATGTTGGGTTTAACGAATGGTTAGAGGAGTCGGGAGATGCACCGGTCATAATAAGTGAAGAGAAAACAGAGAAATCACTGGACCGAATAAAATCGTGGTATGCTAAAAGAGGGTGGTTCAACACCACCGGAGACTACACCATTACTCCTAGTGAAAAGAAAGATAAAAGGGCTTCTGTTAAATATAACATTCAGCGTTACCAACCTTATATTATCGATTCTATTACTACGGAAATCGCCTCTCCTGTAGTCGATTCATTATTTCAAGACAGTAAGAATAATACGTTTATAAAGAGCGGGCAGCAGTATGCTGCAAGCGATTTTCAGAATGAACGTGACCGATTGACCATTCAATTTAGAAATTCGGGCCTATTCCATTTCGACCAAGATTATGTTCGATTTGAAGGTGATACAGTAAATACAGGACATAAGGCCAACATTACGTATTTAATACCCAATAGGAAAATAACAGTTGGGGATTCCACGTATACGGAAGAATTTAAGGTGCATCGTATCAATCAAGTACGTGTGGTAACCGATTATCTTTTTGAAAACAGAAACGAACGATTCCAAGATTCGGCAAATTATAAAGGGTATAAGATATACAGCTACGACGATTTAGCCTACCGACCCAAGGCCATTACCGATGCCATTTCGATCGCGCCCAATGCAATTTTTAAAGATATTGATCGTACGCTTACCTACAACCAAATAAGTGATCTACGCATATTCAAATACCCTTCGATCACGTATCAAGAAGACAAAAGTGATACCACCGGCACCGGTTTGATTGCGACGGTATTATTGAGCCCGAAGAAAAAGTATACCCTTGGAGTCGATTTCGATGCCTATACCTCAACCATTCAACCTTTCGGTATCGGTTTTAGTTCTTCTTTTTTAATTCGGAATGTTTTTCGAGGTGCCGAGACATTAGAACTAACAGCAGGTGGTAGCGTGGGATCTTCAGCAGACAGAAATAGCAGTTTTTTTGACACTTCAGATCTTGGAGCCGATGTAAAACTGTCCTTCCCAAGTATTTTATTTCCTTTAAATACCGACAAGATCATTCCTAAGTACATGTCGCCATCTACCAATATCAGCATCGGTTTTAACGCTCAAAATAATATTGGTTTAGATAGGCAAAATTTAAGTACCATCTTCAATTACCAATGGAAACCCTCGAAGATAAAGAACTACCGTTTAGACCTACTCAATATTCAATACGTGAGAAATCTAAACGTAGAGAATTATTTTAACGTATTTAGAAGTTCGTTCGAGCAATTGAACGATATCGCTCAAAATATCGAAATCAACAATCCGGGTACGATAGATCCGGAGTATTACACCTTGGTAGACGATGAATTGCAACTCACGATTCCGTCGGGTGCCAATAATTTTATCGACGATGTATTAATGGGTACTATAAATCCCACCAGCGGCAACCGAGATGACTTCGATACAGTGCGCACCATCGATGAGCGTAAAGACCGACTTACCGAGAACAACCTCATCTTTGCGAGTAATTTTACATGGACTCGTGATACACGAGAAAACATTTTCGATAAGAACTTCTCACGAATTCGTTGGAAAATAGAGACCGCCGGTAATCTACTTTCAGGGATCGCTAGTCTTTCAAATTTCGAAAAGAACGAAAACGGTAATTTTGAGACCTTAGGAGTTGCGTTTTCTCAATATGCCAAAGGGGAGTTCGAGTACATTAAGCATTGGGCTTTGAATGCCGATAATATATTTGCTATACGCACTTTTGGCGGACTTGCTGTGCCTTACGGAAACAGTAGAAGTATTCCGTTTACCAGAAGTTACTTTGCCGGAGGGGCTAATGACAATAGAGGCTGGCGGGCTTACGAACTAGGCCCCGGAAGTAGTGGAAACCCTAACGAATTTAATGATGCCAACCTTAAGATCGCACTAAATGCCGAATATCGCTATACAATTCTAGGTGCCTTTAAAGGAGCGTTTTTTGTTGATACAGGCAACATCTGGAATATTTTCGATAATGTAGAAGACCCTGCATCTCGATTTGAAGGAATTGGTGATCTAAAAGAGTTGGCGGTTGCTTCAGGCTTCGGATTGCGATACGACTTTGGCTTTTTTGTTTTGCGATTCGATATTGGCTTTAAGACACACGACCCGGCAAGACCGGAGGGAGAACGTTGGTTTAAAGATTACAATTTTAATAATGCTGTGTATAACATCGGCATCAACTATCCCTTCTAAACCATTAAAATTTGTTATTTTTGCTATCCTAATTAGTCATCTCTATGAATCATAATATCCATCCCGGGGTAGCAACCGGAAGAGAAGTTCAAAAAATACATCAATACGCAAAAGCAAACGGTTTCGCGATGCCCGCTGTTAATGTGGTAGGCTCGAGTTCTATCAATACTGTTCTTGAAACAGCAGCCGAATTACGATCGCCTGTGATCATTCAATTCTCTAACGGTGGCGCACATTTTAATGCTGGGAAAGGGCTTTCTAACGAAGACCAAAAAGCAGCCATTGCCGGTGGCGTTGCCGGTGCAAAACACATTCACGAATTGGCGAAAGAATACGGAGCTACTGTTATTCTGCACACCGATCACTGTGCTAAGAAATTGCTTCCGTGGATCGACGGATTATTAGATGCAGGTGAAGCTTACTACAAACAACATGGGGTCCCTTTATACAGTTCGCATATGTTGGATCTTTCCGAAGAACCTATTGAGGAGAACATTGAAATCTCTAAACGCTATTTGGAGCGAATGAGTAAGATGGGGATGACCCTAGAAATAGAATTAGGTATTACCGGTGGTGAAGAAGACGGTGTTGACAATACCGATGTAGATTCGTCTAAACTATATACACAGCCCGAAGAAGTGGCATATGCATACGAAGAACTTATGAAAGTTAGCGATCAGTTTACGATCGCTGCTGCCTTCGGAAACGTACACGGAGTCTACAAACCGGGGAACGTAAAACTAACACCCGAGATATTAAAAAATTCTCAGGAGTATGTCCAGAAAAAATTTGAAACAGATGCTAATCCAATCGATTTTGTTTTTCACGGCGGAAGCGGATCTACCCTTGAAGAAATTCGTGAAGCCATAGGATACGGTGTCGTAAAAATGAATATTGATACCGATCTTCAGTTCGCGTTCAATGAAGGTATTCGGGATTATATGCGTGAGCATATGGAATATCTAAAAACACAAATTGGTAATCCAGATGGTCCTGAATTACCTAATAAGAAATATTACGACCCTAGAAAGTGGTTACGAGAAGGCGAATTGACGTTTAAAAAACGTTTAAAACAAGCTTTCGAAGACCTTAACAATATAAACACATTATAAACCGGGAATTGAGTTCTAACAAGAACGACCATTAAAACTCCCTTAAAAGCAACAATATGTCTTGGTTTAAAAGAACAAAAAAAGGAATACAAACACCTACCGAAGAAAAAAAGGACGTCCCTAAAGGGTTGTGGTACAAGTCGCCCACAGGTAAAATTGTAGACAGTGACGAACTTGAAAGTAATTTTTATGTAAGTCCGGAAGACGGATATCACGTGCGTATTGGTAGTAAAGAATACTTTGAAATTCTGTTTGATGACAACAAATACAAGGAATTAGACAAAGGACTTACGTCCAAGGACCCACTTAAATTCGAGGATACTAAAAAATATACAGATCGCCTGAAAGCAGCGCAAGACAAGACTGGATTGAATGATGCCGTTCGCACAGCCGTTGGAAAATCAATGGGTGAAGACCTAGTGATCGCTTGTATGGATTTTAGTTTTATTGGTGGTTCGATGGGAAGTGTTGTAGGTGAAAAGATTGCACGAGCAGCCGATTATTCACTTAAGAAAAAGATTCCTTTGATGGTGATCTCTAAAAGTGGAGGCGCTCGTATGATGGAAGCTGCCCTTTCGTTAATGCAATTAGCAAAGACTAGTGCAAAGATCGCACAACTGTCTGATGCCGGTATACCGTACATTTCTTTGTGTACCGACCCTACCACAGGAGGAACTACTGCCTCTTTTGCAATGCTTGGTGACATTAATATTAGTGAGCCGGGAGCATTAATCGGTTTTGCAGGACCTAGAGTAGTACGAGACACTACAGGAAAAGAATTGCCGGAAGGTTTTCAAACTGCCGAGTTCTTATTGGATCATGGATTCCTTGATTTTATCACTCACAGACGTGACCTAAAACGAAAATTGAACTTATATCTGGATCTGGTACTTAACCGACCGTTACGAGAAAAAACTGCTTAAAAAAAATGTCCGCAAATTGCGGACATTTTTTTTATAATTTATTTTCAAGGATTAATTTCCCAATATTATTGGGATGGTCTCACCGTTAAAAATGATAACAGCGATGTTATCGCAACTTCCATCTCCAAAATCTAATTGGGCCGTAATATTCTGTTGCTCTATTTCAAGCACACCACTCACTAAGTAAAGACAAGATAGTTCACGAATTAATGCCTCTGTTACTTCTCCATTACGTTGAAATCCATTGGTAAATGTAGTTTCCCAATTACCGGTTATCGAATATACATTATCGGTCCAGGTGCCACTACCTACACCTTCGATCCACTCGGCGATTCTAAGTCCGTCGCGAGTCGCGGTAATCTCTGTGTTTGGAAAACTAACCGTGATACTTTCGTTGACCGTAGATTGCGGATTATCGTTATCGTTTGCAATTTCGCGAAGAATAGTACCACCGCCGCTCACACCATTCTGATTATAGGTAAAATCTTGGAAGGTGTATTCGATAGTACGAGTTCCGGCTATAAATGCTCCGTATTCTAATGTGATCATTCCAGTTACGATACTTCCGTTGTTTAGTTCGCAACCATCTCCAAAATCTAGTACGATGGTGCCTCCGTCTCCGTTGGGGGTAAATTGTACAGTGGCACAATCTGGAAAAAATGAATTAATACTCGATCGTCCTTCTTCAGCTTCGGCATAGCCATTTTCCATAATAGCCAGCGTTCCTTCTATTGTATTATCGGCTTGAGCTGCACGTGTGGAGTCTTCTGCAGAGAATTGAAATTCGGTGGTTGGGCTTTCGTCTTCAGAGCAACTTGTAGCTAATAAAGCAACACTCGTTAGTGCAATACACCCAATTTTCTTGAGGATGGTTTTCATACGTTTAAATTTTAAAGTTTACATTGTTAGGACTACGATAACGTTAAATGGATTAATTTGGTATATTTTTCCGAAGAAAATTCTGTCAAAATATGTAAAAAACAGATTTGATTTTGTACTTTTGCCGCTTGCCTACCAAAGTGGTAGTCAGTACATAAAAATCATTTTAATAATATTGGCATGTATTTAGCACCAGAAGAAAAAGAAAAGATCTTCGCGAAACACGGTAAATCAAAGAATGACACCGGTTCTGCTGAAGGACAGATTGCGTTATTTACTTATCGCATCGAGCATTTAACAAAACACCTTAAAAACAACCACAAAGATTACAACACAGAGCGATCTTTGGTAAAGTTGGTAGGTAAGCGTCGGTCACTTTTAGATTATCTAATGAAAAAGGATATTTTAAGATACCGTGCGATCGTTAAAGAATTAAATTTACGTAAGTAATAAAAAGGGGCTCATTAGAGCCCTTTTATTTTTATTTTAATTACGATTCTGTCGTTCGATTTACAACGGCAGAATACATAGAAAAGCTACCCTTAGGTTTTTCATTGGTCAACCACAACAACACAACAACACTTCGACCGAAATACGGTCGTTGACCAATTATTAACGCCACAATACCTTCTGCATTTTTGTTAGAGCTGTGGCAGAAAATGAAAAACAAAATGATACCTAAAGTATTTAAAGAGGTCATAGACCTAGGTGACGGTAGAGAAATCTCTATTGAAACCGGAAAATTAGCAAAGCAGGCACATGGTTCTGTTGTTGTACAATCTGGAAATTGTATGTTACTGTGTACCGTAGTTTCTAACTACGAGCAAAAGGACCTAGATTTTCTACCATTAACAGTAGACTACCGTGAAAAATTTGCGGCTTCGGGTCGTTATCCGGGTGGTTTCTTTAAAAGAGAAGCTAGACCAAGTGACGGTGAAATCTTAACCATGCGTTTAGTAGACCGAGTACTTCGTCCGCTCTTCCCGAAAGATTATCACGCCGAGACTCAAGTAATGATCCAATTAATGTCTCACGACGACGATGTAATGCCGGATGCGATGGCTGGTTTAGCAGCTTCGGCAGCGATCCAGTTATCCGATTTCCCATTCGAGTGTGCAATTTCAGAAGCACGCGTGGGGCGCATTAACGGTGAATTTGTAATCAACCCTACACGCGCACAGTTAGCAGAATCTGACATCGATATGATGATTGGTGCTTCTGCAGATTCTGTAATGATGGTAGAAGGTGAGATGAAAGAAATTTCAGAAGAAGAGATGGTTGAAGCTATTAAATTCGCTCACGAACATATTAAAGAGCAGTGTGCGGCCCAAGAGCGTTTAGCTGCTGCCTTCGGAAAAAAAGAAACACGCGAATATCCTGCAGAACGCGAAGATGAGGAATTAGAGAAAAAGATTCGTGATATGGCGTACGACAAAGTATACGCTATTGCAAAAGGTGGATCTTCTAAGCAAGAACGTGGTGCCGCCTTTTCAGAAATAAAAGAAGAAATTAAAGCTACCTTTTCTGAAGAAGAATTAGAAGATATTGGCGATTTGGTTTCTAAATACTACCGCAAGGCCGAAAAAGAAGCTATTCGTGACCTTACCTTAAACGAAGGGCTTCGTCTTGACGGAAGAAAAAGTGACGAAGTTCGCCCAATCTGGTGTGAAGTGGACTACCTTCCATCTACGCACGGTTCGGCTCTTTTTACTAGAGGAGAAACACAAGCATTGGCAACTGTAACCTTGGGAACTTCTCGAGAAGCCAACCAAATTGATATGCCTTCTTTTGAAGGAGAAGAAACATTTTACTTACACTATAACTTCCCTCCTTTTTCTACCGGAGAGGCGCGCCCTATTCGCGGAACTTCACGAAGAGAGATAGGTCATGGAAACTTGGCCCAACGTGCCCTAAAAGGGATGATCCCAGAAGATTGCCCATACACGGTGCGCGTGGTGAGTGAAGTATTAGAATCGAATGGGTCCTCGTCTATGGCAACCGTTTGTAGCGGTACTATGGCGTTGATGGATGCCGGTGTTCAACTGAAGAAGCCTGTATCTGGAATCGCAATGGGATTGATCTCAGACGGTGATTCCGGAAAATATGCCGTATTAAGTGATATCCTTGGTGATGAAGATCACCTAGGTGATATGGACTTCAAAGTAACGGGAACGGCCGATGGTATTACTGCCTGCCAGATGGACATTAAAGTGAAGGGATTATCGTACGAGATCCTGGTTAATGCGTTAAAACAAGCTGCGGAAGGTAGATTACATATCTTAGGTAAGTTGACCGATACTATTGCACAACCAAATGCAGAAGTAAAAGCACATGCCCCTAAAATGGTTACGACGGTTATTCCAAACGAATATATTGGAGCCTTAATCGGGCCTGGTGGAAAAGTAATTCAAGAGTTACAAAAAGAAACCAATACCACTATTGTAATTAATGAAGATCCAATAACCGAAGAAGGTATTGTTGAGATCTTAGGTACAGATCAAGCGGGAATCGATGCTGTATTAGCGAAGATAGACTCGATCACGTTCAAGCCTGAAGTGGGAAGTGTTTATGAAGTAAAAGTAATCAAGATGCTCGATTTTGGAGCTGTGGTCGAATATACTGAAGCACCAGGGAACGAAGTATTATTACACGTTTCTGAACTAGCTTGGGAACGCACCGAAAATGTTAGCGATGTCGTTAATATGGGCGATGTGTTCGACGTGAAATATTTTGGAGTAGATTCTCGTACACGTAAAGAGAAAGTATCTCGAAAAGCGTTGTTGCCAAAGCCGGAAGGATATCAGGAGCGATCTTCTTCCAGAAATGACAGAAGCGGCGGAAAAGGCCGTGACAACAGAAACAAAGGTCGTGATAACAGAAACAGAAATCGCGACTAAATAATTCATAATGAATGCAATAAAAATCGCCTTTCAGAAATGAGAGGCGATTTTTTTTATATCTTTAGGTAATCATTCGTTTCAATGAAAGAACCTTCAGAAAAAAAACAACACCTTAGTCGTCGCTTTTTTATTAAGTCTACTTCGGCATTTGCGGCCCTAGCACTTATGCCTCACTCGGTAAAAGCATTTTATCACGATATAAAAGACACCTTCTTTATAAAGAAAGAAATAATCGGGTTACAACTAAAGATCAATGGCAAAGCGTATAGCTTACGATCCGATAGCCGAACCACCCTATTAGATCTTTTAAGAGAACAATTACAGCTAACCGGTACTAAAAAGGGATGTGACCATGGGCAATGCGGCGCGTGCACGGTTCATGTGAATGGAGATCGTGTATTGAGTTGTCTCACACTGGCTGCCACTTTACCTCAAACCGAAGTCACCACTATAGAAGGGCTTGCTAACGGTTCGGAACTACACCCAATGCAAGAAGCTTTTTTGGAACATGACGGATTTCAATGTGGTTATTGCACTCCAGGGCAGATCATGTCTGCTGTAGCCTGTGTTAAGGAAGGACATACCAATTCGGTGGAAGAGATCAAAGAGTTTATGAGCGGAAACATTTGCAGATGTGGGGCGTATAACGGAATTACAAACGCCGTAAAGAGTGTTGCAACATGAAGCCATTTGAATATCATACCGCCACCAATGCAGAACAAGCCACTGATTTGGCAAATAAGAACAGTCAATACTTGGCCGGAGGCACCAATCAGATCGATCTCATGAAGAAACATATTAATCAGCCTAACACGTTGATTCATATAACAGCCGCCTTGCCAAATTCGATCGAGATTACCCCTAAAGGTGTACTAATTGGTGCTTCGACCAGCAATAGTATGGTCGCGGCGCATCCAGATATCAAAACATATTATCCACTACTTTCCAAAGCAATATTGGCAGGAGCATCGCCGCAAATTCGCAATATGGCAACTACGGGTGGAAATCTATTACAACGTACTCGCTGTCCTTACTTTTACGATACGACTTTTGATTGCAACAAACGTAAACCGGGCAGTGGTTGTAGTGCACTTAATGGCCATCAACGAATGGCCGGCATAATTGGTAATTCCAATGCTTGTGTAGCGGTACACCCCTCCGACTTTTGCGTGGCCCTTGCCGCGTTGGATGCAGAAGTTTTGATCATTAAAAAAGATGGAAGCACTAAAAAAATTCCATTTGAAAATTTCCATAAATTGCCGGGCGACACGCCGGCACTAGATAACAATCTACCTGCCAATGCCCTCATCACTGCTGTATTTGTTCCAAGTAATGATTTCAATGAAAATTTTGCCTATATAAAAATTAGAGAGCGAGATTCCTATGCGTTTGCTTTGGTTTCGGCGGCGGCGACACTGTCTATTAAAAATGGAGTGATCAAAGAAGCGCGTATTGCTTCTGGTGGTGTAGCGCACAAACCTTGGCGTTGGTTTGCTTCGGAAGCTTATTTAAAAAATAAACCGCCCACTAGAGCACATTTTGAAAGAGCTGCAACTATCGCTGCTTCGGAAGTAAACCCTTTACAAAACAATACATTTAAAGTCCCTTTATTAGAAGGTGCGATCACATCGGCATTGTTAGAATCTATTTCAACTAAATAAACGTCAAATGACAGCTGCATCGAAACATATAAGTGCTAATAACAGAGGGCGGGTTGAAGGAATCGCAAAAGTAACAGGTAAGGCCACATACTCTGCAGAATATCAACTGCCGGGATTGGTGTACGGCGTGCTTGTGGGCAGTACGATTACCTCTGGAAAAATAACCCATTTAGACGTTGAAGGAGCTAAACAGGCCCCTGGTGTTGTTGCTGTATTATCGTATTGGAACAAGCCCAATGCCAGTGGTCTTGATAATTTAGAGAGCAGAGACAAACTTCCCATTCATCACAAATTTTTTCACACCACTCAAATAGATTTTAATGACCAACCTATTGCGTTGGTACTAGCTGAAACCATAGAAGATGCTACCCACGCCGCAACATATGTAAAAGCAACATACGATGAAGCTCCCTTTGATATTGACTTTAGCTCAGCAAGTAAAAAAGCCGAACTAAAAGATGCTCAAAATGATCGAGGCAGCAGCAGCGATTGGGCGAATGCACCTTATAGCGTGGATGAAGAGTATACCATTTCTATGGAGGTACATAATCCTATGGAAATGCATGCTACCATCGCGCATTGGGAATCAGACGATCAATTGCGATTGTACGACAAAACGCAAGGTGTTAATGGAGTACAGGAAAACATAGGAACTATCTTTGGTCTTGACCCAACGAACATTAGAGTGACTAGCGAATATGTTGGTGGTGGATTTGGATCCGGACTATTGGTTTGGTTTAATACGGTTGCAGCCGCACTAGCAGCAAAACAGCTGGAGCGACCTGTAAAGGTTGTGCTCACAAGACCGCAAATGTTTACAATGGTTGGATATAGGCCAGAATCGTGGCAACGGGTAAAAATAGGAGCCGACGAAACAGGCAAACTCTTAGGTATTATTCATCAATCAAAACACAACACCTCACAACAACATTACTTTGCAGAAGGAATTACCGGTATTGCCCACAAGGTATATGGATTTAAAAATGTGGAACGAAATTTCGCTGTATTCCCACTTCACCTCTCCGCTCCTACCTGGATGCGCGGACCGGGTGATTCGACCGGTACCTTTGGGGTAGAATCTGCTATTGATCAGTTATGCTATCAACTTAATGCCGATCCTGTTGAAATTCGATTAAAGAACATTGCACCATACGATATGCAAACCGGGAATCCTTGGTCATCACATTATCTAAATGAATGCTTAGAACGAGGTGCTAAGGAGATAGGCTGGAATCAACGCCCGAAGCAACCGCGACAACTTAAAAACGGAGAATGGTATACGGGCTACGGTATGGCTGTTGGATTATGGACCGCCTTTCGCAGAAATGCAGGCGCTTCCATAGAAATGAATCGCGATGGCAACCTTGTTGTGAGAACGGCTATGACCGATATTGGAACAGGGACCGGTCAAGCCATGGTGAATATGATCCACACTTTCTTGGGGGTTCCTAAGAACAAGATTGCTATAGAATTAGGAGATTCAGTCCATCCAAGATCGGTAACACAAGGCGGAAGTTGGGGACTATCTTCATTGAGTGGTGCCATAGATGCTGCCAGTACTGCGCTTAAGAAAGAAATAGCTTCTTATGCCTCTAAAGACAATGAATTGTGGAATGCTTCGGAAGTGCGATTAGGTGAAACTGGCGTGTATTCTTCAGAAAACAAAAAACAAACTATTTCCTACCAACAACTTTTTGATTCGAATGCACTAGAAAGCATTAATGTTGAAGAATATTCGAATGCAGGGGAAGAACGTGAAAAATATGGTTTCTGTTCTTCCGCAGCACATTTTTATAAAGTACGAGTACATTCACTTACAGGTAAGGTAAAGGTTGATCGCATGGTAATTGTAGTAGATGCAGGAACCGTCGTAAACCCACAAGCAGCTGCCAACCAAATTATTGGTGCAGGTGTGGGTGGCGTTGGAATGGCCTTAAGAGAAAAACAAGACATAGATAAATCCACCGGTCGACTAGTTGCCAACGATTTTGCCGGTTATCATGTAGCGGTCAATGCCGATGTTCCAATAATCGAGGTTTCATTTATAAACAAACCCGATCCAAATATCAATCCAATGGGCGCCAAAGGGCTTGGTGAAGTAGGCTTAATTGGATCGGCACCGGCAATTACTAATGCAATCTATAACGCTATTGGAAAACGATTTAGACACCTCCCTGTGACTCCGGACAAAATAGTTACTTCATAAACGCGATTCACTTAGATTAAACTTTTGCTCTTTTTTTTTGTGTCGGCCACAACATCAATCTATTATCCCTGTCAGAGTAGTACGGTTTGAACTGCAATTTAACTAAACAACATGTTTTTTATTTTTTTCACGCAACTGTTTTCTTATCGATCAGACTAATAAGAAAGCAAGATCATGAGAAACAACTTATATTTCCTTTTAGTTTCCGTATTCATCGTACTCATTAGCTGTGAGAATGAGCCTATAGGAGAAATAGAATATACCACCGAATATATTGAAGTAGATTCTGAACTATACAATCTAATCTATAGAGTTTCTAATAACACACTTGACGATGAGATTAGCTGTATTGACTTCAACTACCCTTTTGCCTTGTTCGTGTTTGACGAAAATCAAGAATTTATTGAAGCCGTAGGAATATCGAATGATGTAGAATTTCAAATTTTACTATCCAACTTATTGGATGGTGAATCTGTAAGCCTAAGTTTTCCAATTACAGGAACTACCAGTGACGGAACCTTAATCGAAATAAACAATAACGAAGATCTCTTAGAGGCTATTAATAATTGTGTGCGTCAAGAAGCGATTCTAGAATGCAACGGTATCCTAACTACACAAGCATGCACTTGGAATATTCTTTCAATCAGTAATTCATATCAAGAGTACAACGGCTCTACGTTTAAAATAAACCTTGATGGTTCACTTAATTTTTATTTCGAGAATGCTGTGTACTTCGGTACTTGGATCACTTATTTTGTTGACGACGATCTACGGTTAAATATAAATCTAAACGATATGCACATGATAGGTAACGATTGGAATTTAGAGTGGGATGTGACCTATGACTCCAATGATTTAATGCGCTTAGAGAACTCATTGGGCGTTGTTGAAATTCATGCGAACTGCGAATCTGTCTGTGATGGCACAGTATATAAAGAATGTGAGCTTCAAAATGATTCGGGAGTTGCTGAATTCAATTTGAACAAAGCTATCAGTTGTTTAGGGATTCAATATCACCTAAATGATTCGGAAGCTATTTCCATCACGTTTTACGAATCAGAAACAGATGCAATATTAGGCGAAAATGCTATCACAGAAGAATTGTATAGCAACGTTTTAAATCCACAACAATTATTTGCCCGTATTGTAGATAGGTACTCAGAATCGTTTATCGACGTATTTCCCTTTAGTATTGAAGCCATTCCTTGCGAAGAATAAAATATATCCATTTATAATCAACGAATTTGAGACACTTGAT
>NZ_QOLC01000068.1 GCF_003333325.1 Candidatus Ulvibacter alkanivorans | reverse complement strand
ACCAAATTACTAAAAAATTAATCGAGAGAAATTTCTATGAAGAAAATTAACATCATTATAACTTTTATAGTAAGCATACTACTTTTAAGCTGTGCTACCTACCAACCTCAATACCGTTCAAATACCGCTAATACAAACAACCTTCCTGCTAAGGAAATTGATAAATCCTTTGTATTAATGGGGGATGCAGGTTTTTCTTCGGAAAGTTCCACGATAGCGATCACGGCCTTAGATAATTTTTTGGCTAAAAACGGTACTAAAGACCATCAAGTCCTTTTTCTTGGAAATAGCTTTTATCCGGCAGGACTCCCAAAAAAGAGTGATCCAAACCACGCAAAGGCCATAGCTAATTTTCAACCGCAGTTAGATGCGGTTAAAAATTTTGAAGGCAAGGTATATGTGCTACCTGGGAATTTAGATTGGAAAGCCAGTGTAGACGGTCTAGAACGTGAAGAAGACCTTTTAAAGGCCGCTTTGGACCAAGAAGATATCTTAGAACCAAACAACGGTTGTCCATTAAAATTAATAGAGATAGGCGATACAATAGCCTTATTGTTAATCGACACACAATGGTATATCGAAAATTGGGACGATCATCCGCAGATGAATGATAAATGCGAGATCAAAACGCGAGAGAAATTCTTGATCGAGATAGAGGGGGAGCTAAAAAAGAACAAAGATCGCACCATGGTGGTCGCCATGCACCATCCATTGCTTACCAATGGGAAGTACGGTGGGCGCTATACTTTTAAGAATCAATTGTTACCTGTTCCGGGACTTGCAACGCTAATTACACAGGTGCGTAGTCAAGGTGCCATCTCTAAGCAGGATCGTTACAATGAACGGTACCACGAGTTAATGCAACGACTTAACGTTTTGGCTAAAGATCACAACAGGTTGGTGTTTGCCTCGGGTCATGACAGATCACTTCAGTATATAGAAGATGCGAACACAAAACAAATAGTTTCAGGAGCTGGTGGAGATACAACAGCTGCAGCCTTAGGGAGTTTTGGCGAATTTAGCTTTGGAGGTCCCGGATTTGCAGTTTTAAATGTGTATACCGATGGTTCTTCGGCTGTTGGTTTTTATAAAGCAGAAACCGACGGTTCCTCGACATTACTCTTTAGTAAGGAAATTATAGAAGGTGAGCGAGAGTACGACCTGTCGACCCTTCCCAATTCGTTTCCAGCAACCAAGAAAACAGCAGTCTACGACCAAGATCGCGTGGAGCGAACCGGATTCTTTAAAACTGTCTGGGGCGACCATTATCGAAAGATATATGGTACCGAGGTTACCGCCAAGGTAGTGATGTTAGATACGTTGTACGGTGGACTCACAGTAGAACGAGCGGGTGGTGGCCACCAAACGCGATCACTGCGCTTAAAAGGGAAAGAGGGTAGAGATTACAACATGCGCGCGCTTAAAAAGAGCGCCGTTCAGTTTTTGCAGACCGTTATCATAAAGGACAAGGAAATTGAAGATGATTTTAAGAACACCATCCCCGAGGACCTCATTTTAGATTTTTATACCGCAGCACATCCTTATGGTGCATTTACAATTCCAAAATTAGCCGATGCTGCAAAGGTTTTTCATACCAATCCGAAGTTGTATTACGTCCCTAAACAAAAAGCATTGGGAAAATTCAACGAATCGTATGGGGATGAACTCTACATGATCGTAGAACGACCCGACGAAGAATACGACGGAGCCATTTTTAACTACGCCGATGATATCGAGAGTACCGATGATATTTTAGAAAAAGTGCGAAGCGATGAGGAAAACGTGATAGATGAAAAAACCTATATTAGAGCGCGTGTGTTCGATATGCTAATTGGTGATTGGGACCGCCATAACGACCAATGGCGATGGGCAGAATTTAAGGATCAAGACGGAAAAGATGTGTTTGTTCCAATTCCGCGTGACCGTGATCAAGTGTATGCTAATTTCGATGGTGGAATCCTTGACGTAGCACGAACCTTATTTAGTAGCTCAAGACAATTTCAAGTATATGGAGCCGAGTTAGAACACACCAAATGGTTCAACGCAGCCGGAATTAAACTAGATCGAGCACTAATCGAGAACTACGGAAAGGACGAATGGATAGCGCAAGCAAGTTTTATACAACAAAATGTGACCGATGCCGTAATTGAAAATGCCTTTAAGGATATGCCCATAGAGGCCCAAGACGAGACAGCAGCCGATATAAAAGCCAAATTAAAGGGGAGGCGTGATAATCTTGTAAAGGTCGCTACCGAATACTACGAGTATCTGTCTAAATTACAAACCATCACAGGAACCGACAAAGACGATCATTTCGATATTGAACGACTTCCAAACGGAGAAACGCATATTAAAGTGTTTCGTATCAAAGATGGAAAAAAAGCAGATGTACTAATAGATCGTACGTTTAGCAGCGATGAAACTCGAGAGATCTGGGTGTATGGTTTAGACGACGACGACGTTTTCGAAGTTCGAGGCAAAGGTGATCGACCAATCTTTATTCGGATCATTGGTGGACAGAACAACGATACCTACAATATTTCGAACGGTCGTAAGATCAAAGTATACGACCATAAGAGTAAGGAGAATACCATTAATGAAAAAGGAGGCGCCGCATTTCGCCTTACCGATAACTACGATTTTAACACCTACGATTACACCAAGTTGATACGAACCAATAATCTATTATTGCCGGCCATAGGCTTTAATCCGGACGATGGTTTTAAAGTTGGACTTAGTGATGTGTATATCATTAATGGCTTTCAACGAAATCCTTTCACACAACAACATCGTTTCGCGTTGGGCTATTATTTTGCTACCCAAAGTTTTGATGCGAGCTACGAAGGAGAATTTGCCAATATCTTTGGGGATTGGAATTTTATTGTTGGCGGACATTTTAGGAACCCTAATTTTTCTGAAAATTTCTTTGGCTTCGGAAACGAAACCGTTAACCTTGAAGCCGAATCAGATGATTTCGACCTAGATTTTAATAGAGTACGAATAGGAAGCTATGGCGTTCATTTAGGAATACAACAAGACACGCCTTACGGAAGCTTTTTCAGATTTACCGCAAACTTTGAAGGTATTGAAGTAGAAGACACCGATGGACGGTTTATTTCGATCGTACGACCTATAGAATTAGATGAACGTAAATATTTCGTAACGGCAGAAGCTACATATGCCTATGAAAGTTACGATAACAAAGTAAACCCTTCCAGAGGTATGAATTTCGACCTCACCATTGGAGGAACCCAAAATATTGAAGATACCGATCGTACATTTACATATATAAAACCGTATTTCGGACTCTATAATTCCTTGTCAAAAAACCGTAAATGGGTATTAAAGACCGTCGCACAAGGACAAGTAAACATTGGAGACGATTTTGAATTTTATCAAGCAGCACAACTAGGTAGTGATACAGGTCTTCGCGGATTTAGAGACGAAAGATTTACCGGTCGCAGTGCAGCGGTAGGAAGTGTCGATCTACGCTACAGTTTCGATCGCTTTCGAACGGGACTCACTCCGGTTCAAGTTGGAATATTTGGAGGCTATGATATAGGTCGTGTTTGGGTGCCTAACGATACGTCTGATGTTTGGCACAACGATTACGGAGGAGGTTTTTGGGTGAATGCTGCTGATTTGGTAAGTGGAACCTTTAATCTTTTTAATTCCGAAGAAGGACTAAGATTCTCCTTTGGTCTAGCCGTATCAATGTAATATTATGTTTCAGAAGAATTCGATTTACTATATACTAGGTGTATTACTGTTGGCCTCCTGTGCCTCCTATGAACCGCAATACCGTCATCCCGATAAAATACCGGTATATCCTTCAGAAAAAGAAATAGAGAAAACATTTTATCTTATTGGAGATGCAGGATATTCTAAACCGGGAGGCATGAGTAAAGGGCTTCAAGTGGTGCAAAATTTTTTAAAAACTCAAAAAACTTCAGGAAATTACGCGATTTTTCTTGGCGATAATATCTACCCGGACGGAATGCCTCCACAAGGCGCACCCGGTCGAAAAAATGCGGAGCATCGTTTAGATGCCCAATACCAAGCGGTAAAAGATTACGATGGGCAGGTTATTTTTATTCCCGGAAATCACGATTGGTATAGTGAAGGTTTGCTGGGTTTAAAGAGACAAGAACTGTATTTTGAATCGAAAATTAAAGATCGAAAAGTTTTCAAACCCAACAATGGGTGCCCGCTTGAAAGTATCGAAGTAACCGAGAATGTTCAGTTGTTATTGGTCGATACCCAATGGTATTTAGAAGACTGGGATATTCACCCGTCTATTAACGAATTCTGTGATATAAAAACACGTGAGAAGTTCTTTATCGAGATTGGGCTGGAGCTAGAAAAACATCAGGATAAGACCATCGTTTTTGCAATGCATCATCCTATGTTTACGAATGGAAATCACGGTGGCTATTTTGCGGCCCAAAAACATCTTTATCCAACGCAAAAGAAGTTGCCCTTACCAATCTTAGCTTCTCTGGTGGCTCAAATTCGATCACAAGGCGGTGTATCGGTTCAAGACAGGTACAACGAGCTTTACAATAAGTTAATGATCCGTTTGGGGACCATTGCTAAAAATAACGATAGGATCGTTTTCGCTTCGGGACATGAGCATACTTTACAACATATCGAAAGAGACGGTCTAACCCAAATCGTTTCAGGTTCCGGTGCAAAAAGTTCATTCTCTTCGTTGGGGAACGACGGACTCTTTAGTTACGGCGGACAAGGGTTTGCGGTCATGGACGTATTTACCGATGGCTCTTCTTGGGTACGTTATTACGGTGGTGACGATAATTACAATCCCGTGCTGCTCTACGAAAAGGAATTATTCCCTCCTAGAAAGACCTACGATACAAGCAATTTACCTACCGTTTTCCCCGAGGAAGTTGAAACTTCGATCTATACACAAGATAGTATACGAGAGGCAGTGTTCTTTAGGACTGTTTGGGGAGCAAAGTATAAAGATGCATATTCAACAAGGATCAAGGCCAATGTAGGGCGATTGGATTCTCTGTTTGGTGGTGTTGAAGTTATAAAAGAGGATGGAGCCAATGATTACAAGGCCTTGCGATTGCGTGATGCAGACGGCAATGAATATCGTATGCGCGCGCTTCGGAAGAATGCATTGCAATACACGCGACAAATTGCAGAAGTAAAGAATACCAAAGAAGAAACTGAGTCGGCTACCGAAGAAACCACCATTACCTTACCGGATAACTTCGATGTAAATTTTTATACGGCATCCCACCCGTATGCGGTCATGGCAGTGCCTAAAATGGCCGATGCCGTAAATATTTTTTACACACGGCCAAGACTGTTTTACATACCTAAACAAGAGCGGCTGGGCGTTTATAACGAGAAATATGGAGACGAACTCTATTTTGTTTCCATCGAGCCTAATGAAGATAGTGAAGGGGAACGCACGTTTCAGTATCCCGATGATATCGAAACCACAGACGATATTTTAATAAAACTACGACAACAGGGAGAGATTTTTGTAGATGAAGGAAATTATATTAAATCCCGTTTATTCGATATGCTCATTGGCGATTGGGATCGCGAGACCGATCATTGGCGATGGGCCGAATTTTATAACTTAGATAGCCTAAATGTGTACGTCCCTATTCCGAAGAACAGAGACGATGCATTCTCCAGCTTCGAAGGAAATATTGTCGATTTGGCGCGTTCTATCTTCGGAAGCAGTAACCAAAAGCATGTGTACGATGAGAAATTAACAGACATTGCTTGGTTCAATAAAGAAGGGATTATTCTAGATCGTGCTTTGTTGAAGCGGTCCGGGAGACAACAATGGATGTATCAAGCAAAATTTTTGCAGGAACAAATTAGTGATGCCCTCATTTCCGAAGCATTTAACGAAATACCTGAAGCGGTTAGAGATGCTTCCCTTGAAGAGATCATCGAACGACTTAAAAAACGGAGAGACAACCTTACCGATATAGCCGATCGCTATTATACGTTTTTATCCACACTACAAACCATCACCGCAACCGATAATAATGACATCATAGAAATTACGCGTCTTTCGGAAGGAAGAACACAAGTAGCGGTATTTAAGATCGAAGACGGAAAGAAAGCAGAACAAACCATAGATCGAATTTATAAAAGCAGCGATACGCGAGAATTGTGGATCTATGGTCTAGACGGAAAAGACATCATAAGTGTTT
The DNA here is from genome assembly GCF_003333325.1 of Candidatus Ulvibacter alkanivorans. GTDB lineage: Bacteria > Bacteroidota > Bacteroidia > Flavobacteriales > Flavobacteriaceae > Ulvibacter_A > Ulvibacter_A alkanivorans. Next base: position 16,313 of record NZ_QOLC01000068.1, on the reverse strand, counting down.
CCGGAGAGGAAAGCGATGACCTTATTTTCCTCAGGTTAATAGGTGGACAAGAAAAGGACCTATATAGGATACATTCGGGGAAACGAGTAAAAGTTTACGACCAAGAAAGCAGACCCAACGAAGTAGAAGTAAAACAAGGGGGTACCCTACGATTTACCGATGTATATACCTTGAACACCTACGATTTTCGAAAACAAATTGACAAGGATAACAATATTGCAGCGGCCATTGGTTTTAATCCGGACGATGGGTTTCGTACTGGCTTACAATACGTTTATAAGTTGAATGGTTTTCAACGGAATCCATTTTCTCAACAACATGTGATAAATGCCGGTTATTATTTCGATACCTCAAGTTTTGATATCGAATACAATGGTGAATTTGCAAATATTCAAGATGACCTAAACCTAAGTATCGAGGCTCGAATTACAAGTCCGAACTACACCGTTAATTATTTTGGCTACGGAAACGAAACACAAAACTTTCAAGACTTGGCGGGCGTTGGATTTGAAGCAAATAGATTAGAATTGCAAACTATTTCTACCGCTCTCGGATTGTTGCGTAATTCAAACTTTGGTAGTTTTTTCAAGGTACAACTAAAAGGAGAGGCTATTACCATTAACAGTCCTATTACCGGTCGTGTAAACGCTACCAATACCAGTCGACCGGAAGACACCGATTATTTTGGAACTTTAGAGGCTATTTACAGCTATCGCAGTTTCGACAATGCTCGAAATCCAACTCGCGGAATGCTCTTCGATCTTAACATTGGCGCCAAAGATAACTTACAAGATCTTGATCGCTATTTCGGCTTTCTTAGTACACGACTCGGATTTTACAATGCGTTGAATGCCACCAATAAATTAGTGCTGCGCACCAACGTTCGTGCGAAATTTAATTTTGGCAACCGTTTTGAATTTTATCAGGGAGTACAATTAGGAGGCGAGACCGGACTAAGAGGTTTTAGAGAAGAACGATTTACCGGAAAGTCGGCCTTAGTAGGAAATGCCGATATTAGATATAGTTTTAACGAATTTAATATCGAACTCATCCCCATACAAATTGGAATATATGCGGGAGGTGATCTAGGTCGAGTTTGGATACCTTCACGTCTTTCTGAAAAATGGCATAACTCTTACGGGGGCGGCCTTTGGGTCAATGGCTCGGGGGATCTGGGCGCCACATTTAGTGCCTTCCGATCTTCGGAAGGAACTCGATACAGCTTTGGTGTCGGATTTACATTTTAAACGAATAATTGCCATCTATGACCTACCTAAAAAAAATACTGACTCTTTCTTGTTTTACTGCGATCTTGGCTTCATGTGCTGTTAACGGTATAATGCGCAACGAGGAAGCTTCAGTCGCGGATTATCCTTCAAAATCAGAGTTACATCAACGTTTTTACATTTTAGGAGGAGCAGCCAATGGTGATAGTGAAAAGATACTTTCAGAAGTAAAAAACAGTATTAAACTAGATACTGCGCTACCGACTTCAATACTTTTTATCGGAGACAATGTAAATGAAAAGAGCGAGAAAGGCATAAAGAAAGACCTTGACCGGCAAATTGCCGTAGAAAAGGAAACAGGAGCGAATGCATATTTTGTTCCCGGAAATTACGATTGGGCCTACGACGCCAATGATGGTTTGGAAGTAATGGAAGACTATCTCGAGTCGAAACTAAATAGGGAAGAAGTGTTGACCCCCAATAATGGGTGCCCTATAGAGTCTGTTGATATTAGTGAGGACGTACAGCTTATCGTAGTAGATAGTCAATGGTATATCAATGATTGGGACCGGTTGCATGAGATGAACGACAAGTGTGAAATCAAAACACGCGAAAAACTACTGAACGAATTAGGAGGGGAGTTTAAAAAAAGTGCCAATAAGACCATTATACTCGCTATGCACCATCCCATCTTCACTAACGGTTCGCATGGCGGCCGATTTTCGTTTAGAGACCATATCTTTCCACTGCAGGGTAATATTCCATTGCCTCTTATTGGGACGCTAGTAACCCAAATTAGAGCACAAGGCGCAATCTCGGTACAAGATCGATATAACAAGCGATACAAAGAACTAAGCGACCATATTTTAAACGTATTAGAAAGTAATTCAGACAAACGCATAATCTTGGTGTCTGGGCATGAACGAAACCTACAGTATATTGAGAAAGGATCGGTAAAACAAATTATTTCCGGCAGCGCAGGAGATACAAGGCCGGTGTCTATAAGTGATAATGGGCTTTTTTCATACGGCGGTCAAGGGTTCGTGGTCTTAGATGTACATAAAGACACCAGTGTTTGGAGCGCATTTTATGGATTGGATAGTAATGGAGCGAGTAAGCTGTTGTTTCGAAATCAAGTATTAGAAAAGGCTCCTATTCCGGTCTTAGATACACTGCCAACGACTTTTCCCCCCACTGTTCAAGCGTCGGTATATGATCTGGAGAAAGTTCAGAAATCTGATTTTTTTAAATCGTTTTGGGGAGATCATTATAGAGAAGTCTACGGAAAAAAAGTAACTGCTAAAGTAGCTTTGTTAGACACCCTATATGGTGGGTTAGAGGTTGTGCGCCCGGGCGGAGGACACCAAACGCGATCATTGCGATTGGTTACAAAAGACGGAAAAGAATACAACATGCGTGCTTTAAAGAAAAGTGCCGTTCAATTTCTCGAGACTACTGGCTTTAAAGGTATAGATGCCGAAAAGTATTTTAGAAATACAGTTCCGGAGGATTTGATCATGGATTTTTATACTGCTGCACATCCGTATGGAGCTTTCGCAATACCTACCATGGCTAAAGCTGCCGGAGTATATTACACCACTCCCGAGCTCTTTTATGTGCCACAACAACATGCGTTGGGGAAATACAACCAAGAGTACGGAAATCAACTCTATATGATCGTTGAACGTCCAGCAGAAGAATACGAAGACCGAAAAAGTTTTGGTTATCCGGACGATATAGAAAGTACCGACGATCTTTTGCAGAAATTACGAGAAGACGAGGCGTATGTATTAGACGAAGCGGCATATATTCGTGCGCGTATCTTCGATATGCTCATAGGGGATTGGGATCGGCATAGCGATCAGTGGCGATGGGCCGAATTTGAGAAGGATGGCGGTAAGGTCTTTGTTCCTATCCCAAGAGACCGGGACCAAGTATTTGCAAATTTTGACGGCACCTTCCTAAACCTGCTGCGGTCCATCATGGGGAGCGCAAATCAGTTTGGAATATACGGTCCCGACATACATGATGTAAAATGGTTCAATGCCGCGGGATCGAAATTGGATCGTGCTTTAATTAAACGCAGTGATCGTTCGGTATGGATTAAAGAGGCCAAGAAATTACAACAAACCATCGATTCTACCGTGGTAGAAAGATCGTTTGCTGCCTTACCTTCGGAAGTGCAAGACAGTACGCTCATCGAGATCAAGACGAACTTAATGCAACGTAAAGCGAATCTCGTAGCTATTGTAGAACGCTATTACGATGAGTTTATAAAATTCCAAATGTTAACAGGAACCGATAAAGATGACTATTTTGAAATAGAACGCTTTACAGACGGTTCGACCCGAATTAAAGCCTTCAGAATAAAAGATGGTGAAAAAGGAGAAGTGTTATTCGATCGCACCTACCACAGGGAAGAAACGAACGAAATTTGGTTATATGGCTTGGATGACGATGATGTTTTTAGCATTACAGGTAATGCCAAAAAAGCAATTTTACTTAGAATTATTGGCGGGCAGAACAAAGATACCTACAATGTTTCCGAAGGAAATAAAGTAAAGATCTACGATAGAAGGGACAGGGAAAGTGAAATCAAGAACAAGGGTGGTGCACAATTTCGGTTTACGAATTTCTATGAGGCGAACTCTTACAACTACAAAAAGACACAGACCACCAATAGTAATATACAGTTTAACGTAGGTTATAATCCTGATGACGGTACTACTTTGTCGGCCGGATTTTCAAGGGCGGTGAATCAATTTATAGAAAATCCGTATGGGCGTTTGACCACTTTTCAAGTGAATTACCATTTCTTGACCCAGGGATTAGACATTCGCTTAATGAAGGGATATGCGGCCTTTGTGCGGGATTATAATTTTGTTATAGATAGTAGGTATACTTCTAAGAATTATACCGAGAATTTCTTTGGCTTCGGAAACGAAACGCTAAATCTCGACGAGTCACTTTCATTAGATTACAATCGAGTTAATTTGAGTCAGTACAACGGCGGAATTGGTCTTGAACGAGAATCGGATTATGGGAGCTTCTTTCAGTTAAAATACGACATTCGCACTGTTGAGGTAGTTAGTAACGGCTCTAATTTTATTTCCGAAGTGTTGCCTGCAACCCTCGGTTCACGCTCTTATTTTGGCATCCCCAATGCTACCTTTCGATATAAGAACTACGACAATGAAGAATTTCCCGCCAAGGGAATGCTTTTTGAGACCAATGCGAGCGCGATAGACGATCTTGGCAGCAATACCCTAACCGGCGTCTTAGATGGCACCCTGACCTTTCACAACGCTTTATTGAGCAATAAACGATTGGTGCTAAAGACCAAGGCCAGCACTAAACTGCTTTTTGGTGATGACCCAAAGTTCTACCAGTTTGCACAATTGGGTGCCGATACCGGACTTCGTGCTTATCGAAATCAGCGATTCACAGGTACGCAAAGTTTGGTGGGAAGTGTGGACCTAAATTATGGATTCCAGCCCTTAAAGACCTTTTTATTTCCGTTAACCATATCGGTTTATGGCGGGTACGATATTGGAAGGGTTTGGATAGACTCTGAAGACAGTCAAGTTTGGCACGATGCTTACGGAGGTGGGTTTTTAGTAAAATGGACCAATGCACTATCGGGCAACTTTAGTGCCTTTACCGGAGAAGAAGGAACGCGGGTGGAGTTCGGATTTAGTTTTTCTTATTAAGGGGAAGTTGATATATATTTCCACCTCGAAATCCGACCAATTCGTCGGCAAGTAACAAGGTACTGTCGTTCTTGAAGGTGACACTTTCTTTTTGCGATCGATGCCCAAGTGTTATTTCATAAAATTGTGCATTCTTCAGTTTTTCTTCGGAAAAATCTTCGATCAACCAAACCTTGTCATAGCTTAGTAATACAGCAGCGTTTGAAGTGTGATGCAGACTTGCTGAGGTGATTTGGCAACCGGATTTATTAGCACAGCTTTTAAAACTTGAAATTAAGGTGGCTTGGTGATCTCCGGGAGCTACCGGTAGCCGATACACTTTTACCGTTCCGTCGAATTTTGAACTTCTGTTTCGGGTAAAAAGATAAAAATTTCCATCGTGAACAAGAAAGGCTTCAATATCGAAATTCCGTTGTTTCCGCTTCGGAGGAAACTCCTTTTGGTCTTCTAAATAAAAGGTGGTTTTGATCGCCTCGGTTTCGTTTGTGCTTATGGTGTTTAGCTTCGGAATTTTGTAGATAGCGAGATCCTTGCGGTTATTACGGTTGTTTCCGAAGTCACCAACATAGAGATTCCCTGCGGCATCCGATGCGAGGTCCTCCCAGTCATTATTTTCGGCATTGGTTAGTGAAAGTTCCTTTTCGATACGATTTGTCACCACATTATACGCATAGACACTAGCATCGTTTCCTGAATCATTGACCATCCAGATCAAGGAAGATCCCGAAACGTTTTCGATACCGCTTATTTCATGTAGGTGGTTTGGTAAAGAGGCGAGTACTCTTAATTTTCCATGATCGGTTTGACAACCGGAAAGGAAGAAGAGGCAATATGCTATGAGGAATGTAAACTTCATAAAAAAACGTGCTTACCAAACGAGCAACTCGACATCTAAGTTACACGATTTAGAAAGCACGTCTTAGTAAATTTATAAATTAAGCTTCTGGATGTGAACTTCCTGCTTTCATGGTCCAGGCGTCTAGCATCCAACTTACTTTTTCAATATCTGCTATATAACCGCCAATTAGGTCTATTGTTCCTTCATCACCGGCCTTATCTGCCTTTTCGATTACGCTACGCATTTGTTTTAAGATGGTACCGTGGTCTTTTAATAATTCTGAAACCATTTCGGTGTCTTTAATGTCTGAAGACGCCTCATCGATATTCGATTGTTGTAAATAGTCTGAAAGATTACTTACCGGCTGGAATCGCAGCGTTAAGATACGCTCTGCGATCTCATCTATCTTGAGTTTTGCATCATCGTACATTTCTTCGAACTTAATATGAAGATCGAAGAAGTTCTTTCCAACGATGTTCCAATGGAAATTTCGTAGTTTTTGATAGTAAACATGGTAATCGCTCAATAAGGTGTTGAGCTCTTTGGCGGTTGCTGCTGTTTTTTTCTTGTCTAAGTTCAAGTAATTCATTTTGTTGATTATTGTTTGTATAAAGGTACAAGCAAGTGAACTTCAATCCAATTTTAGCGATCTGTTTAGTCTTTTTTTAACGCAGTTTAAGCCTATTTTAAGAAAGGAAGAAGCCTTGATATGGTAAAGAGGTTTACACTAAATTGTTGTAGCTTTGCACACTTTAAAAATTGCGCCATTATAATGAACAAAAACCTACATATTGCGATCCGTGCCGCTATTGAAGCCGGGAAGGCCATACTAGAGGTATATGCCACCGATTTTGATGTTGAACACAAAGGTGACGATTCGCCATTGACCACCGCCGATAAGAACGCCAATGCAGTTATTAACAGTTATTTGCGACCAACGTCGATCCCTATTATTAGTGAAGAGAACAAACAAACTGACTATGCAGAACGCAAAACGTGGAGTGAATGCTGGATCGTGGACCCATTAGACGGAACCAAAGAATTCATAAAACGCAATGGTGAGTTTACTGTAAATATAGCGTTGGTAAAAGATGGAAACCCCGAATTGGGCGTTATTTATGTACCAGTATCGAACACCTTGTATTTTACTTCGGAAGAGGGTAGTGCCGCATTTAAGATAACGCTAGAGAATCCGGATCTGTCTGTAGAAGAAATTATACAACAAGCGGAAGCAATTAATCCGGCACACGAGAATAACGACCTAACAAAGATCGTTGGAAGCAGATCTCACTTGAACGAGGATACTAAACAATTTATTTCAGAAAAGGAAAAAGAAGGCAAGGTTGAAATTGTGTCTAAGGGAAGTTCGTTAAAATTTTGTCTAGTTGCTGAAGGCGAAGCACATTTATATCCGCGTTATGCCCCTACCATGGAGTGGGATACTGCGGCGGGACAGGCCATTTGCCAAGCTGCCGGTGTGCAGGTAATCGATAATACGACAGGAAGACCGTTACGATACAATAAAGAAAACCTCTTGAATCCGTATTTTTTGGTCACAACCTAAGTTATGGCAGCAATAAAGCAAGAATCTCATTTGAGGAGCCTCTTAAAAGGTATCTCATGGCGTGTCATCGCTACCACCGATACCATTTTGGTTACGTTGCTCATTACATGTTTAATGGGAGTTTGTAGTATTGAAGATGCCTTAAAGATTGGTGCAGCAGAATTCTTGATCAAATTTTTTATTTATTATGCGCACGAACGATTTTGGCAACGCTATCGGGACGAGAACGGATTTTCGCCACGAAAGGTTTTATATAAAACAATTACATGGCGGGTAGTGGCAACGACTACCACCTTTATAATTGCTGGAACTGTGCTTAATACATTCAATGAAGTGGCACTTTTTATCGCGTTAACCGAGTTAATTACTAAATTTGCACTTTATTATTTCCACGAGCAATTATGGTTGCGTTTGCCTTTAGGTAAGATTCGGAATTATTTTTATAAAAAAATAGGACGCTAATGCAGGAGAATATCATTCCACACGATTTTTCGGTCACGCAACGTGAACGAAGTATTCAGAAAGAACATAAGCCTTTACTGCTTTGGTTTACCGGGCTGTCCGGTTCCGGCAAGTCTACTATAGCCAACGCCGTTGAGAATGCTTTGTACAGTAATGGGTATCACACCTATATCCTAGATGGTGATAACGTTCGAAAAGGGCTAAATAGCAACCTAAGTTTTACTGAAGAAGACCGAACCGAGAACATTCGAAGAATTGCCGAAGTGGCTAATTTAATGCTGGATGCCGGATTGGTAGTCTTGGCGGCTTTTGTTTCACCCTATGCCAAGGACCGAGAAAATATTAAAAAGACCGTGGGATACACTCGATATATAGAGGTTTTTGTGAATACTCCCATTGCCGAATGTGAACGAAGAGATGTAAAAGGGTTGTACGCCAAGGCAAGAGCAGGGGAGATTCAAAACTTTACAGGTGTGAATGCTCCGTATGAGGCGCCTGTGAGCCCCGATGTTCAAATCGATACCACAGAACAGTCTGTTGAGGATGCTGTAAAGATCATTTTAAAACATATAGAACACAAATTAAAACTATAATGAGTAAGTATTATTTAAATTATCTGGACGAATTAGAGTCGGAAGCCATATTTATATTAAGAGAGGTATGGGCACAGTTTGAGAATCCGGTGATTCTATTTTCGGGTGGTAAGGACTCCATTCTAGTTACTCATTTGGCACAAAAGGCATTTTATCCTGCTAAGATTCCGTTTCCTTTAATGCATGTGGACACCGGACATAATTTCCCGGAAACCATTCAGTTTCGTGACGATCTAATCAAGGGATTAGATGCGCAGCTTATTGTTGGGTCTGTACAAGAATCCATTGATACCGGAAGGGTTGCTGAGGAAAAAGGTAAAAGCGCAACCCGAAATGCATTGCAAATTACAACCCTGTTAGATGCTATAGAATCTAATAAGGTTGATTGTGCCATTGGTGGTGGAAGGAGAGACGAAGAAAAAGCACGTGCTAAAGAGCGTTTTTTCTCACATCGGGATGATTTTGGACAATGGGACCCTAAAAACCAACGTCCGGAATTGTGGAATATCTTAAATGGAAAACATTTTGAAGGAGAACATTTTAGAGCTTTTCCTATAAGTAATTGGACCGAAATGGACGTTTGGAACTACATACTTCGAGAGAACATAAAAATCCCGTCCTTGTATTTTGCACATGAGCGTGAAGTTGTTTGGCGCAGTGATTCTTGGATTCCTGTTTCTGAACATTTAACGTTGGAGGAGGGCGAAGAAGTGCATACCAAAAAAATACGTTTTAGAACCTTGGGTGATATTACGATCACCGGTGGGATTGAAAGTGATGCCGATACATTAGAGAAGATCGTAGGTGAAGTAGCTGCTATGAAACAGACCGAACGCGGAAATCGCAGTGACGACAAACGAAGTGAAACCGCAATGGAAGATCGCAAACGACAAGGTTACTTTTAATTGCAGGGCTTTTCAGAAAAAATCATTGCGCAACAATTATTGAAAATTAGATCATGAGTACGACACAAATAGATAACAATCAATTACTACGTTTTACAACTGCCGGTAGTGTAGACGATGGGAAAAGCACCTTGATAGGCCGACTTCTATACGACAGCAAGGCTATTTTTGAAGACCAATTGGCAGCGGTCGAAACTACGAGTAAGCGAAAAGGGCACCAAGGCGTTGACCTGGCATTGTTCACCGACGGATTAAAGGACGAAAGAGAACAAGGGATTACGATCGATGTGGCATACCGATATTTTACAACGCCAAAGCGTAAGTTTATCATTGCCGACACGCCCGGACATATTCAGTACACGCGAAATATGGTAACCGGCGCCTCTACGGCCAATGCCGCCCTTATATTGATCGATGCTCGAAATGGGGTTATTGAACAAACCAAACGTCATGCCTTTATTGCTTCTTTGCTTCAGATTCCTCATTTGATCGTGTGTATCAATAAAATGGATCTGGTAGATTATTCCGAAGAAATATATGAAGATATCATTCATCAGTTTGAAGAATTTTCTTCGAAGTTGTATGTAAAAGACGTTCGTTTCTTGCCTATAAGCGCTTTGGATGGTGATAATGTTGTAAACAGGTCTGAAAATATGAAATGGTTTCAAGGCGCTCCTTTACTACACACCTTAGAGAACTTGCATATTAGTAGTGATATTAACAAGATCGATGCGCGATTTCCGGTACAAACGGTTTTACGTCCGCAGCGTGATGGCTATATAGATTATCGCGGCTATGCCGGTCGCGTTGCCAGTGGGATCTTTAGACCGGGTGATGATATTACGGTAATGCCGTCCGGTTTTACCTCTAAAATTCGTTCTATAGACACTATGGATGCGCAATTGGAAGAAGCCTATGCGCCTATGTCGGTTGCGATTACCTTAGAAGATGATATCGACATAAGTAGGGGTGATATGATAGTCAAGACCAATAATAAGCCCGAGCCTACACAAGAATTTGATGCCATGCTATGTTGGTTACATAAAGACACGGCACGACCAAGAGCGAAGTACAGTATTGTTCATACCTCGAATGAGCAGAAGGCCATGATAAAGGACATACTATATAAGATCGATATTAATACATACAATCGGGACGAAGAAAATAAGGACCTAAGTATGAACGATATTGCACGTATCAAGGTACGCACTACGCGCCCGCTAATGATCGATGAATATCGCGACAACCGAATAACCGGTAGTTTTATTCTAATCGATGACAGCACTCATGAAACCGTGGCAGCTGGGATGATATTATAACTTTAATATGCTCAAATTTGAAGGAAATAAAGCTCGACTTTATCGATTGATTCTTCGTTTTAAGAACTTGACCGATAAAACGGGTGTGTTTATTTCGAAAGGTTCACGAATTGTTCACGGCGCGGTAATTGGAGATGGCAGCCGTTTTAACGGCCCAGTCACCATAAAGGGGGCTGGTGATTGTACCATAGGAAAATATGTAGCCGGAGGTGAACACATCCGATTTATAACGTCCAACCACAAATCGGATGAAATCAATTTGCAATACGCACTTTCAACAAAAATAGGGATTCGGCCGCGTCACTCAGATAAAATGGGTATCACTATTGGCCATAATGTTTGGATTGGAGATCATGTGATCGTTTTGCCTGGCGTAATAGTAGGTAATGGAGCCATTATAGGTGCCGGATCTGTAGTAACTAAAGATGTAGAGCCTTACGCTATTGTGGGTGGAACACCAGCAAAAATGATAAAATATAGATTGCCCTCAGAAAAAATTGATGAACTTGAAAAAGCTGCTTGGTGGGATTGGTCACTTAGTAAGATGCGTGCTCGAAAGGATTTTTTTATGGATACAAATAGTAAGTAAGTGTCTAAATTCTCGAAACTTTTTTCTGCCACAAGCATTCGAAATGCTTCGATTGCGAGCGTTGTGATAAAATTTGCCTCTGCATTTTTTGCTTTTTTAAACGGGGTGCTTCTGGCGCGTCTTTTGGGAGTGGAAGGGTTGGGGTATTATGTGCTTGCTTTTACTACAATGACTTTATTGTCGGTTCCTGCAGCATTAGGAATACCCAATCTGTTGGTTCGGTATATATCTAAATACAACGTTCACGAGAATCTTTCGATGATGAAAGGATTGCTTATTAAGTCGAATCAATTTGTCTTTTTCACATCGGCCTTAATTTTTGCCATTTCTTATATCACCTATTTTTTTTGGTGGAAACATTACAACAATGTGCTGGTAGAAACACTTATTTATTCTTTTTTACTCATACCGTTATTAGGTTTTGGTGGAATAAGAGCAGCCACGCTTCGAGGTCTTAAATTTATCGTACTCGCAGAACTTCCAGAAACGATCATGAGAAATATACTTTTTACTGTATTTCTCCTCGCATTCGTATTTTTCGATTATACGCTAACCCCACAAATTGCAATTATTTTACAAGTAATTGCCGCTGCACTGAGCTTTATTTTGGGGTACTATTTTCTTCAGAAAAAATTATTGAATCGCCTAAAACAGGTACAACCCGAATATCAAATTAAAGAGTGGATACAACAAGCCATTCCTTTTTCGATCAATAGCGGAGTACAGATTGTAAAATCAAAATTATTGGTTTATGTGCTCGCTATCTTCGGAAGTATAGAAGCCGTAGCGATATTTGATGTGGCAGTACGAGGTGCTTCATTGGTGACTTTTACTATGAATAGTTTAAATGCGGCGATTTCACCTTATTTATCGGCTGCCTACGAAGAGGCAAAGTTGAAAAATATACAGACCATTCTTACAAAGGCAAGCCGTGCTATATTTATTCTTTCTCTTCCTGTAGCCTTAGCTTTTATTCTTGGAGGTGAGTGGTTGCTGACGTTAGTTTTTGGTAAAGAATACACCAACGCATATATTCCCCTAGTCATTCTCTGTGTTGGAAACTTAGTAAGTGCAACCACAGGTTCGGTAGGGGTGTTGCTATCAATGACGGGTAGGCAGAAAGTCTTCTCCAATAGCAATGTACTCATGCTTGTTTTAAGTGTAATTTTGAGTATTCCTATGATTATTTATTTCGACACGGTAGGTGCAGCCATCGTATTCGCCTCTTTGTTGATTATACAAAACTTCATGTTGTTTGTATATGTTCGTAAACATATGAAATTGAACACTACCATATTTTGAAAAAAATCATTTACATAGCGGGCGACGGCAGGTCGGGCTCTACCTTACTCGATTCGATACTATCGAATATTGAAAATAGCATCTCGGTAGGCGAATGTCATCGATTTTGGATTCGTTTTTACGAGGGTGAAAGTTTGTGTTCTTGTGGTGAAGAAATGATTCATTGCCCCCTTTGGAGTAAAGTAGATGAGCAATTGAAGCAAAACTTTACTGATTATGATCCTATAGAATTTAAAAAACGCGTTAAGGAAATTCAGTTGTTTAAGAACTTTAGCGAAATTCCCAATATTGTCACATCGGCCAAATGGTCCTCATTTTGTCAACAGGTAAAAGCATTTTATACCATCATCGCGGCACAATCAAATAAAGAAATCATCGTAGATAGTTCCAAAAGTGTCGCTTGGGGCTACTTTCTGTATCACCTCTCTTTTGTAGATATATACTTTATCCACTTAGAACGTGAATTGCCTTCGGTGGCAAATAGCTGGAAGAAGGAAATGCAATTGCCCGAATATACGAACAAGGAAGTATTCATGCCTACCAAATCGACAGCGCTGAGTACCAAACTCTGGTTAAAAATAAAGGTAATGGCGAAAAAGCTTAAGCTCACTCCGCATTACTTGTTTGTTTCTTATGAGAAATTATGCGAACACCCTGAGGCTCAACTGCAACAAATTAAATTATTTTTAGACGAAGAATTTCAGACCGATGCCTTACAGATGCTTCCTACCCATGCCATAGGAGGTAATCCTATGCGTGCCAAAGGCAGCGCGAATATCGAGATTAAGGCGCAAAAAAACAGGTACAACAATTTATCTAAAATTGAGTATTTCGGCTTAAAGGCCATAAATAACTTAGCTAAATCGTTGATTTGATGTTCTCTGTTGTCATTCCATTATATAATAAAGAAAAGTATATCGCTGAGACAGTACAGTCGGTGTTGCAACAAACATATTCCGATTTTGAGATTATTGTAGTGAATGATGGCAGTACCGATACTTCCGAAGCAATTGTAAAGGCTATAGATGATCCGCGTGTTCAACTTATTTCTATTGATAATTCGGGGGTTTCCGTAGCAAGAAATACGGGTATTGAAGCGGCATCCTATGGTTGGATTGCTTTTCTAGACGCCGATGATTACTGGGCTCCTACATTCCTGGAGGAGATGACCAATGCCATGGAAGAGTTTCCAGATCAAAAAATTTTTGCTTCAGGTAGAAGTCGATTATTTAAAAATGAAGTTGATCGATATGCCCACCAATTGCTTCCTAAAGATGGAGAAATGGCATTGTGCAATTACTTTAAAGTTATTGGTAATCATATGCCACCCATTAATTCTTCCAATGTAGTCATAGCTAAGACTTTATTTGAAGAGAAAGGATATTTTAGAAAGGATCAGAAAAAACATGAAGATCACGATCTTTGGATGCGTTTGTGTATAGATGAACCACTTGTTTTTGTAAACAAAGAACTTTCATTTTACCGAAAAACAGTATCAGATTCAGCTTCTCAAGGTCATTATACAGCAACCGATTTTAAGACCTATTTAAATACGATGTTATTGGTACAAGCCAAGCTATCTTCGGAAGAACTACCTTATTTTTCTAAATATGTAAATAAATTCGTGTTGCTTATGTACATAAAATTTTTTTCCGGTTATACTGAAGAGGAGCGTGAACAAATTACGCATCTAGCCAAGAAGTTGCTCAATGCTCGCTATAGAACTCTTCTAAATACGGTAAATGTTGCGCCATTTAACGTGTATGCATTGCTTAAAAAATTAAAAGCATAATGAAGCAAAAAGTAAATCTATTTTTAGTGGGTGCTATGAAAGCAGGTACTACCTCTTTGGTGGAAGTCTTGGGAGCGCATGCTGACATTTATATGCCGCCTATTAAAGAACCTCACTATTTTGTAGATGGATTACCAAAAAATATCTATGAGCCTTCAAAGTTTTTTTCTGAAGCTGATTATTTTAAAAACAATTTTCCGGATCCATTGCATATTGCGCAATTAAAGAACGAAATGCAGTATCAGAAACTATACTCTTTATCCGGAAATGAAGAATATTTATTAGACGCCAGTACAGCGTATTTACACGCACCTGAAGCAGTAGAAAGAATCTACGAGTATAACCCTAATGCAAAAATTTTAATAGTAGTACGAGATCCGTTGCAAAGAGCGTTCTCACATTTTAAAATGGACCTTGCCTTAGGACGTGTTACCGGTAGTTTTGAGAATGCGATTCAGAACGAACTATTGGCCTACCGCAACGATACACTTACTTGGAATTCTTATATGGGAATGAGTTTTTATAACAAACAAATTTCTAGATTTGAAAAAAGGTTTGAGCAAGTATTGGTAATACGACTATCGGACTTGATCAACGAACGACCCACAACCTTAGAGCGATTGGCACAATTCTTATCAATAAAATCCTTCTCCGTAACTAAGACTGCACATAAGAACCAGTCTAAAGAATTGCGATTTCAGAAGGTATTCTATGTATTAAAGCGACTTGGTTTAAAAGATTATTTTTCAAAGATTTTTAGTCCTTCACAACGACAGAAAATTTTTAGTGTAGTAAGTAAGAAAGCCCGACAGCATACAGATCTTTGCGAAGAGACAAGAACAGCGGTCGAAGAAATATTCAATATCGAATCAAACCTATGATTATACTAAATACATGTATTTGTATTATTATTTTCTTAGTTGGCTACAACTTAAAGAATACTATGCGTGGTTTTGATAAAATTGATAGAAAATTTCTTAAACAGCTTTTCTTTTATCACTTTTTAATAGCCATCGCATTTCATTTCTATATTGCTAATTTTGGTGGAGATGCAACTTACTATTGGGAATTCGCCAGGGATTCTTCATTGGAGGATATAATGGAGATCGTAAATCGCGGATCGGCTACCGGTGTATTGTATTTAATAAACTATTTGCCGGCCAACATTTTCCAGCTATCGTTCTTTACTGGAAACATGATGTATGCGTTATTAGGATATGTTGGTTTTGTATACATTTACAAGACATTAAAAGATATTTTTGGTGATCTACGTCAACTGTTTTCTATCAAACTTTTTGGTATTTCTATCCATCCGTGGATTTGGTTCTTACCCAATTTACACTTTTGGTCTTCAGGCATAGGTAAAGACACCATACTGTTTTTTTGTATAGCGGTATTTATTTTCTGTATACAAAAAGTAAGAACACGGTTATTAGGTTTACTAGTAAGTATTATAATATCTCTGGCCATACGACCACATATCACTTTATTTTTACTAGTATCCTTCGGAATAGGTTATATGATCGATGGACGGCTAAAGGGTTACCAAAAAGCCTTGCTATTTATGGTATTCTTGGTTGGTTTTATCTCTATTTTCAATTATGTTTTAGAATTCGTTCAGTTAGAAAGCTTAGAAACTTCTGCGATCGATGAATATGCTTCTACAAAGGCGGCTAATTTAAATAAGGCGCAGTCGGGTTCAGGAATTGATATTAGCTCGTATCCATTCCCGCTTAAAGTGTTCACGTTTTTGTACCGGCCATTATTTTTCGATATTAATGGAATCCTCGCAGTACTTGCTTCAATAGAAAACTTAATTCTATTGCTTTTTACTGTGGCTATATTACGTAATAAACCATTTGCTGCGTTTAAAGGTGGTGCTGTTATTATCAAGTCGATGTTGCTATATTTTATTATGGGTGCAGTCTCTTTTTCACTCATACTCGGAAACTTGGGTATTATGCTTCGTCAAAAGAACATGTTCATTCCTTATTTCATAATTTTCGGATTATG
>NZ_QOLC01000074.1 GCF_003333325.1 Candidatus Ulvibacter alkanivorans | reverse complement strand
TTGCTTTTCTTCTGTTTCTATCTCTAAAATTTGGAAAATTTGTTCAAGTTGGTTTTTCTCTTCAAATAGGTAAAACTTTTTTGCTACCCATACTATCAAAAAAGTTAAAATTGCAAGAAAAGTTGCCATTTGCCAATTGTCAACAAGGTCAAATTGGGTTAAATCTTTTGGGAAAATCAGCCATATCAATCCGATTAAAATAATTCCTATAAAAGCTTTCCCAACAGGATTTAGTTCGGTTTTGATGTTAATCAGATGATCGTTGGCGTTAAACTCAAAAATAAAAATCGGATAGAAAGTCATATTCCAGATGTTTTGGTTCCAAACTTTTATATCATTCCGATTTACTTGACCTTTTGCTCGCATATCACGAGAAAATACATTCCACAAATGATTAAGAAAAGTATTTTCTTTTCTCAGTTCAATTAGTTTTTCAACATCATTTTTTGTGACTTCCATTTGGGTCGGTCAAAATTACTGGCAACTTGTTATATCTTTTTAATTATGTACGTTTATCCGCTAATATTCGCCGAAAACGCATGTTTTAATGGTAACTTATCAGGAGCCGATAAACGATCTACCGCAGCATCTAACGGACTCTTGATCGACAGTAGATCCTTTTTCGCAACATGCGTATAGATCATCGTCGTCTCCGGCTTTGCATGACCCAATAGATCTTGAACGTGCCGTAACCCTACACCCATCTCAATTAAATGTGTAGCATAACTGTGCCGCAACGTATGCGGCGTCACACGCTTCGTAATACCTGCCGCCTTTGCCGACCTACGTAAAAAATTTCGAATACTACCAGCAGCATATTTCCCACCGGACGGATTCTCAATAAAATAACGCTGCGGAGCATAACTCATGATATAGTTCCGCAATAAAGGTATAAAACTTTCCGCTAAAATAACCACTCGGTCCTTTCGCCCTTTCGCCATCCGAACCACTAACTGCCGTCGGTCAATATCAATATTATACAATTCCAATTCAATAACCTCACTTACTCGCAAACCACAACTGTACAACAAAGCCAACGTGGCTCGATGCTTTAAATTTCGCGTCACACGTAACAGATCAACCATCTCTTCCTGACTCAAAACCGTTGGTAGATATTGCGATTTTTTAGGCCGAATCAAACTTTCCGTATCGATCTCTTCTATCGAAAGGCAAGGGACCAAATGCTTTAAGGCACTCACAAATTGCCTATGGCTACTTATCGAAAAGAGCTCCCTACTGCGAACCTTGGCCTCAATAAAGGTGCGAATTCGATCGTGTGTAAGCCCTCGTAGCGAGTCAGCACCGAGCGTCTCCGCCAAATTGCACATAAAATTCGTATATACGCTCACAGTACTTTTACTTAGACGCAATCCAACTAGATATGCTCGATATTGTTGTAGTAGTTTTTTGTTTTCTTCGGAAAGGTAGGAAGTAGCCATTGGCGTCGCTGTAATTAATTCATCGTTCTTAACAGACCTTAATGTGCCGCAGTCCACAGTAAAACCCGGAGAGCGAAGATGATCGTAGAGGAGGTCAAAGAGATCGTGATTCCAAACCACATAAAAACAGGAATGCGTTCGGCTCCATTGCACGCCAAAAAACGATTTTACATGCTCTTTTACCTCAGAATGGTACGAGAAGCGAATAGCAATACACGGTCGGTCACGATGAACCATTTCCGAAAGGTAGATCGTTGGTGTCATGATAGTAAAATAGGGGGGAGTTGCAATTCAAAGATACAGAATATTATGTTCTGTAGGAGCTAAATCGGTAAAAAATGAATGGCTTTATCAAGACCAATCGCTGTGTTATGTCGAATATCAATCGTATTTTTGCAGCTTCCGAAGAAAAAAAATAAAATTCAATCACATACTTAAATACAGAACACATGAAAGACGGTATCTATGCTAAGATCAAGACCGATAAAGGTGAAATAGTACTTAAACTCACCTATAAACGTACACCTGGAACCGTGGGTAACTTCGCGGCATTGGCAGAAGGAAACCTAGAAAATAAGGCAAAGCCACAAGGGAAGCCGTATTATGACAACCTCAAGTTTCACCGCGTGATCCCAGATTTTATGATTCAAGGTGGAGATCCCAATGGCACGGGAGCAGGTGGACCGGGATACCAATTCGATGATGAATTTCATCCTGAGCTGAAACACGACCGTCCGGGAATATTGTCTATGGCCAACGCCGGACCAGGATCGAACGGAAGTCAGTTTTTTATTACCCATGTGCCAACACCTTGGTTAGATAACAAACATACCGTCTTTGGACATGTAGTAGAAGGTCAGGACGTTGTAGATAGTATCGCTCAAGGTGATATAATGAAAGAAGTAAATATCGTTAGAGTAGGTGAAGAAGCTGAAAATTTTAACGCGGTAGAAGCTTTTAGACAGTTCACGGGAGCACGGGCTGAACGCGAAGCTGCAGCCAAGAAGAAAAGCGAAGAAGCATTAAAAGAACTCACCGAAGGTTTTGAGAAAACCGATAGCGGACTCTTTTACCAAATAATTCAGAAGGGCGACGGAGCAAAACCAAAAAAAGGACAGACAGTTGCCGTACATTATAAAGGGATGTTTGCCGATGGTGGCACGTTCGATTCTTCGTATAAACGAGGGAATCCTATCGAGTTTCCTGTGGGACAGGGCAATGTGATCGCCGGTTGGGACGAAGGTATTTTACTATTGAACAAAGGCGACAAAGCGCGTTTTGTGATCCCTTCGCACTTGGGCTACGGGCAGCAAGGAGCAGGAGGTGTGATTCCGCCAAATGCGACACTTATTTTCGATGTCGAGTTAATGGACATAAAATAAGGCAGTTATAAAAGGTAGTTAATAACCTGTTTAGAAAAACAAGAAAGATCGCCTTCCGTTGGGAGGGCGATTTTATATTTTAGCGGTATGGACATAGAACACTTACAATATCCGATTGGCAAATTTGAAATGCCCGAAACCGTTTCCGAAGCACAATTAAAAGAGGCGATCACTATCTTAGAGATCTTTCCGGAAAAACTGAAAGAACTGATGCGAACCTACGATCAGAACAAATTAGATAGTCCGTATCGCCCCGGTGGATGGACGGTTCGTCAAGTAGTTCATCATATTGCAGACAGCCATCACCATAGTTACAACCGATTTAAATGGGCGATCACCGAAGACAACCCTTTAATAAAGGCGTATGACGAAAAACGTTGGGCCGAGACAGAAGATTGTCGTACCAGTCCTATTGCCTGGTCACTTACCCATATTGAAGTAGTGCATCAAAAATTAGTGCAGTTCTTGCGCACCTTATCCGCAACCGATTGGGACCGCACCTACCGTCACCCGGAATCGAAAAAGACCTTCACCTTAAAACAGAGTGCACTGCTCTACGCTTGGCATAGTATGCATCATTATTCGCATATTGCCAATACGACTAAAGAATAGCGCTTGTCATTCAGAGCTGGTGTCATTCAGGGCACTTGTCATTCAGAGCGAAGCGAAGAAACTTTTTCAATGGTACACCGTTGATGAGATCTCTCACATATGTTCGAGATGACATGAGGTGTCATTCAGAGCACTTGTCATTCAGTGCGAAGCGAAGAATCTATTTTGTAAGATTCCTCAGTCGTTGCACTTCTTCCGAATGACATAGAACTGTCATTCAGAGCGCAGCGAAGAATCTTTATCAATGGGACTTAACGCTACTTCGGAAGGAATTCGTGGATAAAAACTCTACACTTATTTCCACTTTATATTGCAACCCATACTCGGCTTTTGGTCTTGACGCTGCGGACTATTATTTAACACATTGTCTAAGGCTTCGCGTAGATCACGACCATTCACAGGTATACTATTTCCGGGACGTGAATTATCCAATTGACCGCGATAGATCAACTTGAGATCGGAATCGAATAAATAAAAGTCGGGCGTACAAGCTGCATCATAGGCCTTGGCTACTTCTTGAGTTTCGTCGTAGAGATAGGGAAATGGATAATTGTGTTTACGTGCGTTCTTCCACATTTCTTGCGGACTATCCTGCGGGTATTTTTCAACATCATTACTGCTTATAGCTACAAATCCGAAGCCTGTAACACGATAATCATTACACAAACGAACAATTTCTTCATTTACATGTTTCACATACGGACAGTGATTACAAATAAACATGACCACAGTTCCTTTTTCACCACGCACACTGTCTAAGGTTACGGGTTTCATGGTAATGGCATCCAACAATGCAAAGTCGGGTGCTTTAGTGCCTAAAGGCATCATGTTCGACGGAGTTAACGACATAGTTTACTTTTTGTCTATTAGTGCAATTTAGTGGTATAAAGTTACACTTTTATACTACATTGGCGCTATAGGCTTGTCATACAGAGTACTTGTCATTCAGAGCGAAGCGAAGAATCTTTATTTTTCATAAATTTAGTGGAATGAAGACGCTCGGTGAACATAATTATTATGTGTATATTCTAACCAATAAGAATAAGACTGTACTGTATACTGGGGTAACGAATAATTTAAACGAGCGATTATATTTTCATCAAAATCCATTACCGAGTTCTAAAGCATTTACGGCTAAATACAAATGTTTTTATCTGCTATATTTTGAACATTATTCCAAAGTAGAAACAGCTATTCGAAGAGAAAAACAAATAAAAGGATACAGTAGACATAAAAAAGAAAATTTAATTAACACTACAAATCCAA
The DNA here is from genome assembly GCF_003333325.1 of Candidatus Ulvibacter alkanivorans. Lineage (GTDB taxonomy): Bacteria > Bacteroidota > Bacteroidia > Flavobacteriales > Flavobacteriaceae > Ulvibacter_A > Ulvibacter_A alkanivorans. The sequence continues at coordinate 17,849 of NZ_QOLC01000074.1, read as the reverse complement.
ACTGGAATTTTTTAAATAATGAAATTTGAGATTCCTCAGTCGATGTACTTCTTCGGAATGACATAGTATTGTCTTTCAGAGCGGGTGTCATTCAGAGCGCTTGTCATTCAGAGCGCAGCGAAGAATCTATTAAAATGAAGGACCATTGATGAGATCTCTCACGTTCGTTCGAGATGACATGGAACTGTCATTTAGAGCGCAGCGAAGAATCTATTTTGTGAGATTCCTCAGGCGTTGCACTTCTTCGGAATGACATGGAGTTGTCATTCAGAGCGGTTGTCATTCAGAGCGGAGCGAAGAATCTATTTCAATGAAGCACCGTTGATGAGATCTCTCACATTCGTTCGAGATGACATGGAACTGTCATTCATAGCGCAGCGAAGAATCTCTCACCTTCGTTCGAGTTGACAACATACACCACTACTATTAAAGAACTGCTAAAGTTTTGTACATCTAACCCAAGTCATGTAATTTTAAAGAAACCAACATTTTTATTATGAAAAAATCATACCCATCATTATCGGTGGCGATTTCCGAATTACAACACGAAGGCTTTACCGAAGATTTTAACCTGGTAGCAGACGGCATCGAATCGAAAGCACTAAAAAGTACATGGGAAGCCGGCGACCTGGAAGTAGTGAAGTTTTATCGTTTCGAAGGTATGACCAATCCCGGAGATAACACCATCCTATATCTTATTACCACTTCCGACGGTAAGAAAGGACTCCTAGTCGATAATTACGGAGCCGACTCAGGGCCTGTATCGGCAGAGATGATCAAGAAATTGCAAATTGATCATGACGAATAACCTTAGCTGGGACGAATTTCAAAAGGTCGATATGCGTGTGGGAACAATCAAATCTGCACGTGAATTTCCGGAAGCTCGAAATCCGGCCTATGTGCTGGAAATTGACTTCGGAAGCGATATAGGAACCCTAAAATCCTCGGCTCAGATCACACAATTATATACTCCCGCTCAATTGGTAGGGCGACAAATAGTCGCAGTAATTAACTTTCCGAAGAAACAAATAGGACCATTAATGAGCGAATGCCTTGTATTAGGTGCCGTAAACGGAAATGAAGTTACGCTATTGTCACCTGATTCAACAGTGGCTAACGGACTTAAGATCTCTTAATTGAGCCTACGCAGAGAAATCAACCCGAATAGTGGACCAAACGCTAATACCACAAAAAGGTAGGGGATGGGAAGTGCTTCGGAAAGCGAAGCCAATAACTGAATACTCACGATCGTAATTGCAAATCCGATACAATTAACAATGGTTAATGCGGTTCCAGTTACTTCGGAAGGAGCACGTTGCGCAACTAAGGTTGAGAACATAGGGGAATCGGCTATCACAACCATACCCCAAACCAAAAGCAGAATAAGGAATACATATACCGGCATTTCAAACAGTAGCGGTGATGCTAAGCAGAATAGACCTGAGATCGATAGGGCGAAGGTTGCTAGGCGCTTTTCATTATAGCGAGGTACCAAAAGTCCCGCTAATACACAGCCTATTGCGCCAATTCCTATGATACAAAAAGACCAGAACGGAACTGAAAGTGAGGTAGTAGGATGAAGTGTGTTATACCCTAAGATACATAATGGAACAAAGGTCCAAAAAGCATACAGTTCCCACATATGCCCAAAATAGCCGAACGCCGCCGCACGGAATCTCCTATTTTTAAATACCGCTAGAAAAGCGTTGAGCCGTAATTTTGCCGCAGGTTTGCGATACGGACCGTTTGGAACAAATAATACAAGTATCAATCCGCCAACTACAGCTAATCCCGAAGTTACATAGACCACGGTCTTCCATGGCACATCGGCCGAAAATGCTTTTATACTATGTGGAAATGCCGTTCCCAAAACCAAAGCACCTACCAGAAATCCGAGTGAGTTACCTAATCTTTTATTAAAATGATCGGCGGCGATCTTCATTCCTACCGGATAAATGGCAGCCAGACTGCATCCCACCAAAAAACGAATTGTGAGCAAACTCGCTAGCGAGTTCGACTCCCACAATAGGGCAAGGTTGATTAAACTACCCGCCAAGGCACCTACAAAGAATACCCGAATAGGAGAAAACCGATCGGCGATCATGGCAAAAGCAAAACCTAAGGTGCCAATAATAAAACCAATTTGTACTGCAGCGGTTAAATACCCTAAAGAAGTTTCAGTAAGATGATAAGCATCGATCAGATCGGGACTTATGGCATTGCTAGCAAACCATAGCGAGGTGCAGCAAAACTGTGCTAGCACGATACAAGGGAGAATGTGGTTTGATGGCTGCATAAAACTTTCCGAAGTAAATGTACAAAAGCCAACAGGAGTTGAAGTAAACATAGAACAAGAAATTAGAAAACATCCTAAATGTTAAAGTTTTCTTAAAATACTACTTTGTAATGCATAGTACTGTAACATAAATGGAAGTCATGCGTCTTTTAGATAACAACCACTAAACAATAAGTGCTATGAGAACTTTAAACAGCAATCAATTAACGAGTAGAAGTCAGACCTCCAAATCCTATGCTTGGAATAACAAACGACGTTACCGATAAGAAAGTACGCTAGTAAAAAAATCATTCATCAATCAAAAAACAATCAATCATGAGAACATTAGACAGCAATCAATTAACTGCAAGAGTACGAACCTCGAAAGCCTATACCTGGAACCAAAAAAGACGGTACCGGTAAGCGACCCACTGTAAAATTTAAAATCGAAAGGTTATGAAAACGCTAAGAAGTCTGCTAAAGCAGAAAGAGTGCAACAAACGGTGGCAACAAGCAACCTTGCATGGTGAGCGGGATTTGCTTCAAGCCTTCGGAGACCCTCTAATTAAGAGAATGCAGTACAAGCTGCATTAGACAGAACACCAATCAAAAAACGGAAAGCTGAATTTAACGAAAGTAAATTCAGCTTTTTTTGTCCGTACTGTTACGGACAGTAAATTTCTATAAGCAGCGTAGCCCTAAACTTCGCTATCCATCATATCGGTAACCACGTAGTAACGTGGGTCATCGATATTGCGTTCTATGATGGTTTCGAACTCCGGATTCCACTTTAGTAAAAGTTCGATACAGTCCGGACTTAAATGCGTAAGTGTTATTTTTTTTCCGGCATCTATATATTTATTGGCGATATTCCGAAGCGCTTCTACGCCACTGTGATCACTAACTTTCGATTCTATAAAATCGATCTCAATAGCTTCAGGGTCATTGGAAACATCGAACTTGTTGTTAAAAGCTGAGGTCGACCCAAAGAACAAGGGTCCCCAGATTTCGTAGACCTTAGTACCATTGGGTTTTATGTGTTTTCTAGCTCGAATTCGAGTAGCATTTTTCCATGCAAATACAAGCGCACTCATGATCACACCTGCGATTACTGCAATGGCAAGATCTTGCCAAACTGTGATGGCCGAAACCGCGATCAAAACAATAGCATCGGCAACCGGGATCTTGTGTAAAATTCGAAAACTACTCCATGCGAACGTACCAATGACGACCATGAACATCACACCCACAAGCGCAGCAATAGGAATTTGTTCTATGAGAGGGGCGCCAAACAATACAAAACACAGTAATGCCACCGCGGCAACTGCACCCGAGAGTCGGCCACGTCCTCCGGAGTTGATATTAATGATCGACTGACCAATCATGGCACAACCACCCATACCGCCAAACAAACCGTTTAAAATATTGGCGCCACCTTGTGCGACACATTCTCTGTTCCCACTTCCGCGGGTTTCGGTCATTTCATCAATTAGGTTGAGGGTCATTAAGCTTTCGATCAAGCCAACTGCTGCCAAAATAACTGCCGTAGATAAGATAAGGTCCCAATGCCCTTGAAGGGTATATAATAAGGCGAATATTTGATCCTGGAAAGTTGGCAAGCCGCCTTGCAAGCCTTCACCGCCACCATCTTTAATGAACGATCCTACAGTGCTCACGTCTATCTTTCCGAAGATAACAATCGCCGCAACAACAACTATTGCGGTAAGTGCAGCAGGGATCTTTTTGGTGAGTTTAGGCAAGCCGAACATAATAGCCATGGTAAGAAACACCAACCCGAGCATCATCCAAAGGCTGGTTCCGGACATATATTGTTGGGTTCCGTCTATATTCTCTTTAAACAAACCTAATTGCGATAAAAAGATGACAATGGCCAATCCGTTTACAAATCCCATCATCACGGGATGTGGAATCAACCTAACGAACTTTCCGAGGCGAAAAACACCTGCAAGGATCTGAATCCCCCCTACAAAAAGCAAGGTGATGAACAGCCACTGTAAGCCTAGGTTCTCTATAGGCGTTGCCAATGCATTTCCTACTTCATTTCCCTTTTGGATTAAATGTACCATTACGACCGCCATAGCACCGGTAGCCCCACTAATCATTCCCGGGCGACCACCAAATAATGCGGTAACGATCCCCATCATAAAGGCACCGTAGAGTCCGACCAAAGGATCAACCCCGGCCACAAAAGCAAAAGCCACAGCTTCGGGTACAAGGGCTAACGCCACGGTGAGCCCCGAAAGGATGTCATTCTTCGGATTCTGTGTAAAATTCTTTATCGTTTTTTGTATCATTTTCCTGCCTTAAAAAGGCGGCAAAGGTACATAATTTTACCGATTAAACGCTTTGTGTGATTTGTTGAATTACTTCGGAAAAAATAGAATCCAACTACAATGAGCTTAAGAAAGATCGAAGATAGCCAACATAAGCTGTAGGCTCTTCTAGCCAGCCGTAATGACTCGATTGCTTCAGTATATAGCTTGTGCTGTTCGGAAATACGTTGATCATGCTGTTAAAAATAGATCGTGGAATAATATCATAAGCGCCTTGTAGGATGAGCACGGGCTTTTCAAATTCTGAAAGCTGTGCTTTGCAATCGAAATCGATCGCACGAAGATCCTGATACACCAAACTATTTATTTGTGAGTTTCCTTGGGTAAGCCGTTCTGCGATCACAGGTACATGCGAAGTATCATGTAAATACGCAGGGGCTAAGAACGTGCCTCGCTTTAATTGTGCCGTATAACTGTTGTCACCCGCAGCGATCTTCCGATTCCAATACTGCAACGAATCGCGTTTTTGCGGACTAAGACGTGCCGTAATGTTTAGGTCGCTAAAAAGCGACATATCCACGCCACCAGAAGAGGAGAGGATCAAGCCGCTCACTCGATCTGGATGTTTGCTCGTGTAATAGGCAGCTAACATCCCGCCAAACGAATGCCCCATTACGACCCATTGGTCGTACTTAAAATGCTTTCGAATCGCTTCAATATCGGCGACCATGAGCTCCATGGTGATGGTTTCCGAAGAAATTGGAACAACTTGCGATCGCCCCGTACCACGTTGATCGTAAATAATAGCAGTATTTTTTTCTGAAAGTGCAGATGCTAAAGAAGCAAAACCTTCACTACTCATACCGGGCCCGCCATTGATTATTAAGACAGGGTCGCCTTGCCCGTAGGTGGTTATGTAGATCGTACTATTATTCGCCTCGATAGTGGTAGAAGTTTGAGCACCTACAATTGCTGTGAAGCTCAAATAAAAAAAGAGTACTACTTGGGATCGGTACCACATAGTTTATTCACGTTCAGGGTACCAATCTAACTGTGTAACTTTAATATCGGCATTCGCTTTGGCTATAATTTCTGCAAATTCATCGACATCGCTAAGACCATCGGTGCCTCTATAATGATACGGATACACAATATTAGGTTTAAACTCCAACACAGCGTCGGCAGCACTTGCTACAGGCATGGTGTACGGGAGATTCATGCACACAAATGCGATGTCTATATTTTCTAAGTTTCGCATTTCGGGTATGTCTTCGGTATCGCCCGAAATATAGATTCGTTTCCCGTCTTTTTCGAGTACGTAACCGTTACCGCGCCCTTTTTCATGAAATTTTAAGGCTTCTTCACGCAAATTATACATTGGGATGGCAGTCACTGTAAATCCCAAGACTGCATGATCGTCTCCATTATTTAAGATGGTCGTCTTAGCTTGTAAGGATTCAGGTAATTTATCGGATACAGCTTTTGGGGCCAATATAGTCGTATTCTCGGTGACAATACCTTCTAGGGTCTCTATGTTCAAATGATCTCCGTGAATATCGGTGATTAGGATGAGATCCGGTTCATCGAAGTTTTGAAACGCAGCCGGACCACCCACCGGGTCCACAAAAAGCACTTGTCCGTCCCATTTTAAGACCATAGTTGCATGAGAGATGGGCGTTACCGTAAAAAGTTCATTTTGTGCAAACGTTTCCTGATCGCTACTAGTGTTTTCTTCGGAAACGATATCAGATTCATTTGTATTTTTCTTAGTTTCTTGGCAGCCAAATAGCAGCATTGTGCCGACCGCTATAAGTAGAATTTTTTTCATCGGTTTAAATTTTTAATCAAGATACTACACAATAATGAAGCAATCTGTCTCTTTTGCAATACTTTATGAAAATAGAAGTTCCATTTTTATATTGCTGCGTTCATAGGGGCTATCCGCTTCCACAGGGATTTCAACAAATCCGTATTTACGATAAATGTAGATGGCGTTCGCCAGTTTGGTATTAGAGTAAAGAAAGAGCTTCGAAAAATGAGACGTCTTCGCAAAATCGATGCAGTATTGCATAAGTTGCTGCCCTATTTTTCGACCTCGTTGTTCGGGTAGGACTGCCATTTTTGTTAGTTCGAACTCATTATCGCCTCGTTTTAATAACGCTACCGTACCTAAGACCTTATCATGCTCTACAGCAAAGAAAATGTGTCCACCCGGTGAGATAATGTATTTTTCAGGATTACTAAGCACTTCTTTGTCGTAGGCTTCTACATAGAAGAATGTTTCCAGCCATTCGATATTAAGTGTATAAAAGGCTTGTGCATATTCCGAAGAAAAAGGAACAATTTTTATCATGAATCGTACAGTATATCGGTGATGAGATAGGCCAATGCTTTTCCTACGTTAAAATGTGCGTCGCCGTCAACACACACAGTCGCTTCGCATATATGGACGTAGGTGAGATTCTTGTTCTTTGTGAGCAATTGTAAGAACTGTCGTGCTTGATTCATAGTAAAGCCTGAAGGCGTTCGTGCGCTGCTCGGGAAATTGCAGATGGCATCCACATCCAGTTCTACACCATAAGGTTGCGTATTGACAAAGGCTGCAGCAGCAGTAACTGCATCGTGAAATGAAAGCTTTTGCTCTATGGCAATATCTTCAAAAAAGTGTACCGCTATTTTGTCGTTTGCGTTCGCCATACGATCGTACACTTCTTGAGACGTGTAGTTTTTATGAAGACCGAAAATGGCGTATTTATTCAAAAAGCCTTGGTGCATGGCATAAGAGAAGCCGTTACCGCTATGCCGATGTTCTAAAGGCCTAAAATCGGTATGCGCATCGAAGTTAATAACGTTGATCGCTTTATCTAAGGCCACAGCGCTTCCTTTAATGTTTCCGAAAGCATTATTATGACCTCCGCCAATAAGTATCGGGATTTTTCCTGCGGCTACGATCGTTCGAACGATCGAACTTACCTTGGCATCGATCTCGTTCACCAATGGTCCCAATTCTTTATGGTAGGATGTTGAACTAGGGTCCAACTCACCAGCAGCACGCATCTCTGCATCACAATCGATCTCGCCTAGAACAAGTAATTGATGGGCGTTGGTATACGTATTAGCCTGAGTGTTGAGTAAGGTAGTGAGTGCTGCATTCCAGGCATTGGCTGTTCCCGGTTTACCCATATTGGCACGAACACCAATATCTTCGGGGATGCCCAACAAAACGTAGCGCGCCGAATTGGTGTTGATTTCTTCGATGGTAGCAATAGTGCTAACACGTTCACCAAATCTAATCTCGCCTTCTCGCTTGTTGACGAGGGCTGCGACGTCTTTGGCCGAATACAATTTTAATGCTTTCATGACACCTCTTTTCCTTTGATAAATACTAGATCGATCAAATTACTACCAAAGGCATAGGGTAGGAACCCATAGGACGGAATTGGCTTCGTAACTATAAGGTTGGCAATTTTTCCTTTGGTGATACTTCCATGCGAATCGCTTAGTCCCATGGCATAAGCACCATTTATAGTAGCAGCATTAATAGCTTCTTCGGGGGTTAGTCGCATCTTTATACAGGCTGTGGAAACTACAAAGTTCATGTTCCCGCTTGGCGTAGAACCCGGATTGTAATCGGTTGCCAGTGCCAGTGGTAGTCCGGCATCTATAAGTTGTCGGCCCGGTGTATAGGGAATGCCTAAAAAATAGGAGCAGGAGGGAAGTGCCACCGGCATGGTGTTCGTATCTTTCAATGCGCTTATATCGGCTTCGGTAAGCACTTCTAAATGGTCTACACTTAAAGCATCATGATCTACCGCTGCTTGTATTCCTCCTAAGGCTGTAAACTGATTGACGTGAATTTTAGGGATCAGCTTGTATTTCTTCGCTTCGGAAAGAATTCGTTCGGTATCGGCTACCGAGAAATAACCATCTTCACAAAACACATCGACATAATCTGCCAGTCCTTCGGAAGCTACCTTCGGAAGCATTTCGTTACAAATAAGGTCGATATAGCCTGCTTTGTCATTTTTGAATTCGGAAGGGACCGCATGCGCTCCCAAAAAGGTGGTTCTTACGGTAATTCCATAGTGGTTCCCTAATTTTTTGGCCACTCTAAGCATTTTTAGTTCTGCCTCGGTGGTAAGACCATAGCCACTTTTAATTTCAATAGCGGCTGTGCCAAGTCGCATGACCTCTCGTAAACGTGCCGCCGATTGTTCGTACAATTCTGTTTCGTCGGTTTCCTGAAGTTTTTTAGCACTGTTTAGGATACCGCCTCCTTTTTGCGCGATCTCTTGGTAGGTTAATCCATGAATACGATCTACAAATTCCTGTTCGCGGTTTCCGGCGTACACCAAATGCGTGTGCGAATCGCACCAGGCGGGAAGTACCATCTTATCGGTACAGTCTATGGTTTTAAATCCGGCATATTCCGGCATATCGGCCATGTTTCCGAAGTTAGCGATACGCCCATTCTCAACGTATAAAAAGGCATTTTTAAGCGTTGGAAGCGTTTTCATATCGGCTCCGCTTACTTTGTTGGGTGCCACTTCTCGAACTTGTACGAGTTCTTTAATGTTTGTTAACAACAATTTCATTTGCTAAATATAGCAAACCTTAAAAGGAATTTATACCTTAGACTTCGAAAAAAAAGGAATAGATGAAAACAAAAGAACATGGCGTCAATACTATTTGTACGCACGTTGGAGAGGTAGCCGATGAACAATTTAAAGGCGCTATATCACCCTTATATATGTCGAGCTCGTATGCGTATGAGGATGTGGCGGTAAAACGGTATCCTCGGTATTTCAATACGCCCAATCAAGAAGCGTTGGCCAAAAAAGTAGCTCGACTCGAAAAGACGGAGGCCGGACTTATTTTTGGAAGTGGCATGGCAGCGGTAAGCACGACCTTATTAGCATTTTTACATGCGGGCGATCATGTTGTCCTTCAGAAGACGTTGTACGGAGGCACTTATAATCTAGTGGTTGAAGAGTTTAGCAAGTTCGGAATTGAATATACATTTACCAAAGGCTTTGCCGAAAATGATTTTATTTCGGCCATACAGGAAAACACCAAGGTTATTTATGTGGAAACGCCTTCAAACCCGTTAATGCTCATCACCGATCTAAGCATGATCTCAAGAATTGCAAAAGAACGAGGTATTGTTACCATGATCGATAACACCTTTGCGTCGCCGATCAATCAGACGCCAACCGACTTCGGAATTGATATTTGTTTGCATAGCGCTACGAAGTATATGGGTGGACACAGCGATATTTGTGCAGGAGCCGTGGCAGCTTCCGAAGCACACATCGAAAAGATTTGGAATATCGCCAAAAACTTGGGCGGTAGCCTAAGCGATTATACGGTCTGGTTGCTTGAACGCAGTATGAAAACCATGGCGATTCGGGTAAAAGCACACAATCGAAACGCCAAGAAGATCGCAAAGTGGTTGAATAAGCACCCACTAGTGAACAATGTGTATTATCCCGGCTTAAAATCACATCCCGATCACGAATTGGCGAAGAAACAAATGAAGGGTTATACAGGCATGCTGTCTTTCGAGTTGATCGATTCGATAGATGCAGGGGTCTTTATGAAATCTCTTAACTTGGTAAAACAATCGATGAGCTTGGCCGGGGTGGAATCGACGATCTTGTCCCCCGCAAAGACTTCGCACGCGTTGTTATCTTCGGAAGAAAGAGCACATCAAGGAATTAGCGATAATCTACTTCGATTTTCGGTGGGAATAGAAGATAAAAAAGACCTTATAGCCGATTTTGAACAAGCGTTCGCTATTGTGGCCAAGAAGAATTTTGAAAAAACCATATCATGAAGCTAGATATATTAGCGATTGGGGCACATCCCGATGATGTAGAATTGGGTTGCGGTGCGACCCTCGCAAAGGAGATTGCTAATGGAAAGAAGGTTGGGATACTCGATCTTACCAAAGGTGAATTGGGAACCCGAGGCAATGCAGAAATACGAGCTGTTGAAGCAAAAAAAGCAGCCGCTATTCTTGGTGTGGTGATGCGACACAATCTGGAATTTGCCGATGCCTTTTTTGTAAACAATCCGGCGTCTCAATTGGAGATCATTAAGATCATTAGAAAATACCGACCCGATGTGGTGTTGTGCAACGCAATAGACGATCGACATATCGATCACGGCAAAGGTAGTAAACTAGCTAGCGATGCCTGTTTTTTAAGCGGATTACGAAAAATTGAAACTATTTTGGAAGGCAATCGTCAAAATGAGTGGCGCCCCAAACACGTGTATCACTACATTCAATGGAAGAATATCACGCCCGATGTGGTGGTAGATGTCACAGGTTTTATAGACAAAAAGCTCGAAGCTGTCTTTGCCTATGAGAGCCAGTTCCACAATGAAAAATCGAAAGAACCCAATACACCCATATCTTCTACTAATTTTAGAGATAGTTTAACCTATAGGGCACAAGACCTAGGGCGACTTATTGGAGTTGCTCATGGCGAAGGCTTTACAGCCGAACGGTATGTTGCGGTAGACAGTTTATTCGATCTAATTTAAAAAATCTTAAATCGAGCTATTGTAGAAGCGTAAGATTTGAAGTATATTTGCACCCTCTTATCCGTTAATTTTACATAGCGGTCTAAGTAACAACTTAGAAATAGAGAACATGGTGGTTGTAGCTCAGTTGGTTAGAGCGCCTGATTGTGGTTCAGGAGGTCGTCGGTTCGAGACCGATCTTCCACCCAAAAGTACAAAGCCTTTCAGTTTCTGAAAGGCTTTTTTTGTGGTCTTAATTAGACGGAATATTTTTATGCTTTTAACCGTGACTACAAAGCCCACTACGAAGATCGTAACGGGCTTTGTTCAATGTTGTGTGAAGCGGTTTTACAATTAGTCGGCAGTAATGCGTTCGTCGCGATTGGCCACTTCCCAAGTAGTTTGAAATATAAGTCGGGCACGCTTGGCCATTAACTCATATTCGATCTTATCGGGGGTATCGGTATGCTTGTGGTAATCTTCATGTACTCCGTTAAAGTAAAAGATAATAGGAATATTGTTCTTAGCGAAATTGTAATGATCACTACGGTAGTAAAAACGATTTGGATCGTTCTCGTCGTTGTATTTGTAATCTAATTCCAAATTGATGTATTTTTCGTTTACCGCTTCGGAAACATCGTGTAATCCTTGACTTAGTTTATCGCTACCAATTAGATAAACGTAGTTAGGATTATCTTTTTTATCCGGATCGATACGTCCTATCATATCGGTGTTTAAATTAGCTACCGTATTAGCCAAAGGATACAACGGATTTTCGGTATAATACTTAGAACCGTAGAGCCCGATCTCCTCTCCTGTCACGTGTAAGAAAAGAATAGATCGTTTTGGGCGATTGCCGTTATTTGCGGCCATTTGAAAAGCTTCTGCCATTTCTAACATAGAAACGGTCCCACTTCCGTCGTCATCGGCACCATTGTAGATCTTTCCATCTCTTGTCCCTACATGATCGTAGTGCGCAGAAAGTACGATCACTTCATTGGGATATTCAGAACCTTCAATAAATGCAACCACGTTTTCAGAATCTTGTGGCTCACTAAGTCGGGTAAAATAACTTGCCGGAATTTCTTGGTAATAATCTTCAGCGCCTTGAGGTGCTTGAATCCCTTGTTCCTTATAGAACGATCGTAGGTATTCAGCAGCCATTTTTTGGCCTTCCGTACCGGTCATTCGTCCTTGCATTTCGTCGCCTGCAAAGATGTATAGATGTTCTTTGAGGTCTTCTGCGGTAATGGTGTTGGCATAGTCAACACGTGTCATGTTTTTTGAAGCGGTCGAAGTGTTTTGTGCCGAATTGTTAGAGACCGTAAGTGCAGCAATGGCCGATAGAATTAAATATTTCATTAGTAGAGGATTTATATAGAATTTAAATTTATACTGTGTTGTTTCCGAAGTAATCGATTTAAAATTGAACTTAATCAAAAGCAGTTAGTTCGTAATCGTCCGGGTTTAAACCACCTTCGCCAATTTTTGCATAGGTTAAAGTGTGCTTTTGCGTTACAGGGTTTCCTGCAGCATCTTGTGAGTTGATCGTAAAGATAACGGTATAGGTCGCATCGATCTTTTCAAGATCGGATGCTTTTTCTGAAACTTGTATTTCTTCATCATTAAACGTAGTCCCTTCCGGTAACTGTAATTGTGTGATCAGGTCTTTTTTTGCCAATTCACGTACGGTTTCCATCTTTTTTTCTTCGGAAGAACATGCAAGAAGCATCATAGCGAATAACAATACTAGAATCTTTCTCATTTCAGTGAAATTTTGTTGCGTGTAAATATACTGTATGTATTGAGTGTAAGTGTGAAAAATATGTGAAAATGAATTTTTTTCGAAGAAAACATTTCGATTAGGAACCACAACAATTCCTATCTTTGTGCAAAACAATTGAAGGTTATGACCGTTGAACAAATTTACACAGGTTGCCTTTCTCAAGGTGCTTACTATATAGAAAGTAATGGAGAGGTTGCTATCATTGATCCCTTACGTGAAACCAAACCGTATTTAGAACGTGCCGAAAGAGACAATGCTACCATAAAATATATTTTTGAAACGCATTTTCATGCCGATTTCGTAAGTGGGCACCTTACGCTGTCTGAGAGAACAGGGGCACCTATCATCTATGGTCCCAATGCAAATCCGTCTTTCGATGCGATTATCGCAAGCGACGGACAAGAATTTAAGTTGGGTGAAGTGACTATAAAAGCATTGCATACGCCCGGCCATACCATGGAAAGTACTACTTACTTATTAAAGGATGCATCGGGGACGGACTATGCTATTTTTAGCGGAGATACACTTTTCTTAGGAGACGTAGGAAGACCCGATCTTGCTCAAAAAGGGGATGATATCACCCAAGAAGACCTTGCCGGAATATTGTTTGAAAGTTTGCGTGAGAAGATAATGCCACTTGCAGACGATGTGATCGTTTACCCGGCGCATGGAGCGGGCTCGGCTTGCGGCAAGAATATGATGAAAGAAACGGTAGACACCTTAGGCAATCAGAAGAAGATGAATTATGCACTGCGCGCCGATATGACCAAGCAAGAGTTTATCGATGAGGTCACCGACGGACTACTACCACCGCCTAGCTACTTTCCGCTAAATGTAAAAATGAATCGCGAAGGCTACGAAGCTTTAGATTCGATCATTACGAAAGGAACGAAACCTTTGGATCCGGACACGTTCGAGCAATTGGCCAACAGTACGGGTGCGGTGATCCTAGATGTGCGTCACCAACAAGATTTTATAAAAAGCCATGTGCCCCAATCGATCTTTATTGGTTTAGACGGAGGGTTTGCACCATGGGTGGGAGCCTTGATCGCCGATGTTGATCAGCCTATATTATTGGTCGTGGGCGAAGGAAGAGAAGAAGAAGCTGTAACGCGTTTATCGCGTGTAGGTTTTGACAATACCATTGGCTATCTAAAAGGAGGAATGACCGCTTGGGTTGCCGCCGAGAAAGAAGTAGATCAATTAACTTCGGTGGATGCCGATACCTTAAAGCAGGAATTGCAAAACGAGGTTCCTGTTTTTGATGTACGAAATGATGGTGAATATGCAAATGCACATATTCCATCGGCTACATTGACTCCGTTAGGAGCGATTAACGAACATATGGACGAATATCCTGATGAAGAGCCGTTCTATGTTCATTGTGCGGGCGGATATCGTTCTGTGATCGCAGCTTCTATCTTAAAAAGTCGTGGTATTCATAATGTGATCGATGTGGCGGGCGGATTTAAAGCCATTAAAGAGGCCGGAATCGCGGTAGAAGCTTAGAACAATTCATAAAAGATGAAACCCCGAAATGGAGGGATTTCGGGGTTTCGTGATTACTGATACGATCGAAGATTAACTCCAATCTTCAGCAATATCTTCTAACGATTTTACCTTATCTAAGGTAGTGCGTATTTCTGAAACTTGTTTGTTCAATACCGAAGCTACTTGTGGTGGAAATCGGTTCTCCTTTAGTTTCTCTTCGTATTCGTCTACACTCGCTTTTTCACCACGGATGCACTCTTCTAACACTGCCTCATCATCATTTCCGCTCACGGCAGCCTTAATGTCTATCCAAGCGCGGTGCAACGACCCTGTAGTACTCCCACTTTCTTTAGGTGTTTCGTTCAACGCTCTAATTTCTTGATCTAATTCGTTTGCGAATTGACCATGCTTGGCCGCTTGATTCTTCAAGAACGATTTTAAACGCTCATTCTTAGCATCTTTCATCGCTTTTGTAAATCCTTTTTCGGCATCGTAATTCTTTTCTAGTAACTCCTGTAGGTTGTCTACCAAGTTATCATGAATGTTCTCTTTTGCTTCTTCTCTTGTTGTTTTCATAGTTCTTTTAATTTTTATTTACCTAAAGATACACCTTTGTACCCGCTAATATTCTTACCGTTTTCACAATTGAGAAGTGTTTAACATCCTTTTAGTAAAGTATTGATACTGAAAATCTAATTGGAAAGGTTACGCCTTTCCGAAGAAAAAAATGCTTCCGAAGAAAAAATAAAAAGTCCATAATTCCACACGCTTTGTTGCTGGTATTTGAAAATTGGGATACAATATTATTCATTGTATAAGGTTATAATAGCAACCAACCTTGACCCTTAAAACTTCATTCAAGGAAACAGCATTACTCTTTCTATATAAAAGAAAGTACGATACGATCGTGCCAAATAGGTATTCATTAAACTCAATACATATGAAAAAAGTAATGCTATGGACACTGTTAACAATTTCCCCAATGCTGTATGCGCAACAGGAAAGCGGTTTAGGAATTAAAGCAGGATTAAACTATAACAGCAACGGATCTTATTTTAACGATGCGCAAGCATTAGTGGAAGATCCCATGAAAAATATCGGTTTTCACCTTGGAATGTACGGCAAAATAGACCTTGGAAGCTTATACCTTCGACCCGAATTACTGTACACTCGAACCCAAAGTGAATACGACAGCGGCGAGCTTACCGTAAGCAAATTAGATGCTCCATTGTTACTAGGTATCGATCTATTGGGTCCTTTAGGCGTTTTTGCCGGCCCCTCTCTACAGTATATTCTCAATAACGAATTTGAAGATTTCTCACTACGAGAAGTGGAAAATAACTTTACTGTAGGAGCACAGCTAGGAATCGCGCTTAACTTCACGCATTTTGGTATCGACCTTCGGTATGAACGTGGTCTTACAGAAAACGAAGTTGCCTTTGTGGATCTTTCGGAAAACAGGATAGATACCAGACCCGATCAACTTATTTTGGGACTTTCCCTTAAACTTTAGTTTAGTTAGCGTTGCTTCGAACGCGGCACCCCTATCACATTTTTTGGTAGGGGTGTTTTTTTTGCTTCGGAAAGTGTTGAGACAACGAGCAACTTACCCGGTAGTGGGTAGGTAATTGTCGTAATACATTGCTATCTTTATCTTGTAAAACAACAACTTATGTCTTTAGAACGCACCACTATCATCCCGCTGGACGACCCCGATCAAGCCACCGAATTATTCAACAACGCAATAGACCGTCTCAAGACCACTGTAATGTTTATTATTGGAAACACGGAAACGGTACAAGAAGCTATTCCTAATGCCGACCATTGGGCAGGAGAAACACTTATCGATCTGGAGCGATGGGTGGTCTGGTTGCGCGACCACGAAATTCTTAAAACAGAAATGCAGCAATTATTAGAAAACACTTTCGATCCCGATTTTGATGAACCCTACGATACTATTAAATGTTTTTGTTTGTCGCCTATAAGCAAACGTGCGATCGGATTTATACTAAAAAATGGATCGCTGGCGAATGTACGTCTGTTGTTGTCGTTTGCGAAAGCCGAAGCTATAGATGCCTAATCTAAACCTACTATCATGAAAAAACTATATACCATCCTATTATTTTTTATAGGGCTATTTCCCTTACAAGCGCAAATCCTTACAATTATAGAAGATACTTCTTCGGGCAAGGATACGATTCCGGCGGTACGAAACCAAATAGTAGATATCAATTCGGCCTTGGAAGTGCATGTTTCTAAAGATTCATTGATCAAAACCATTAAAGAACGTTTTCCGAATTTGGGGGCACAAGTAGATCTGCAAGAAAAGATCGTGTTGCTCGAACAAGCCTTAGAACGTCAAGATGTAATTCTAACCACTTTACAGCAAGAAGTAGTTTCGGCCGAGTCGCGAACTGAATTCTATAATGCGGTGCTTCAGTTTTACACCTTAGTGGTAGATAGCCCGATAGAAAATGAAGTAGAGCTGTTACTGGAGGAGCACATACGATTGTATGGAGGAGAGGATCGTTCCGAAGCACCCACCTCTATAGAATTTCTAATGACCGAGCTCAATTCTAAGGTGATCGACCTAAAAGCCGGGATCAAGGCCAAAGAAGATGAAAAGATCTTAATTAGTTTGGTTGGTTTTAAAAGGGATAAGAGCGGTGGCGGACGCATACATATTAAAAATTTCGACCTGTATGAAGATCTCGAATATGTTACCATTCCGCGATGGGTTACTTCCCTTTCGGAAAGTCAGAAGCAACAATTGGATGATCTCGCCAAAAAAGCGAAAGAGAACAATGAGAAAATGGTTTCGGTGTTCGAATCGTTAAAAGAACAAATAGCGCTCAATTTTCCCGATCTAAGTTGTATTGAAGATTTACACGACTCTGTAAAAGAAATGTTGGCCGACACCCAATTGCAAGCTGCACTAACGGCCGATCTAAAAGAAATGGCAAGATCGTTGGCTTCCGACCTAGACGCCTTTATTACGTTGTCGGAATTGTTACAAACCAATATCCGCCAATGGGAGATTCAAACTCCGTTCGCAATTGGTGACGCCGTAAAGGAGCTCGTTACACAGTTAAAGGCATTTGAGTTTAAAATGGGCTCGTTTGCAAATCTAGCTGAAGAGATCGCTCGTCTACAAGCTTGGAATACGACCTTTCAAAGTGATTTTAGCAATTGTTATCGATCGTTGGAAGCGGAGGTGCTGGCACTGCGGAACGGTATTGCCATCTTGCTGAATCAACAGGTGAACTATATAGCCAATAAAGAGATAGGAGAGGAGGTCTTAGCGTTTAGCGTAAGTAATATACCAAAGATCGGGTATATTAATTTAAAAGGCACCGGCAGCCGTACCGATGGCGATGAGATCGTTCTGGAGGTATTACTGCGTATTCCTTCGGAAACAGAAGGAATCCCGGAAAAACGGTTTACACTGGAAGCACGAAATATCGTAATGTATATG
>NZ_QOLC01000082.1 GCF_003333325.1 Candidatus Ulvibacter alkanivorans | reverse complement strand
CTAAATGTCAAGGAGTTTTGAGAATTATTGGCTGGGCTATCAATGAGGCTGTTATCTCTGGAGTAAATCAAGATTTAAAATTAATTTTTAAAAAAATTAGTGTAAAACGGCTTTCGTTTAATGACTTCGTGAACTATGGAGAATTGAATTTTGACAGATGCGTAGCCGAAAATGAAAAATTTAAAAGGAAAGATGATCCAGACTCTTCAATAATTGCCGTAAATACTGAGTTAGGAAAAGCAAAATTTACTGAATTCGACTTTAAGAGTTTCGATTTTATAAATTTTTCAAATGTTTCATTTGACAATATTGAAGCTTCGAATGTAAAGTGGTTTGAAGAGAATCAACTTCAAATAAATGGTTCGTTTGCGATTTCAGAGATTGCGTCTAAACGTAAAAGAGAAATTTTCAGGCAAATTAAACAATCTTTAAAAAAGAAAGGGAACTATATTGATAGTCTAACATTTCAATCTCTGGAAATGCAATCATTTAGCAATGAACTGAAATATTCCCCAAACATTTTGAAATGGGAAGATAAGCTAATTATGTTGCTTAACACAACTAATAACTATGGTCTTAGTTGGTGGAAACCAACGAAAATTATTTTATTGATAACGTTTCTAATTTATCTTATTATTTTGCCAATAACTGTTGACAATTTAGAATTTGGGTTTCCTCGAACTTATGTAGAAGGCAATGGAGCCCTCTATGCTGTTTGGAACAATCTCAATATTTTTTGGCAGATGTTTAACCCAGCAAGAAGAATTAGCATTGTCTATGGCGATAATATTTCTGGAGCGGTTTACTTTTTGGATATGATCCACCGCTTAATTTTAGGGATATTTATATATCAAATTATTAGAGCCTTTAGAAAATTTGTTTCAAAATAATGACAGAAAAAGAAATTTGGCAAACTGCAATAAAGCAAGTCCTTTCAGAGAATGCGGATTGGCATACCAAGAACAATAGCGATAAGTATAACGTTCAACTAGGGGATGTAAAAATGCCACCTAAAATAGTTTTTGCTAGAGCTAATAAATATGTAGAGGAAAATTACCCAGAAGTAAAACTTAAAAATCCGGGTGGAGGAATACCTACCAATAAATTTATCGAAAAACACGGTTTCACTATTACCGAAGACTTGAAGTACAATAACACAGAAAAGAAAAACTTCAATCAAGCTTACAGCAAGATTAAGAACAAAGATTTGTTCCAACAATTTATAGATTTTGCTAATGAAGTACTAACCACCAATAAAATTGAACCCTATAAAGTCCGAATGGGGTTAAATTCAAAAAATGATTTTTTTGTTGTTGTCGGTATGAGGGACGTGTTGTCTTTCCAAGAAAAAGACGATGCGTCTCTAATTGGATTGTTGGTGGAAAAGGGGATGGCAGATAAATTTAAAAGCCACCCTAATTTTGTTAGAAGCTATGCTTACAAGGGTAAACCTGAACAAGAGTATATTCTTTTGGGAGTAAATAGCATTAGTGAAATTGATGAAGAGATACAAGTCAACCACGAAGCTGAGGTCGCAAAACAATATGAGGTGACCATAAATACAAAATTTACCCAATGGAATACAAAGGCAAGTACTACAAATAGCGTTTTAAAGTACTTGATGTTTCAGAAAGGAAATGCCAAAAAGTTTACAACAAAAATCAAGAAAACACACAAGATGGAATTTTTTACAGAAGAAGAGTTCGGTTTATTGGAAGAAACTCAAGGCAATGCCTACAACAAAGAATATCCCGATATGCAAGAGGCGTATAAAAAGCTTCAAAAAAGCTATGCTAAAGTTGAATACTGGGCTGAAGAAACAAGAAAAGTTTTATTCCCTGATGGAACGTCAAAAGTTATTAAGAAACCTACGAATAGAGCAAATAACTTTGAATCATATCAATGGGCAAGGATTTATCCCAATAAAGAAAAGCTTGAAAAAAAATGGTTAGCATACACAGTTGGGATAGAGTCTAATGGTTGTTTTAACGTTAAATTCGATACATACCTTGTTGATGAGAAAAGCCAAAAAAGAAAACTCTACCTTAAGCTTAACGATAACTACAAAAATGCAGACATCGTTAAAAAAATACCCTTTAATTCAAAGGAGGCAAAAGATTGGGATTCCCTTATTGAGGCAACAGTTTTATTTATGAAAAAGATTGAGCCAGAATATCACAAGTTTTACAGCAGGTTTGAACCTAAAAATGAACAAAATATGAATGCCGAACCCCGTGGCTTTAAAGAACCCTTAAATCAAATATTATTTGGACCACCAGGGACGGGTAAAACCTACAGTACAAAGGAACTTGCCGTTGAGATTGCCAATCCAAGTTTTAAATACGATAGTGCTAGTGAATTGACCTTTAGAGAACAGCGTAACATAGAGTATCGAAAACTTGTTGATAACAAACAAATTATCTTCACGACATTTCATCAGAGTTTTGGGTACGAAGATTTTGTTGAGGGTATAAAGCCTACTTTAGGTGATCAAGATAATAAGGAAAAAGATGTTTCATATATACTAGAATCGGGAGTTTTTAAGCAGACTTGTGCAAGAGCTGCTTATAGCTGTTATAAAGTCTCAAGAACATTAGAGCAAGGTGAGGATAGCTACTCGTTTGACGACTTATACAATAGCTTTATAGACAATTACCGTGATATGGAAGTCAAACCCATTTTTACATCCATAACAGGAAAGGAGACTGAGATTTTTGAGATAAATAAAAACGACTCTATACGAGCTAGAGCAAAAGGATCTCAAGCTAGCCACGTTGCACCACTTACCAAAGAAAATCTTCAAAAGCTTTATGATACTTTTGATTCAGTAGCTCAAATAAAAAATCTGCAAGAGATAAAAGACTGTGTAGGAGTAAGTCCAAGGCTTACGGAATTCTACGCAATCTTTAAAGGTATAAAAGACTATGAAGCTTCGTATTTCAAAGAATTCAAAAAGGAAATTGCAGAACAAGTAGCTCTTGAACTATCCGATGAAGATATTGCGAAAAAGTTTGATGCTGGCGTTTTTGATAAAGCAATTCGAGCCAATTATGAGCGTGCCGATAATGTGGTACTTATTATAGACGAAATTAATCGAGGAAATGTATCACAAATCTTAGGTGAGCTTATAACACTTATCGAACCTGATAAGCGTTTAGGAGGAACTGAAGCGCTTACAGTAAAACTACCTTATAGCAAAAGTGATTTTGGAGTTCCTATGAATGTATATATCATTGGAACAATGAATACTGCCGACCGTTCCGTAGAAGCTCTTGATGTTGCACTAAGGAGGAGGTTTTCTTTCAAAGAAAAAATGCCCAATGCTAAGTTGTTACAAAACAAAGAAGTTGCGGGAGTTGACCTCACAGAATTGCTTGAAGTTATTAATGAAAGGATTGAAGCTCTACTTGACCGAGACCATGCGATTGGACATTCTTATTTCTTTAAGGTTATAGAGGCTAAAAACCAAGAAGCAAAACTAAAAGAAGTTTTTAAGGATAGTATTGTTCCATTACTTCAGGAGTATTTTTTTGGCGATTACAGCAAAATAGGATTGGTACTTGGTGAAGGGTTTGTTACTGTTATTCCTCCAAAGAATGAAGGTGTTTTTTCTACATTTAATAAAGGTCAAAATACCGTGGAATTAGTTGAAAAATATGAGCTAAATACTATTGATGAAGATTTTGACATTAGCGGTGCACTTCAAAAGCTAATGGCTTAATGCAAAGAATTAATTACATAAAAGTTTTTGAACACGGTTTTTTAAAAGTTGGCATGTCCTATGGTGCTAAAAAAATCAAATTAAAAAAAGAACACTTTTTATCCCTTGTCAAGCTAAATGAACTTCATAATGATAAGTATTTTACGGTAGGCTTAAATAAAATTAAATTCAAGCAATACGTGGGAGTGATTCAAGTTGGCAATTTGTGCATTGAAATCCTTCCAAAAGCAGATAAAACTTCAGGAGGTGAAGTGATATGGCAATCGGTACTTATAGAAATGCTTAAAACTACTAAAAGGCTGAAGGTGCAAAAGGTAGGAAACGCCAAAATTGATAAGCAGAACAAACACCTGCTTGATATTTATTTTGATTGGTATTTAAATGAGCTTCAACTTTTAATTCGGCAAGGTCTTATCCGTCAATACGGCAATAAACGGAATAATCTGCACTCGTTAAAAGGAAAGCTTATTTTTTCCAAGCA
This sequence comes from Candidatus Ulvibacter alkanivorans, assembly GCF_003333325.1. Lineage (GTDB taxonomy): Bacteria > Bacteroidota > Bacteroidia > Flavobacteriales > Flavobacteriaceae > Ulvibacter_A > Ulvibacter_A alkanivorans. Next base: position 129,761 of record NZ_QOLC01000082.1, on the reverse strand, counting down.
CATTTCTAAAAACGTTATACACAAAGAGCGGTTTTTTTTAGAACATCAAGTATATGACTACGACCACCTCATCCATCAAATACTGTTTCAGGCACTATGTGTTGTAGAACAATTTTCCAAGGGTAAAAGCCTGTACAGTAAATGCAAGACTATTGCCTTAGATTTTCCAGAAGTAAAAAGCATACAGGCATTAGAAAGCACCTTCAATAAACTGCCAAAAAATAGAAAGACAAAACCCTATGTAACAGCCCTACAAATAGCACGCTTTATCATTCTTAATTATGCTCCAAACGTTACAAAGGGTAAAGAGGAAATGCTCGCATTGCTCTTTAATATGAATGACCTTTGGGAGCAATATATAACCGAAAAGCTACGCCAAGCATTAAGGAGCACATCTTTCACCGTATATGGTCAACAGTCTAGGAATTTTTGGAAGGGAATCACCATACGTCCTGATATCGTGATTAAGCAAGAAGAGAAAACAGTTTTAGTTATTGATACGAAATGGAAAAATATTTGGCGAGCAAAGCCATCTACCAATGATTTGCGACAAATGTATGTTTACAATGATTACTGGCAATCGCCCGAAGCCATCTTATTGCTGCCTCATACGGATAATTTAAAAACGATTTCAGAGCCTTTTGAAGAGAAAGGCCATAGATGCGGCCTTATGTGGATTAGCGTTCTTAAAAACGGTGTATTGAACACAAATATTGGTAAAGAGTTGAAAGAAAAATTCATTTTTGAAGAAATTCTATTACCTCAACCTGAAGAGCATCCGCAATACGCTTTAGAGTAAAAATACTTGTATTTATTTCTCCTCTTTCAATACGTCCAACTTGATTTTTAGGGATGTCTGCCTCTATGCTTAATTTAAATTGGGACAAACCTTTGTTCTCCCGTACTTTTTTCACATTTGCACCTAATAATTTCAGGAACTTTTCTTTATACTTGTTTCTTTCGGAAATCATACCGAAAGGTGCTAATAGGGATAAAATTATTCGGACACATATTTGTGTCTAGCCGTAATTTTTCTTATTCTTGAAAGATGAAGTTTAAGTTTAAGTATTTACGTGAAAAGTTTTTTTACGACTTAGCAGTTATTTGTGCTATGGGCGTACCCCTTATATCTATTATTTTTGACATTTTTACTGGGTTTATGTACAATATTGCCACGTCTTCTTATGTGATATTAGTTAGTATATTTGGGTGGCTGTTGATACTACTATTTGCTAGTAGCGGTGAATAGTTAGAGAATTAAAATTAAACATGCTCCCGAGTGTGCAACAGATTAAAACAGGCTTTTTGTTTTACACATAAACTCAAAACGTTTTTTGATTTGACATAAATCCCTGTTTACATGTTATCAACGCTTTTAAAAAGCCCCTTAATAGCATTACATTTTAGAGATAACCTTAGAGCCACTAAGTAACCCAATCAACTAGTAACATCAAAGGATTTATTATACCCCCTGAATTACATTTTTCAACACAATAAATTTCGTCTTTTGGTCGGACAGGAATATCCCATATTTTTTTTACGCTATTATAAGTAAAATGGTACTTCAACAACTGGCTTTCAAAATAAAAGGATAGAAACAATCTGTCACCTATTTTTGGACTGTATTCAAAGTCAAAAAAATCATTTCTATTTAAGTGATTCCTTATAATTTCTTCAAAGCTTACTCGCTCACATCTGCGATAAGGTGGCCTGTCATCAATAATCAAAGACTTATAACGTGGGTCACGCTCAGCATCATGAGTGTAAAGTTCCCAATAGTAATCTTCCTTTATATTTATTCCTGCATCTATTTTCAATTTAAAACCTTCGCTCATAAAAAAAATTGATATGGACGTATACCTGATTCTATGGTATTACCTAAAAAAAACCCTGCCTAAAAGAAAAATGGAATACTTTTAAGGGGTGGGGTCAGTTTCTACTATGAAAGTAATAGTTTTTTGGGTTTCTTCTAAAAATGAGCATGATAACTTATTAACTTATTAACAACACCCATTTTGCGGAAGCCTTTTTTTTAATCGCTTTAACCAAATGAGAATAAATCGCTTTGTTTACACCCTGAATAACACCCTCTACAAACAAAAAACCCACACTATCTTGATTATCAGATAAATGTGGGTTTCATAAGTGGTACCTCCAGGAATCGAACCAGGGACACACGGATTTTCAGTCCGTTGCTCTACCAACTGAGCTAAGGTACCAGTAAGTTTTTAGATCGTACTTAGAAGAGAAGCTCTCAACCAAGGCGGGTGCAAATATAATTCTATTTTGGCTTTTGCAAAACATAAAGTGCAAAAATATTCGTCCCCAATTACCTGCTTTTAATATACTATTAACATCCGGCGTGAAATGATGTTGTATTTTTATCGTCTTTAAGCCGAAATGAATTTAGTAATAGATGTTGGTAATACACTTGTAAAGCTAGCGGTGTTCGATACAGACACGCTTCAGCTAAAAAAGGTATTTGTAAAAACAGAGTTCCTTAGCGTGCTTTCGGAAATTACAGAAGAGTATCCCAGTATCACCCACTGTATTGTATCTTCTGTTGGTAATTTTTCAGAATATCAATTTAAAAAATTAAAACAGCGCTATTCGGTGTTAGAGGTAACGCATGAAACCAAGGTTCCATTTGCGAATAAATATAAGACCCCAACAACCTTAGGCGTAGATCGAATTGTACTTGTGAGTGCTGCAGCGGTTCAATTTCCCGACAAAAATGTACTTGTCATAGATGCAGGAAGCTGTATCACCTACGATTTTTTAAATCAAACGAACGAATACCTTGGCGGAGCCATTGCTCCAGGAATTACGATGCGATATAAAGCGATGCATACGTTTACGGCAAAACTTCCGTTATTGGATGCAAACCTTCCGAAGAACTTAATAGGAAATTCGACAGCGAGTTCAATGCATTCGGGTGTGATACAAGGTGTATTGAACGAAATCGATGGTTTTATAGCCGCCTATAAAGAAAAATATACCAATTTAACAGTTATTTTAACAGGTGGGGATGCTCATTTTTTGCGAGATAGCTTAAAAAATGACATCTTTGCCAACTCAAATTTTCTGTTGGAAGGTTTACATTACATTTTAGAACATAATAAAGATTGATGTTAAAACGAATTATAGTAGTAGTTTTTGTCCTTATTTCGGGTAGTGCACTAGCACAAGAAGGTACTACCTCTCCGTACTCTTTTTACGGAATAGGTGAATTAAAATTTAAAGGGACAGCCGAAAACAGATCCATGGGTGGAATTAGTGTCTTTTCAGACAGTATCCACCTCAATATTCAAAACCCGGCCGGTGTTGCAGACCTTCGTCTTATTAACTATACAGTGGGTGCAAGTCACAAACGTGTACTTCAAAAAACAACAGACGATAAACAGAATACTACGACCACTTCTTTAGACTATTTGGCGATTGGTGTGCCAATGGGCGATTTTGGGGCAAGTTTTGGCTTGATTCCTTATACCGCCGTAGGTTATAGTATTCGTAACCAAAGTAACGGAGTAACCTCTACCTTTAGTGGTGAGGGCGGACTTAATAAAGCTTTTTTAACATTGGCGTATAAGATCACCCCTAAGTTTAGTGTGGGTGTTGACGTTAATTATAACTTCGGAAACATTGAAAACACCCAATTAACCCGAATAGAAAATGTACAATTGGGTACCTTAGAGGTAAACAAATCGGATCTTTTAGGTTTTAGTTACAACTTCGGAGCCATGTATAAAACAATGATTTCTGAAGACTTAGAACTTATGGCTTCGGTAACCTATACCCCCGAAACCGACTTCACGGCCGAAAATGAGCGACAACTGGGAACGGTGTTGTCTACTGGGATTGGGGCGGTTAATGTCGATGTGCGTGATATAGATGTAGCGGATACTGAATTTACGTTCCCTTCACAGTATACCATTGGATTGGGAATAGGAAAACCGAAAAGTTGGTTTATTGGAGCCGAATATACCGATCAAAAAACCAGTAACTTTACCAACCGCACCTTCGTTATTGAGGATGTGAACTTCCAAGATGCTTCAAAATATAGAATAGGAGGCTTTTATATACCAAACTACAATGCCATCGGAAGCTTTTGGGAACGGGTGGTCTATCGTGGCGGATTTCGCTTCGAAGAGACCGGACTTAACCTAAGAGGAGAGGATATTAACGAGTTTGGCATATCTTTTGGAGTTGGTATACCCGTAGGACGAATTTTTTCCAATATTAATGTCGGATTTGAGTTTGGAAAGCGAGGGACAACGAATAACGGATTGGTTCAGGAAAATTTCTTCAATACATTTTTAAGTCTGTCACTTAACGACAGATGGTTCGAAAAAAGATATTATGATTAAAACACTAAACACTAACACGATGAAAACGAAAGTAACTTCACTATTAGCTTTATTTCTATTTGCGATAGTATTTACAGGAACTGCTCAGATGGCGAGCGACCCTTCAGAATGTCAAATTACATTGTCACTTTATTCTGAAGCTGCGAAAGCAAAAAATTATAACGAAGCATTAAAGCACTACGATAAGTTGGTAAAGGAATGTCCAAAAGAAAGTTTGGCTATTTATCAATACGGAGATCGAATGTTCAAGCATTTTATTGAACAAGGAGATGCTTCTAAGGTAGAAGACCTTATTCAAAACTATAAGTACAGACTTCAATTCTTCCCGGAGAAGTCGAAAGAAGGAGACATCTTAGGCGATATCGCACAAGCGATGTACGACAACGATCTTGGTACTAAACAAGAACAGTTTGATGCATTCGACAAAGCGCAAAAAACCGACCCGGATAATTTTACGAGTCCGAAGGGATTATACACTTATTTTAACCTGGCTATTCAATTACAAGACGCCGGTCAAAAAGACCTTCAGGATATCTTCGAATTGTACGATGTATTGATCGAAAAGATCGAAGGAAAAGAGAACGATATGGCTGTTATATTAAAGCCATTAATGGAGAAGCAAGAAAATGAAGAGGAACTTTCTAAAAAGGAAGCTAAGCGTTTAAATGCTGCTGAAACTAATTTGGGAAGTTATGGTAAGATCAAGGGTAGTATCAATACACTATTAGGACAAAGAGCCGATTGTGATAACTTGATCCCATTGTTCGAGAGCCAGTATGAGAGTAAGAAGAATGATGTAAACTGGTTAAAGGTTTCTGCAGGTAAGTTAAATGGTAAAGAATGTGAAACACCGTTGTTCTTTAAAATGGTACAACAGTTACACAACTTAGAGCCTTCTGCTAAATCTGCTTATTACTTAGGTAGGTTGGCCGATAAAGACGGAAACAGTAGCAAAGCATTAGAATACTATAACCAAGCGGCAGATTTGGAAACCAATCCAAGCGATAAAGCTAGAGTATATTATAGTATTGCAGAGAACTTCCGTAAAAAAGGTAGTTTTGGAAGTGCGAGAAACTACTATAACAAGATGCTAGAAGCTAAGCCTTCTGCCGGTATTGCGTACCTTCGAATTGCTAGTATGTATGCAAGTAGTGCAAACAACTGTGGTACAACTCCATTCGAGAAACGAGCAATATACTGGAAAGCTGCAGATATGGCCTCGAAAGCGGCTAGAGTGGATGCTTCATTAGCTAGCAATGCGAACTCTACTGCATCGGCTTACAGAGGACGCGCACCAGGAAAACAAGAGATATTTAGTTCTGGTATGGCAGGAAAGACCATTTCTTTTAGCTGTTGGGTTGGAGGAAGTGTTAGAGTTCCTAACCTATAAGAATGACTTTTAGAGCACATATGATAAAAAGCGTGATAACACTTTGTAGTGTTGTCGCGCTTTTTGCATGTGAGGGAAATTATAAAAACATACAGCAACTTAATTTAGCAGACAACGCTCCAATCATGGAGGGAAGAGGAGTGAACTTAAAATATACCGATTCGGGAAGAGTTACTTCAAATCTTATAACTCCATACATGAAAGATTATTCAAACCTTTCTTTCGCATATCAAGAGTTTCCGCAGGGTGTAGAAGTACGCTTTTGGGATGAGAAGAATCAACGCAGTACTGTAACGGCAGACTATGCCATTAGTTACATAAATACCGATCTTATCGATCTACGTGATAATGTGGTGTTAAGAACTAGCGATAGTATGGTGTTGCGAGCCGAGCAATTGTATTGGGATAAAAAAAATGAATGGGTGTTTACCGATAGACCCTATCAAATAAAATTTAAGGATGGCTCTTATAACAACGGAATCCGTTTTGATTCCAACCAAGATTTTACTACCTTCTTATCAATGGGAAATCAAGGAGTGCAAATCATAGAGTCTGAACAACTTTCAGAAACAGATCAATTAGACAATGGGAACTAAAATTTATAAACTTTTTGAATACGCATATATCGTTATGGCTGTCTTTGCAGCTTATTTGGTATATGAGAATTGGACCACGAACAGAACACGTGCGTATTTGTTCGCTTTCTTTACGGTCGTGGCCATCTTTATGTTCTTTTTTAAACGAGGCTTCCGAAAAAGAATTGAAGAGCGTAGAAAAGGAGATCAGTAGTATATTCTAATTTTGTACCTTTATCGTACGACAGTAGGTCGTTAGTTTTAATTCGATACCTTGGACTACAGCATCCTTATAATCATCTTGTCGTTACTTTTTTCTGCTTTCTTCTCAGGAATGGAGATCGCCTATGTTTCGTCCAACAAGATCCATATCGAGATTGAAAAAAAACAGAATAATTTTCTAGCCGGAATTCTAAAGAAGATCACTCGTAGGCCTTCTAAATTTATCGCTACGATGCTGGTTGGGAATAACATCGCATTGGTGATCTACGGTTTCTTTATGGGTGATTTGCTCATGGAATATATTCCCATTGCAGGCTTTACCGGTCTACTGGTGCAAACTATTATTTCGACCTTGGTAATTTTACTTACTGCCGAGTTTCTTCCAAAGGTGTTCTTTCAGATTTATGCCAACAATTTGGTTAAGATCTTCGCGGTCCCGGCTTACTTTTTTTATGTAATCTTCTCTTTTATTTCTGAATTTGTGATCTGGATCTCCGATCTGGTATTAAAGGTATTCTTTAAGACCCAAGGGGATAACGTACAGTTAAGTTTTAGTAAATTGGAATTGGGAAATTACATTAGCGAACAAATGGAAACGGTTGAAATAACGGAAGAATTAGACAGCGAAATCCAAATCTTTCAAAATGCCTTAGATTTTTCCGAAGTAAAATCAAGAGAGGTCATGATCCCTAGAACAGAAGTAGTGGCCGTCGACATTGATACCACTCCTAAAGAACTAAGCAAACTGTTTACCGATACGGGCTTGTCTAAAATATTAGTATATAACGACAATATTGACGACATCTTAGGTTATGTACATTCGTTCGAATTGTTTAAAAAACCAACAGCGATCAAAAAAGTACTAATGCCGGTGGTATTTGTGCCCGAAACCATGTTGGTAAAAGATGTCTTAAACATCTTATCTAAAAAACGACAAAGTATTGCAGTGGTAATCGATGAGTATGGAGGAACCTCGGGTATAATGACCGTAGAAGATATTATAGAAGAGCTGTTCGGAGAAATTGAAGATGAACACGATTCTATTGCCTTGATCGAAGACCAAATTGGAGAGGAACACTTTACTTTTTCCGCAAGACTGGAAGTAGATTATGTTAATGAGACCTATAAATTAGATCTACCCGAGAGCGAGAACTACGAAACGCTGGGTGGAATGATCGTAAGTTTTACCGAGGGCATCCCAGAGCAAAATGAAACGGTTGAAATAGAGAATTATACCTTAAAAGTATTGGAAGTCTCTAACACCAAAATCGAGCTAATAGAGCTAAAAAGCAGACCCGAAGATTAGTTTTTTACACAATTGACCGTTTTTTTTAAAATGAACCTTTTATTAGTGAAGGGAAAATGCTATTTTCGCCCACTAAAATAAATTGAAAAAACCCTACAAAGCAAGGTTTAATTACCAGATAGGGCTTTGGAGAGAAGAACGTTAAACGTATTGTTTGCGGTAGCGTGAACAAACTAGTATAAATTTGAACGACAGATGGCAGTATTAAGTAAAATTAGACAACGATCCGTATTTTTAATCATCATCATTGCATTGGCATTATTTTCCTTTGTATTGGCCGATGTAATCCGAAACGGCGGATTTTCTTCCGATAAATCGCAAACCACGATTGCGACCGTAAATGGTACCGAAATTTCTCGTCAGGAGTTTGCCGAGAAAGTAGATGCTTACGAAAAGCAAGTGGGACCTAATATCACTTCTACGCAAGCTGTAAATACAATTTGGGAACGTGAAATAAGAAGTACGTTGTTAAAAGAACAATACAACGAATTAGGCCTTCGTGTTGGTGCCGATCAATTAAATGCCGCCTACGCCCAGTATTTAGGGGCCAATCAGAATTTTACGGATGCAAACGGACAGTTTAGTCGTGCCAAGCTTAATGAATACATGGCTAGCATTAAACAAAACGAGCAATTGTATAGCTTTTGGCAAAATAACCTTCGTAGTATAGAACAAACCGTACTAGAACAAACCTATTTAAACATGGTGAAAGGTGGTTTAGTATCTACCTTAGCTGAAGGCGAACGTCAATATCGTTTTGAGAACGACAAGATCAATATCGAGTATGTTCAAATTCCTTACACTTCTATAGCCGATACCGATGTACCGGTGAGTGATGCCGAGATCAAGGAATATGTAGAAGCACATCCAAACGAGTTTCAAGTAGACGCTCAAGTGGATATTCAATATGTTCTTTTTTCTGAAGAACCTTCAGAAAGTGACATCCAAGAAGCACGTGCATCCATCACAGCCTTGTTGGACGATCGTGTGGAGCGAGGTGATTCTCTCGTTGGATTTAGAAACACAACCGATAACGAAGAATTTGTAAATGAATATTCCGATGGTACGTATGTTGGTAGATGGCAATACAAAAGAGAATTGCCGCCTGCCATTAGCGACACGATCTTTACTATGAACGAAGGTGAGATCTACGGTCCATACCAAACCGACAACCGTTTTAACCTTACAAAACTAATAGAACGCCGTCAGTTACCAGATTCGGTTGAGGCTCGCCATATTTTGATCCCAATTGGATTAAATCCAACCGACAGTATTACTAGAAATGATGCCCAGGCCAAAGCTGCTGCCGATAGTATTTTACGCGTAGTACGTGGCGATCGATCTAAATTTCCGGAGATCGTTACCGCAATGTCTTCAGATCAAGGAAGCGTTGAAAGAGGTGGACATTACGATTGGTTTACTTACAATATGATGGTGCCGGCATTTAGAGATTTTACGTTCGAAGGAGAGACCGGTGATATTGGTGTGGTTAAATCGAATTTCGGATATCATGTGATCGAGATCGAAGGACAAAAGAACATGCAGCCGGTTGCTAAGATCGCTACTGTTTCTAAAGATATTGAAGCTTCAGAAAATACATTGAATGATACATTCTCTAAAGCAGCGCGCTTCGAAGAAGCAGCACGAGAAGGTGATTTTTCCGAAGTAGCCAAAGAACAGAACTTGCAAGCCAAGCCTGTAAATAAAATTGGTGAGCTGGATGCGAATATTCCCGGAATTGGGACCAATCGTGGAATTGTTACTTGGGCCTTTAATGAAGACACTAAAGTAGGCGATATCACTAAAGAAAACACGGCCAATGGGTATGCCATCGTGCAACTTACGCGTAAAAGTGAAGCAGGCTTGATGAGTGTGGCAGAAGCGTCTTCTAAAGTAATTCCAATTATTCGTAACAAGAAGAAAGCAGAGAAGATTCGTGCTTCTATTAGCGGTACGAGCTTACAAGAAATAGCGAACAATAAAAATGTACAGGTACAGAACGCTACAGCATTAACTTTAGCTGCTCCAACCATCCCGGGCGCGGGTAGCGAACCAAAAGTTGTGGGTGCTGCCTTCGGAAAGAAAGCGGGAGAGACCACCGATCTTATCAACGGGAAATCCGGAGTTTTTAAAGTGCGTGTATTAGCCATTAACAAGGCTCCAGACCTAGATAATTACGCTTCGTACGCGAATCAACTAAATGCGACTGTTGTTCCGCAGATGAACACAAAAGTTCATCAGGCGCTAAGAGAAAATGCCGATATAGAAGATAATCGCGCTAGTTTTTACTAGTCGTTGAATAAAGTATTTAAGAAAGCCGCTACGAATTTAGCGGCTTTTTTTATTTGATCATCTCAGAAAATGGGATAATGGTAGTAAAGCCTTTTTTCCTAAAATAGTCCATAGCGTCCATATCACCAATCGCAAGTATAAAATCACCGCCCCAAGCTCCTAGACTCTTTATTGCGTTTGGATAATCAGAAAAGAATCGTTCCTTAATGGTGGGAAGCTGAATGGCTTCGGAAACTAAGCGTTCGTGCGCCACTATTAGTTGCTCAAAATCGCTTAAGGTGTAGCACAATAATAACTTCTGACTAATATCTGAAATACGCTGGATCGTACTTGACTTTACCGAAGCGTGTCGGTAGTGGTTGATCCCTGCTTTGCTATCTTGCTTCCGATTTAAGTGCACGAAGAATAAAGATGTTGAAAAACCCCAAGGTAAATGCACGCTTTTTACGACTGGCGGTGTCGCACGCTTGTATAAAAAAGGACCATCCTCACCTGCTGCTGCAATATCATAGCCGCTGCCGCCAAAACTACGCTCTAAGAGCTCGAACGCATTAACCTCTGCCCATTGCGCAATATTGTTAATTAAGGTAGAAGAGGTGCCCAATCCCCAGTCCCTAGGAAAATTCAATGAGGTGCTAATGGTATAGCCTTTATTTTCTGAAAGGAAGTCGGGATTTAATTGCTTTGCTTGCTGTAATATGTTGAGCAAGGTAGCGCGTTTAGAGGACGCATCTTCTAAATGGGCTGTATGGATTTCTTCGGAAGCAATTTCATCAAAGGTAAAGGTGGTTTGAAACCAGATGGCGTCTTTTTCATCTAAACTTTTCCATTGAAGCGTATTCGTTTCCGAAGCAGTGATCGATAGTGATTGACCGTATTTAGTAGGGATCGCTAAAGCAACAGCACCGTCTAAAACTACATATTCGCCGGTGAGCAATAACTTTCCATTACTGTAAAACTGTTTGTTCAAGACGAATTTCTATGAGAATTGATAAATGCCGTGACATTGGCGTGAGAAACACTATGGTCTGCAAAATGAGCGATCGCTGCGGCTTTTTCGTTGGTGGTTGCTTCCAACTGATTCAAAATATTCATGAGGTGCATTTTCATGTGTCCTTTTTGAATTCCGGTAGTAACCAAGGACCGCACTGCCGCAAAATTTTGAGCAAGTCCGGCAACAGCTACAATTTGCATCAGTTCTTTGGCATTGGGTTTTTGTAAGATCGAAAATGCTAGCTTCACCATAGGATGAAGACTTGTTAGACCGCCAACGGTCCCCAAGGCCAACGGTAATTCGATCCAGAAAGTAAAGATGCCATCTTCAATCTTTGCGTGTGTTAAACTGCTGTAATACCCGTTTCGAGCTGCATAGGCATGAACTCCGGCTTCCACGGCTCTAAAGTCGTTACCGGTAGCCAGTATAAGGGCGTCAATACCGTTCATTATTCCTTTGTTGTGTGTTACGGCTCGTCTCGTTTCCGATTTGGCGATCTCGATTGCGCGCACGAACTTTTGTGCGAAAGTAATTCCTTCCTGTTCTGTTTTGCCTAAGGCGGATACATTGCAGCTAACTTCTGCTCGCACTCGGCATTCGGGCACATAGTTAGACAGTATGCTGAGAACTACCTCCGGGAGGGTGTCTTCTGAAAGAAAGGCAGCATGTGTTTGCGCTTTTTCTTCAAACCTCGCAGCGATGGCTTCCAAACAACTATTGATGAAATTAGCACCCATAGCATCTCCTGTTTCGAATCTACAGTGTATTTGATAGTAGCCCTCAAGTGTTTCAGTGCCATCGATGAGCTCCAGATCGATTAATCCACCACCTCTTTTTTTCATATTCTTTTGAATATGCTCAATACTTTCCAGTAATTCTGGTTGAACCGATTCGAAGAAGGTCTCAAGTGCTGTTTTCTTTCCGAAGTAATTGAAATGAATTTGCCCATTCTTTTCTGTCGAGATCACTTCTGCTTTAAATCCGCCGCGATCTAACCAGAATTTGGCGGCATTTCCGGCGGCGGCCACGACCGAACTTTCCTCGATCACCATTGGCAAAGCATACAAGGTACCATTGATCAAAAAATTAGGTGCTACGCCAAATGGAAGGTAATAGTTGGTTAGGGTATTCTCTATAAAATCATCGTGAAGTCCTTGTGTCTTGGGATTGGTATGCCAATATGAAGTTAGCAGTTCACGGGCATTTGGAACATCAACAAGATAGTTTTCAATGAGCCATTGAATTTTTTCTTCCTTATTTTTTTTTGAGAATCCAGAAACAGGTTTCGACATACGTCTTAAAATTGAATCACAAAGATAGTATTTCTAAACAAGCTGTTTGCAGTCAAGTTGCTAACAAAATAGCCGTATTTAACATAAAACCTAACTGTATTTTCGTTAAAATTTAGTAAACTTGGCGTATTAAAATTTTAACACTTTGAAGATACAAGTTCTTACACGAATAGTTGTGCTCTTTCTAATTGCGAGTTCTTCGCTTTTTGCACAACAAAAGGAAATTACATTAGAGGAAATTTGGGGTGGTGCTTTTCGTACAGAAGGCTTAGATGTTTTGCGCTCTCTCGATAATGGTACTCAGTACTCGGTTTTGAATTATGACCGAACCAACAAAGCTTCGACCATCGATGTCTATAACTATACCGATGGGGAGAAAGTACAGACACTTTTAAATACGAACGACCTTCCGGGGATCGAATATATAATCTCCTACGAATTTAGTGATGATGAATCCAAGCTGTTGCTTTCTACACAGCTTCAGCAGATCTATAGACGATCTTCGCTTGGTACATTTTATGTGTATGATCTGAACTCAAAAGCACTCACCCTAGTTTCAGAAAATAAAATTCAGGAGCCGACATTTACGAGAGATGGTACTAAAGTAGCCTATGGTTACGAGAACAATCTATATATCAAGGACCTTTCCGACGGAAAGACAATTCAGATCACTACAGACGGGAAGAAAAACAGCATCATTAACGGAATTACCGATTGGGTGTATGAAGAAGAATTTGCTTTTGTACGTGCTTTCGATTGGAACAGGGCAGGCGATAAGTTGGCCTACATCAAATTTGATGAAACGGAGGTGCCTCGATTCTCTATGGATGTATACAAGGAAGGATTGTACCCTACCCAACAGGTGTTTAAATACCCAAAGGCAGGCGATCCTAATGCTAAGGTTTCGTTGCATATCTATGATCTGGCAACCGGTAAGACCAACGCTATTAATTTGAGCGATTACAACAGCTACTATATCCCTAGAATTAAATGGACCAACGACAGTAATATTTTAAGTGCACAATTAACGAATCGGCACCAAAATGTAGTTGATCTGGTCTTTGTGAATGCCCAGGACAATTCGACCCAATTAATTCTTGAAGAAACAGATGATGCGTATATCGATATTACTGATAACTTAACTTTTCTGAACGATAATAGCTTTATCTGGACCAGTGAACAGAGCGGATGGAATCATATTTACCACTACGACAAGAACGGAAAGCTTATCAATCAGATCACAGACGGCGAGTGGGAAGTGACCAATTTTTATGGGTTCGATCAAAATACTGGTCGCATCTATTACCAAAGTTCGGAGAACGGAAGTATAAATCGCGATGTGTATTCTATTTTGCGATCTGGGAAGAACAAAGTTAGACTTAGCAATAGAACGGGTACCAACAGTGCCTCATTTAGTGCCGATTACACATACTTTATCAATACATTTTCAGATACCGAAACACCTTATACCTATACTTTACATGATTCTAAGACAGGGAAACTGTTACGTGAGATAAAGGACAACTCAAAATTGAAAGATCAATTAAATGATTATGTGCTATCTCCTAAAGAATTTTCGACCATACGCGTAAATGGGAATGATTTGAATATGTACATGATCAAGCCAAAAGATTTTGATCCTAATAAAGAGTATCCGCTTTTTATGTATCAATATTCAGGTCCTGGGTCCCAACAAGTTGCTAACCGATGGAATGGAACCAATGATTATTGGCATCAAATGCTAGCGCAGCAAGGATATATTATTGTTTGTGTCGATGGTCGTGGTACCGGGTTGAAGGGCAGTGATTTTAAACAAGTCACACAAAAAGAACTTGGAAAATACGAAGTAGAAGATCAAATAAGCGCAGCGCAACAACTAGGAGCACTTCCGTATATAGATGCAGATCGAATTGGTATTTGGGGGTGGAGCTATGGAGGCTTTATGTCTTCCAATTGCCTTTTTCAAGGTGCCGACACCTTCGCTATGGCCATCGCAGTTGCTCCAGTAACTAGCTGGCGATTCTATGATACCATCTATACCGAACGTTATATGACGACCCCTCAGGAGAATCCAACAGGATATGATGAGAACTCACCTATTACGCATGTCGATAAATTAGAGGGTGATTTTCTATTGGTACACGGAAGTGCCGATGACAACGTACACGTTCAAAATACCATGCGTTTAATAGAAGCACTGGTTCAAGCCGATAAAGATTTCGATTGGCTTATCTATCCGGACAAGAATCATGGGATCTATGGCGGAAATACGCGTTTACATCTCTATAAGAAAATGACCGATTTTATTGCAGAATCTTTGGGTGAGCCCAAAGAGACATTACTAAAAATCAAGAATTAATAACAACTTTATTAACTAACATCACTTTATATGGAATTTAAATTTGGAGGTTCTGAAACCAATCAAAAGACTGTACTAGGCCATCCATCGGGTCTATTCGTACTGTTCTTCACCGAAATGTGGGAACGCTTCTCTTACTACGGAATGCGTGCATTGCTAGTATTATTTTTAGTGTCGGCTATCTTCGATGAAGGCGGCTGGGGCTGGGAACGAGCCGATGCGCTGGTTTTATATGCATGGTACACAGGATTGGTGTATGTAACTCCAATTTTTGGAGGATTGATAGCCGATAAAATTATGGGTTATCGTCGAGCCGTGGTGCTTGGTGCTTTGTTGATGACCCTAGGACATGCCTCTATGGCCTTGGAGGTGATATCAGATCCCTTCTTTTATTTGGGCTTGGGTCTTTTAATTGTGGGGAACGGACTGTTTAAGCCGAATATTTCTTCTATGGTAGGGCAGTTGTACAAAACCCAAGGAAAAGAAAAAGATGCAGGTTATACCATTTTTTATATGGGTATTAATGCCGGTGCGTTCTTAGGAATTCTATTGTGTGGATATATTGGAGAAAAAGTAGGATGGCATTATGGCTTCGGTCTTGCCGGAATTTTTATGTTCTTCGGAATGCTTCAATTTTATTTTGCACAAAAGATCTTCGGAAGAATAGGACTTTCACCTAAAGGAACTAAAGATTTTGACGCGATTGAAGATTCAGTCGAAGAAGCGCAAGAAGCGATCGAAGATACCATGGATGAGGCAAAACGATCTAAAGTAACTCGTGACCGATTGATCGTAATTGGAGTACTTGCCTTCTTTACCATTTTCTTCTGGTGGGCATTCGAGCAAGCCGGTGGTTCGATGACCATCTTTGCTAAAGATTATACCGACCGTGTATTAGTAGACAATGGTGCATTGATCTTTAAGATATTTAATACTTTACTCACCGTAGTGCCTATGTTGATCATAACATGGGTATTGGGCTTATTATTTAAGCAAACCTTTGCGAAATATTCGCTTTCCAATATTCTCTTAGGTACAAGTTTTGTGATCATTTGGGGAATTGTAATTTGGATGTTAGCACGTCAGTTTGCTGATCCAACACCCGAAGTACCTGCTTCGTGGTTCGGAATCTTAAACTCATTCTTTATTATCGCATTTGCTCCACTTTTCTCAAAATTGTGGGAGAGCAAGTATAATCCTACCGGTCCGGTCAAATTTGCGATCGGTTTAATTTTGTTAGGGCTCGGATTTGGAATCTTAGCGTACGGTTCATTAGGTATTCCACTTGGAGCAAAAACAGCTTCTGTGAGTATGATCTTCTTGATCTTAGCGTATCTGTTCCATACCCTAGGAGAACTGTGTGTATCTCCTGTAGGACTTTCTTATGTAAGTAAGTTGGCACCTATCAAATTAGTGGGACTTATGTTCGGTGTATGGTTTGTGTCGAATTTCATCGCAAATCTAGCTGCCGGATTTACTGGAAGCTATATCGACCCTATTGTTGAGGAATACGGTATGACAACTTTCTTTTTGATCTTTACATTGGTTCCGGTTACTGCCGGTATCGTAATGTTAATTCTAAACCGAACATTGTTAAGAATGATGCACGGAATACGATAGAACACAATAGAAAAAGCAAAAAAACGTTCCATGTAGTGTGGAACGTTTTTTGTTGCATATAATTGAAAATTAAAACAGTATCAATGAGAATAGTAGTACTTTTTGTCGCGCTGCTTAGTATGAGCATGGTGTCCGCGCAAAAGATCAATTGGATGACGATGGACGAGGCATTAGCGGCACAACAAACCAAACCAAAGAAGATCTTCATGGATGTCTATACGACTTGGTGCACCCCATGTAAGCTATTAGATAAAAACACTTTTAGCGATAAGAACGTGATCAATTTTATCAATGATAATTTCTATGCGGTAAAATTCAATGCGGAAGGTAACGAAGAGATCACCTATCAAGATTTTACGTATACCAATCCGAATTATCAGCCGGAGCGTAAAGGCCGTAATGCCACCCATTTCTTTGCAGATGCATTGCGCTTAAGTGGATATCCCAGTTTGGTGTTTTTTGCCGATGACGGCGCTTTGATTCAAGCGATTCCCGGGTATAAGTCACCACAGGATTTAGAGATCTATTTAAAGATGATCGCAAGCGATGATTATAAGGAACTAACGA
Source organism: Candidatus Ulvibacter alkanivorans (assembly GCF_003333325.1). Classification (GTDB taxonomy): domain Bacteria; phylum Bacteroidota; class Bacteroidia; order Flavobacteriales; family Flavobacteriaceae; genus Ulvibacter_A; species Ulvibacter_A alkanivorans. Next base: position 112,777 of record NZ_QOLC01000082.1, on the reverse strand, counting down.
CCATGAAAGCATGGGAAGAATATCAAGAAAATTTTAAAGGTACATTCTAAGAGTAGGGTTTTTAGTTAAGTGTTTCACTACTCTAAGACGAAGGCTCCCTTTTCAGCAGTATGATGAAATGGGAGCTTTTCTTTTTTACATGTTTCTTTCCAACGGTTTACAAAACTGTGATAATTACTCCCATCTGCAACGACCTTTGCCGGTCGTATTAATTGAATGGCAGTTTCCAAATTGATTTTCGGACTATCGGTTAGCAGTAACACATCTATAGGTGCAATCAAATTTTTTGGAACTACAGATAAACTATCAATAAGTAGTATCGTACTATTATTATAGCGAAGAATAGTAGGGATTACTTCGGAAGTGATCTCAGAACAATTTTTTTCCACTCGATAACTTTTAACAGGGTAGGTGTTCCTATTGCTTTTTATAGTGTCTTTCTGAAAGAGTCGAAGTCTCTTATTGTGTTTAACGCCAATTAGCGTTGTTCTGTTCTTCTGAAAGATCACTAGTTCATTTTCCGAAGAACGAAACGACTCGTATACCTGTATCGAAATCCAAAACAACGTACTAAATAATACAAAGGAGAGCGTCCTGCTACTTAACTGTTTCCAACATAAGATAAGCGAGGCAAGCAGCAGATAACTGCCCAATGCTTCTCCTATCGAAAAGTGAATGTCGGTATAAAGGAAGTCATCTTGAGCGGCGACCCATCGAATAAAATCGTTTAGTTTTTCGATGATCTGTCCGTACAGCGTAGCAACCGAATCCGGTAAAAAGTTCATTAAAGCAAGTAGTACCAATAAAATTCCAAGACCAAGGAGCAATCCTAAAAATGGAATTACCACAAGATTGGTTATAAAGAACAAACCGGGAAATTGATGGAAGTAATATAAGCTAAGGGGTACGATCCCTAGTTGGGCTGCGATCGTAACGGTAATGATCCCCCAGATCATTTTATCGAGATACCATTTTGGACGATAATAAGAATAAAGTTTAGGTTGTATCCATAAAATAAAGAAGACGGCTAAATAGCTTAATTGAAAGCCAACATGAAATAACCAGTTCGGTTTGAGGATCAACAATACAAAAAACGACAAGAACAAGGTATTGATCGAATTCGTGTTGCGCTCAATGAGCGTAGCAAACGCAAAAAAGGTAAACATACTAACAGCACGTGTCACCGAAGGGGAATTTCCTGTTATAAAGGCAAAACCCCATAAATAAACAATAATGAAGACCACCCGAATTGTTCGACCGTATTTAGCATACGTAAGTGGGCGAAAAAGTGTCAATAATAGTACATATAAAATACCTACGTGTAGTCCCGACACCGCTAAGATATGAATAGCTCCTGCTGCGGCGTAATCGCTGTAAAGTTCTTTGCTTATATCTTGGCGTTGGCCTAATACTAATGCTTGAATAATAGCCAGTTCATCTGCGGGAATAGAGGATCCTCTCAATTTGGTAATTATATTGGAGCGCAATAATTCGGCGCGCCCACGAAGGGTGGGCGCGCCACGCTTTTTGCTCAATACCTCTGGCATCCTAATCCTAATCTGACCGTGAACGCCAAGTGTTCGCATATAGGCTGCATAATCGAATTGCGACGGATTTAATGGCGTTGGGATATCTGAGACCATTGCTGATACCAACAAAACATCATCGATGTTGAATGTTGCCATGCTACCTTCTTTCTGAAGATTTAAAAGTAGCAATCCCGAGGTGCGTTTGTTAGCCACGGCCGAGACTTCGGCTATGTATTTGAAATTGAATCGGTCGGGCTTTACTATTTCGGTGATCTTTACTTGTAGGCTCTGGTGAGTGTGGTCAATCACATGTCGGGTATAGTGATCACTTTGTTGTATGGGGGTGCGTAACACATAGTTGCTATATCCCAGTACTACAAAGGAGATCCAAGTTACTATTCCGAAGAAAAGGCTAGGGAATAGCTGTGTTCTAGCATGCCACCAAGCAATAATAAGTATGGCTAAACAGAACAGGACAAGATAGAAAGGAGAAAAAGTGATGGGCGGTAGCGTGTGTGCTAGACCAATTCCAAAGGCAAAACACAGAGAGAATTGTACTACCGCATAATTAATGAATCGCATTCCAATTGAATTAAGATAAACTCAAATCAACCGGGGAATCGGATAGTTAAAGATACATTTTTTAAATAATTCGGCGCACCTCTACGAACGCATTTTTCCAATATCGTTCTTCGATAGAGGACACAATGACTCCTCTTGAGGTTGTAGAATGAATGAATTTAATTTCACCATCTTCAGATTCGATTACCAAACCAACATGATTAATGGCATTACGTCGCGGATTGGTCTTAAAAAAAAGGAGATCGCCTTTGGTTACTTCGGAAAGTGAAATGCGCTGTCCTTTGGTGGCCATATCTCTAGACACACGTGGAATGATCACATTTTCATGATGAAATGCGGTATAAACCAGTCCGGAGCAATCCATACCCGATCTGGTGGTGCCGCCAAATTTATAACGAGTGCCTTCGAAGGTCTTGGCATAATCGATTATGTTTTCTAACTTGCTTTTGTTGGTTTCGGCTGTAATAACTTCGTCTGCTTCGGTCGTAGTAATGACGAGACTCTTGTCTTTCTTTCGCTTTTCGATCGTACGGGTTCTATTGGGCTTTCCGTCAGAATTGACGATAATAGTTTTCGTTCTTGTCTTTTTTGCTCCCCCACATGAAGCTAAGAACACAATGAGAAATGAAAGTAGTAGGAATTTTTTCATGCACTGACTTGGTTTGGCTAAATGTAATAAATTTTTTGCTTCTTTAATTTGAACATTCCGAAGCAAATACAGAAAAACCTATGTATTAAGTTTCTCAACGATCAAGGATGCGGTCTTTTCACTTGCGCCTCGACCACCAAGTTTTTTTTCAAGATCGTAATAATCGAGAAATAGCGTGGCGCGTTTATAATCGTCTAAGATAGCGTTCAATTCCGCTTTAAGTCGTTTCGCATTGAATTCGGTTTGGATCAATTCGGTGACCACTTCTTTGTCCAATATGAGATTGACCAGCGATATGTACTTCAAGTTAATTACGCGTTTGGCGATCTCATATGAGATTCGGCTGCCTTTGTAACACACCACTTGTGGTACTTTGAAAAGGGCGGTTTCTAAGGTAGCTGTACCGGATGTGACCAAGGCCGCATACGATACGCTTAGCAGATCGTAGGTACGGTTCAACAACAAATGAACATTTTGTTCTTTGATATACGGTTGGTAGAATGAAGCCTCCTGACTGGGAGCTCCAGCAATTACAAATTGGTATTGTGAAAAATCGGTTACCACCGAAAGCATGACCGAAAGCATTTTCGAGATCTCTTGTTTTCTGCTCCCTGGTAGCAGTGCTATAATTGGTCGGTCATCGAGACCAAGTTCGCGACGAAATTCGGAAGGGTTTACTTGTTTTCGGTCGTAGATGGCATCAATAAGAGGATGTCCTACAAAATGTACTGGGAAGTCATGCTTCTTTTCATAGAAATCCTTTTCGAAAGGTAAAATCACGTACATAGCATCCACATCACGCTTAATGCTCTTAATACGCCCTTCTTTCCATGCCCAAATTTGCGGCGATATATAATAATGCGTTTTATATCGGGTCGCTTTTGCCCACTTTGCAATTCTAAGATTAAATCCGGGATAATCGATAAAAATGATCACATCGGGATCGAACGCACTAATGTCTTTTTTACAAAATGAAATGTTGCGAAGTATGGTACGTAAGTTCATGACCACCTCAATAAATCCCATAAAGGCTAATTCGCGATAATGTTTTACCAAGGTGCCGCCTGCTTCCTCCATGAGATCACCTCCCCAAAACCGAAACGTAGCCGCAGGATCTTGCTTTTTCAGTGCCTTTATTAAATTCGCACCATGCAGATCTCCCGAGGCTTCTCCCGCAATGAGATAGTATTTCATATTAGTAGAATTTGGTGATAAGGATAAATATCGCGGCTGCTAACGTGGCCAACAATACACCGCGTGCTCGGTAATAGCGTTTTTTCTTCAGAAATATAAAGAACACGGCTAGATTGAGTAATGCCCCTAAGGCAATAATATTTCCTAACACGCCTTCTTGTTGGGCGAGTTCTAATGTTTCCTCGAATGGATATTCAGAAAAAAAATAGATATACAAATAACAGCCAGCAACATTGGCGACCAATCCAATTAAAAACCCAATAACAATTTGTTTTGCGATCTGCTTTTTCATGATAGCTCCCAGGTGTTAATTTCTTTTATAGCATGATGAGCCGTAAGATCGAATTGAACTGGAACCACAGATACAAAGCCGTTTTTTAACGCCCATTCGTCGGTGTCTTCTCCCTTGTCCTCATTCACAAATTCACCGGTTAACCAGTAATAATCACGGCCTAACGGATTGGTGCGTTTGTCGAATTGCTCTTCCCAGTGGGCATTGGCTTGTCTACATACTTTTATCCCTTTTATCTCTTTTTCTGATAACTTCGGAAAGTTTACGTTAAGCACTACGCCCTTAGGTAGCCCGTTTTTAAGACATTGCAATGCTAGCGACTTCACAAATTTCTTGGTGGGTTCAAAATCGGCATTCATAGAGTAATCTAAAAGGGAGAAACCGATGGAAGGAATCCCGAGGGTTCCTGCCTCCACGGCGGCGCTCATTGTGCCGCTGTAAATGACGTTTATTGACGAATTGCTCCCGTGATTTATCCCACTAACACAAAGATCCGGTTTGCGTTTTAAAATTTCATTTACGGCAAATTTCACACAATCTACCGGCGTACCACTACAGCTGTATTCTTTTTGTGGCGATCCTTCAATTGTTTTTACGGTGTCGAAATAGAGGGTGTCATTTATGGTGATGGCATGTCCCGTTGCGCTTTGCGGTGAATCTGGAGCTACGACCAACACCTCTCCAATGGTATTCATGACTTCAATGAGTGCCCGAATTCCCGGTGCGGTGATCCCGTCGTCGTTAGTTACTAATATGAGTGGTTTTTTCTTGGCCATACGTGCGTAATTCTATAGACAAAAATACACTTATTAATTTTTAATCTGGAATAGATTGAAACGATACTTTTTCCGAAGAAATTAGCAGCGTGCCACTAATTAATTAAGATATAAACTAATATGGCAGAAAATGCGTTATACCACAGTAACTCCTTGACTATTGGTTTAACAAAATATTAGTACCAATACCATTGGTTGGCACGGTTTTTTATATAATTTAGGAGACTCTAATTAAGAAGATTATTATGCGTATTATGTTGAAGAATTTTAAAGTACTGTTTTTAGCAGTATTTGTAGCAGCTGCCTCTTGCAGTTTTACCACCAAAGAATTTAACGATCCCGATAAAGATAAGCTCCTAGTTGATTTGATCACCTATGTACTTCAGAAAGGACATTACAATCCGGCCGATATGGACGATGCTTTTTCAGAAGGTGTCTATACCGACTTCATCGAAGGGTTGGATCCGCTTAAACGCTATTTTTATGCATCCGACATTGAGGACTTCAGTGTCTATAGGACCGAAATCGATGATCAGTTAAAAGAAAAGGACCTTACTTTCTTTAATGTAGTGTTCGAGCGTTTTATGGAACGCATGGAGAATTCTAAAGAAATTTATCAAGAGGTACTCGATACCCCGTTCGATTATACAGCAAACGAATCGATTAATGTAGACTACGATACGATCGATTATGTTTCTTCTAAGGAAGAATTAAAAGAACGCTGGAGACAACAATTGAAATTTTCGACCATTTCCAGTTACTACGACCTTGTAGAAAGCAATGGAAATGAGGCAGAAACAGATGAGGAACCTAAATCAAAAGCTGAACTTGAAGAAAAAGCAAGAGACCAAACACGTACTTCACTTAAAGAATATTTTGAATTTACAGACGACTTAGAACGCAAAGATTATTTTGCAGTATACCTTACGACCATCGTTGAAGAATTCGACCCTCATACTAATTATTTTGCGCCGCCGGATCGCGATCGATTCGATCTGCGCATGTCGGGTAAATTAGAAGGTATAGGTGCTCGTTTACAGAAAAAGAACGACTATATCAGTATTGTGGAAGTAATTAGTGGAGGTCCGGCATGGAGAGGTGAGCATGTTGAAGTTGGGGATGTTATTCTGAAAGTAAAGCAGGAAGATGAAGACAAGGCGGTAAGTATTGTTGGTATGCGTATAGATGATGCAGTACAACTTATTAAAGGACCTAAAGGTTCTAAAGTTACCTTAACGATAAAACGAGTAGACGGAACTATAGAAGAAGAAGTGATTACCCGAGATGTGGTCGAATTAGAAGAGACCTATGCCAAAACAACGGTTATCGATAAGGAAGAGAAGAAATATGGCCTCATTAACTTGCCACAATTTTACTTCGATATGCAGGATTATAAAAAACGTAATGCTGCCAGCGATGTTAAAAAAGAAATCCTTCGCCTAAAAGACGAAGGGGTGGAAGGTTTGATCTTAGACCTACGTGATAATGGCGGTGGATCCTTGACAACTGCAGTAGATATCGCAGGGTTATTTATTAAAGAAGGACCTGTAGTTCAAGTAGCATCTAGTGGGACACGAAAAGAAGTATTAGAAGATACCAATGATGAAGTCGTTTGGGACGGCCCGTTGGTGATCCTGGTGAATGAACTTTCTGCATCTGCTTCAGAGATCTTAGCAGCTGCCATGCAGGACTACAAGCGTGCCATCGTAATAGGAAGCAAGCAAACATACGGAAAAGGAACCGTTCAAAATTTGATCGACCTTAACCAATGGCTTCGTAAGAACGATATGGGAGATATGGGTGCACTAAAATTGACCACCCAAAAATTCTATCGTATAAATGGTGGTTCTACACAACTTGAAGGTGTTAAGAGCGATGTTGTCATGCCGGATAGATACAGCTATATCGATGTTGGTGAACGCGATTATGACAATCCGTTACCCTACGATAAGATCGAAGCGGCCGATTACGACATTTGGGATGGGTATATTGATTTTGATGAAACCATCGCCAAGAGCAAAGCGCGAATGGCCAAGAGCGAACAATTGGCCTTGATCGAAGAAAATGCTCGCTGGATCAAAAAACAGCGTGATGAAATGATAGTAAGCTTGAATTACGACACCTACACTGCAGAGATCGAACGCAGAAAAGATGAAACCGACAAGTTCAAGGCGATCGAGGATTATGATAATCAGTTGAGCTATCGCTCTCTCCCTAATGAAGTTGCTTTAATGAAGCAAGACACTACCTTACGCGAAAAGAGAAAGCGTTGGCATAAAAGTCTTGCAAAAGACATCTATGTCGAAGAGGCAGTGAATGTTTTAGAAGACTTAAAAGTGAATAATATTAGAAATGGCAAAGTAGCCGATCTAAAGAATTAGTAGACGCTTTTCACAAGGCGGTAAATAGGAAATTGCTTATTTTCGTAGTGTGAAAAAAGCAACATCTTTAACAAAAATTGCGCTTCGAAAGTTTTTAAAGAACTTTTGGGGCGTTTTTAGTTTGGTGTTCTTAGGTATTTGCGTGTTGCTGGCAATTTTTGCGTATGTATTGGCTCCGGACAGCTCTCGAAATGCCAATCAGATGCATTTGTCGATTCATTCTAAACCGCCGGGATTTACAACAACCATGTTAACCGTGCCAACAGCGGTAGCACAAGAATCGGCTGTCTCTGTCTTTTTCTTCGGAAGTAAGAATGCCGACACCGAAGTACCCATTACTTCATACCGTCTTACCGAGGATGGAATAGCGATCACCGAGTACACTTCAGATGGAACGGACGGACTTCAAAAGACCTACCCGCTGTCCGCTTTTCCAAAAGCTGCTTCTGTAGAGGACATTCCGAAGCAATACATAGCAGAAGAAAAATTTATACTTGGCACCGATAAATACGGTCGTGACCTGTTAAGTAGGATGCTTATTGGTATCCGAATTTCACTCGCCATCGGTTTTGTTGCGGTATTTATCTCACTAGTAATAGGGATTACAATGGGAGCCTTGGCAGGATATTTTGGTGGGAAGGTAGATGCTGCCATCATGTGGATTATAAATGTGACTTGGTCCATACCCACATTGCTGTTAGTTATCGCTATTACCTTGGCACTTGGAAAAGGATTTTGGCAAGTATTTATCGCAGTAGGGCTTACAATGTGGGTGGAAGTAGCAAGGGTGGTGCGAGGGCAAGTTTTAGGTGTAAAACAGATGCAATATGTTACAGCCGCACGTGCTTTGGGATATAAGGATCTACGGATTATAAGCAAACATATTTTGCCCAATGCCATGGCACCGGTGATTATTATTTCGGCGGCTAATTTTGCCGCAGCCATCTTGATCGAGAGCGGGCTTAGTTTTTTGGGAATAGGGGCACAGCCGCCTATGCCAAGTTGGGGTGGGATCATTAAAGATCATTACGCTTATATCATTTTGGGCAAGCCCTATCTTGCTATTATTCCCGGATTAGCTATTATGAGTCTTGTAACGGCTTTTATGCTAATTGGAAATGCGATGCGAGATGCGCTGGATGTAAGAGCTTAGGTCCTGTGAAATTTGAATAGCTTTGTGTACTTTATAACAATCATGCGAAAATATATTTACCCCTTCCTTACGGTTATTCTAATTGTCGGACTTTTTTATGCCGAAAAGTATGTCGATACACAAGAAGAAGCCTATCCGGATACTACGAATGAGGTAGTTAAACCAAGTTCAGACGAATTTGATACATCGTTATTGCCTAGCAGTACTACCAATGCGGTGGTTCATCACACTTATTTTAGTTTGTCCTATTCTGAAGCGCACGAGCAAGCCGAATGGGTTGCCTATCCATTACTCAAATCTCATTTATCTTATAACGAATTTGATCGTCCAAAGTTCGTAGAAGATCGAAGTGTTTCTACGAAATCGGCGCACTGGAGAAGTTATAAGAATTCGGGTTATGACCGAGGTCACCTTTGTCCTGCCGGAGATCGTAGATTTTCTTATGAAGCCTATCATGAGACTTTCTTAACCAGTAATATTAGTCCGCAAAATCACGAGTTCAACAGCGGGGTTTGGAATTATCTCGAAAAACGAACGCGTTATTGGGCTAAAAAGAAAGAGGGTGTGTATGTTATTACCGGAGGCGTCTTAACCTCAGATCTGCCTACCATTGGGATAGAAAAGGTAGCGGTACCCAAATATTTCTATAAAATTGTGATGGATGCTTCGGAAGGAGATACTGCTGCAATTGCATTCCTTATTCCTAATGAACCAACGAACAAGTCGTATCGAGATTTCGTAGTACCCATCGATACGATCGAAACTGCTACAGGTATCGATTTCTTTCCGAAGTTTTCAGAAGAACAACAACATGCCTTAGAGAGTACAGTACGTACCACTGGATGGTGGTAAGTAGTTAGGTGTAATAGTAATTTGAAGCGTCCAATCGCACAAAAATAAATAGCAACACTGTAAAGCCCCATAGGCCCGAGCCACCGTAACTAAAAAAGGGCAGAGGAATCCCGACCGTTGGAAATAACCCGGTAACCATACCTACGTTTACAAAAAAGTGTAAAAATATAATTGCAGCTACACTATAGCCATAGACCCTACTAAACTGATTTTTTTGTCGCTCGGCTAATATTAGGATTCGTAGAATTAATCCGACGAAGAGTAGGATCACGACCACACTACCTATAAAACCCCATTCTTCGCCTACGGTGCTAAAAATATAATCGGTGTGTTGTTCGGGAACAAAATTTCCTTTGGTTTGGGTTCCTTGCGTCCACCCTTTCCCGGTCCATCCGCCACTTCCTATGGCGATCTCACTTTGATTGGTATTATAGCCAATTCCCTTGGCATCTGTTTCTTTTCCCAAAACAATATTGAAACGATCCCTATGTCGTTGCTCAAAGATGTTCTCGAATATATAGTTTACGGAAAAGGCAAATGCAATACAGGCGATCACAATAACAAAATATCTAAATAGCTTGGGTTTCTTTTTTCGATTCTTTAAATAAATAAGTCCGGCGATCAAGATCACTGCGAGGGTAACCCAAACTACGCCTATCGCCAGGGTGGAAATAAAAAGTGCGGCGGCAAAGAACCCTAACAGTAAATACAGAAAATGAAGTCCTTCGCGATACAATGGGAATATAAATGCTGCATAAATTAATGCGCTACCGGGGTCGGGCTGTGGCACGATAAAAATAGCAGGCAACAGTATAATAAGAAAAGCCCTAAGCTGATCCTTAAAAGTGCTCATGTTGGTCTGGATGTCGCTAACATACTTAGACAGTGCTAATGCAGTAGCGGCTTTGGCGAATTCACTAGGTTGTAAACTCACCCCACCAAATACATACCAAGAAGTTGCTCCAGAGATAGTTTTTCCGAAGACAAACAAACCGAGTAAAGAGACAAGAGCAGCAATATAAATAATACTTGAGAAGCGTTCGTAAAATTTCGCTTCAATGGCGAGTACAAAAACGATAAGTACTACACTTAAACAGATCCAAAGAAGTTGTTTGGCGTATATCTGATTAAAATCGAAGAAACCTTGGGCGCTTTCACTTAGAGAGGCCGAATAGATGTTCATCCATCCGATTGCTACCAAAACAGCGTATAAAATTATAGTAAGCCAATCGAATTTAAGTAGTCCTCTGCTTTGCGACATTATTTATTAATTGTAAACGGCTCACCGCTATATGGTTTTGCGTACTCGTCCAGTAAACTTCCATTTAGGACATATTCTTCCAGATCGGTGCGTGTAATTTCTCCTTTCAGATATTTTTCTATCATTAAGCTGGCAATACGTCCGGCCCAGCGTCCTCCCCAATACCCGTTTTCGACAAAGACAGCAATGGCGATCTTGGGATTGTCTTTTGGTGCAAAGGCTACAAACATCGAGTGGTCGGTGAGCTGCATGCGTTTTCCGTCTATTCGTACAAAATTCTCTGCAGTTCCCGTCTTTCCACAAATTTCGATACCCGGTACTTGTAAATGGGCAGCCGTACCTCTGTTGTACACATCGAACATGCCTTCTACGACGGGCTCAAAATGTTCCGGATCGATGGTGGTAATGTATTTTTCGGTGTATTCGCTTGGAATCGTATCTACAGTATTAATATTCTTTATAACATGTGGCTTGTAATACCAGCCGCGATTAGCGATTGCGGCAGTAAAATTAGCCATTTGCATAGGTGTGAGTATCACTTCACCTTGTCCAATGGCGTTCGAGATGGTAGCTGTAGCGTACCAGTTGTATTTTGGGTACTCATACATTCTATTGTAGTAGTTGGAACTTGGAATAAGTCCCGGACGACCGCTTGGTAGGTCGTAACCCATAAAATCACCTAAGCCAAAGCTGGACAAGTGTTTTTTCCAATTGTCGATCCCTTCCTGCGGTGAATCGAACTTTTCTATGGCCCTGCGGTACACGGTACAGAAATACGCATTACAGGAATTAGCGATGCCGCTTACCATGGCCAAAGGACTATAGTGGCTGTGACAACCCAGTTTACGCCCTCTTCCATACACATAGCCTCCATAACACGAAACAGTCTCTTTAGTGTCTATAACGCCTTCCTGCAAGCCTATAAGACCTGTGAGTGTCTTGAAAGGTGAACCCGGGGGATATTCACCTTGAAGTCCGCGATCAAAAAGTGGCTTCGCAATACTGTCGTAATAAAGGCGGGTATAATTTTGGGAGCGTTCGCGACCTACCAGCAACGATGGGTCGTAATTTGGTGCAGTTACCAATGCTAGAATTTCTCCTGTTTCCGGTTCAATGGCAACAATGCCACCACGCTTATTGATAAATAATTCTTCGCCGTATTTCTGAAGGGTAGCGTCAATCGTTAGCGTAATATCTTTGCCTCGCTCGGGCAGTGTGTCGAAAATACCATCTTTAAACGGACCTATGTCACGATTAAATCGATCTTTTTGAATATACTTTACACCTTTTACGCCGCGCAAAACCTCTTCATATTGTTTTTCGACACCTTGTGCACCTATAAGCTCACCCATTTGGTAATAGGGGTTGTTCTCTATAATTCGATTATCAACTTCGCGAATAAACCCTAGTACATTGGCCGAATGATCTACCTCATAATCTCGTAGTGATCGTTTCTGAATGTAGAAACCATCATATTTATACATCTTTTCTGAAAGATAGGCGTACTCTTCTTTGGTTAGCTGAGGTAATACCGGCGATGGCAGTCGCGGTGAATAGGTGGTGGCGTCCTTTAGTATTTTTTCAAATCGTTCCTTGGTGATATTTAGCAACTTGCAAAATTCGAGTGTATCCAACTCTTTTACCTCTCTAGGGATCACCATAACGTCATATGATGGTTGATTGCTAACTAGTAATTTTCCGTTTCGATCGAAGATATAACCGCGCTGCGGATAGTCATAGATCACTTTTACCGCATTGTTTTCCGAAAGCGCTTTAAACGACGTATCGTATACTTGCAAATAGAATAGCCTGCCGGCAAAGACTACACCGGTAATAAGGACAATCGCAAGTAATAATAATTTTCTCATAGCATATAAGCTTTTCAGCTAAAACGGTCGGTGCGTAAACACTAGTTCTTCCTACTAAACAATAGCAAGGTACACAGTATCAAAATGATGCTAAATATCCCTGAAAATAACGTAGATTTTACTATCAATAATATATGTGAAAAGCTAAAAATTTCCAAAGAAAAAAGCATAATATGGTGTAAAACTACCATTCCCGAAATGTAAGTGAGTCGTTCGGTTAATGGGACTTTATTCAATTTTACCATATTGTACTCGTAACTCACACCAAAAGAGAACTTTAACAAGAGTGGGCGAATATAAGCAATGAATACACTGGCAGCCGCATGCACCCCTCCCGAATCGGCAAACATATCGATGCAGAGCCCGAGTATAAAACTTAGAATTATTAGTAGGGATTTATTTCCGGTAAACGGGAAAACGATAATAAACAGTATATAGAGATACGGATTTACGTATCCAAGGAAATTAATATGGTTCAGCAGTATTACCTGAACCAGTAGTAATACGATAAACCGAACGATATTGATAAAGATCTCCTTATTCTGCATCTTCGGTTTCTGTTTCTAATTGGAGGATCTCTTCCGAATGTTTGTTTTCAATAATATAAACGTATTTTAAATTCGTCATATCGTTAAACAGTGCGACATCAATAATATAGCTGTCATCATCACCTAATTCAAAGTCTTCGATGGTGCCTATGAGTATTCCCTTCGGAAAAATAGTAGATTTTCCACCGGTCACAATGGTGTCGCCTACTACTAACGGGGCAAGCCTGGGAATTTGGATTAGTTGCGCTGTATTAGGATCCTTTCCATCCCATTTTAAGAAACCAAAATGTTCGGTCTTCTTTAATTTTGCATTAATCTGACTGTTAAAATTTAAAATTGATTGAACGCTGCTAAAATTCTCTGAGGTATTGCTTACAATGCCTACAATACCCTTGGTTGTGATAACGCCAAGATCAACGGCTACCCCATCTGCAGTGCCCTTGTTTAGGGTGATATAATTTCTAGTTTTTGAATAGGTATTATTGATCACTCGTGCCGAACGATACGTATAGGGTGAAGGGAGGATCGTACTGTCTAATACAGGACCCGATTCTTTCCGACGCAATCCTTCAATAGTTTCACGTAATCGGATGTTCTCGTCCATCAATTTTTGATTCTCGGTCCTTAGACCAAAATAGCCGGTGACCTCACTTTTTATATTGTAGATTCCACCACTAAAAAAATTAGCTGAACTAATAAACGTATTTTTATGATAGGAGTGAGTTCGTATAGTTAAGGTGATGGCAATAATAAATAGCAAGCCGAACAACAAGAAGTTTTTATTCCGAATAAAGAAAAAGATGATCTGTTGCACTTCGTTAGGGCTTTACTATGTTCTAAATTTAAGATGCAACATAGCGCATCAGGTTTGTTGTTTCCGGTGATCTTCGATAATGGTTCTAATTATAAAAATACAGCAGCCAGGTTATACTACAGCCATTATTTTATCAAGACACTTTTGTACTTATTGATATTTTTAAGACAAATTCCCGTTCCACGTACCACGGCACGCAACGGATCTTCGGCTATATACACGGGCAGATCGGTTTTTTGAGACAATCGCTTATCGAGTCCACGTAGCATCGAACCTCCGCCGGCAAGATAAATCCCGGTATTGTAAATATCGGCTGCTAATTCGGGAGGGGTTTGCGACAAGGTCTCCATTACCGCATCTTCTATACGTAAGATCGACTTATCTAGTGCTTTCGCAATTTCTCGATAGGATGTTTGCACCTGTTTTGGTTTTCCGGTCAAGAGATCTCGTCCTTGTACCGACATTTCTTCGGGGGGAAGTTCGAGGTCTTCGGTAGCCGCACCGATTTGAATTTTTATTTTTTCCGCCGTACGCTCACCTACATATAGATTGTGCTGTGTACGCATATAGTACACAATATCATTGGTAAATACGTCACCGGCAATTTTAACCGATTTATCACAAACGATTCCTCCTAAAGCGATCACTGCGATCTCTGTGGTTCCTCCACCTATATCAACAACCATATTACCTTTAGGTTGCATGATGTCTACGCCAATACCAATGGCAGCAGCCATAGGTTCATGAATCAAATAGACTTCTTTACCATTTACGCGCTCGGCACTTTCTTTTACCGCTCGCATCTCCACTTCTGTGATCCCACTAGGAATACAAATTACCATTCGCAACGAAGGCGTCAACCATTTTTTCTTTAACGCAGGAATGTCTTTAATGAACATATTGATCATTTTCTCACTTGCGTCAAAATCGGCAATTACCCCATCCTTTAAAGGTCGAATGGTTTTAATGTTCTCATGGGTTTTACCCTGCATCATAGCAGCCTCACGCCCTACGGCGATAATTTTTCCCGAAGTTCGGTCTCTGGCTACGATTGAGGGGGCGTCCACAACTACTTTATCGTTATGAATGATAAGCGTATTGGCGGTCCCTAAGTCGATAGCTATTTCTTCGGTTAAGAAGTCAAAAAATCCCATAAGCTTTGTTGGCGGTATTGAAATTAAAACTGTTGTGCCTTAGCACTTTCACAAAAATAGTATTTTTAATGTTTAAAATGACGTATTCCGGTAAATACCATAGACATGTCATTATTATTGCAATAATCCACACTCAGTTCATCCTTAATGGAGCCTCCGGGCTGGATCACTGCTGTTATTCCTGCGTTGTCGGCAATTTCTACACAATCCGGAAACGGAAAAAATGCATCGCTAGCCATGACCGCTCCTTGAAGGTCGAACTTAAACGACTTTGCTTTTTCGATGGCTTGGCGAAGCGCATCTACACGTGAAGTTTGTCCGGTCCCGCTAGCACAAAGTTGTTTTCCTTTTGCTAATACGATGGTATTCGATTTAGTATGCTTGCAGATCTTTGAGGCAAATAACAAATCTTCTAACTCTTTTGAAGTTGGTTTAGTATGCGTGGCTTGTGTTAAATTTTCTGCTGTATCGGTATTAGAATCCTTGTCTTGTACCAATGCACCGTTTAAACAAGTTCGTACAGTAGTCTCGGGTAGATCCACCTCTTTTTGCACTAACAAAATTCGGTTCTTCTTGCCTTTTAATATAGGGAGGGCTTCTTCGGAAAAAGAAGGTGCAATCACGACCTCGCAAAACAATTTGTGAATTTCAGCAGCCGTTTCAGCATCGATCTCCACATTGCTTATTAAAATACCGCCAAAGGCCGAAACAGGATCACCTGCCAAAGCATCTTTATAGGCTTCTAACACGGAGTTTCTTTGTGCCAAGCCACAGGCATTGTTGTGCTTCAGAATAGCGAACGTAGGGTCTTCTCCTGTAAATTCGCTCATTAAGTTCACCGCTGCATCTACATCCAGTAAGTTATTATAACTTAGTTCTTTTCCGTGGAGTTTATCGAACAAGGCGTCAAAATCTCCAAAGAAATATCCTTTCTGATGTGGGTTCTCACCATACCGAAGTACCTTACCATTGGTTTCACTAATTTTTAGTGCAGGGATGCTACGATCTGCGTTAAAGTAATTGAAGATCGCCGTGTCGTAGTGTGAGGACACGTTAAAAGCCTTGGCAGCGAACTTTTTTCTATCGGTTAGGCTGGTCTCACCATTTTCTTCGGAAAGTAACGCTAAGAAAGCTTCATAGTCCTCCATGGATGAAACGCAAAGTGTGTCTTTATAATTCTTGGCAGCTGCACGAATTAATGAGATACCTCCTATGTCTATTTTTTCAATAATGTCTTCTTCCGAAGCACCCGAAGCTACTGTTTTTTCAAATGGATATAGATCTACGATCACAACATCAAGCTGTGGAATGTTGTACTGTCCCATCTCGCGAACATCACTATCATTATCTTGCCGATTTAAAATACCACCAAACACTTTAGGGTGTAGCGTTTTAACTCGTCCCCCTAAAATTGATGGGTAATCGGTTACATCTTCTACCGGAATGACTTTTATTCCTAGGTCATTGATAAATTTTTGAGTGCCACCGGTAGAATACAAGGTGACTCCTAATTCGTCTAATTTTTTAATAATAGGTTCCAATCCGTCCTTGTGAAATACCGATACCAAGGCGGATGTGATCTTTTTTTTGTCGCTCATAATTGAATGAATAGAATGAATTACAGTTTGCTAAATGGCAAATCTTTGATTGTCCTGCTTATAGACTTCTGCAAAAGTAAGTAATTACACAAGATTTTTGTAACATATGTTAACAGAAAGCGTCATACTTTTCATAACTTTATAATAGCTATTTTTTCCGAAGTAAAAATTGGGAAAATCAAAATAAAACCAACAGTATGCTCATCTATCTTCGCGTATTAAAGGAAAGTTTCAACTTTGCGATCAACGCGCTTAAGAACAATAAGTTAAGAACCTTTTTGTCACTAGTGGGTGTAACCATCGGGATCTTCTCAATTATCGCGGTGTTGGCAGCGGTAGACTCGTTAAAGAAAGAAATTGAAGGTAGTATAAGCTCGCTTGATAATAGTACAATCATTATCATGCGATTTTCATTTGGTCCCACAGAGGTGCCACGATGGAAATGGCAACAATTCCCAGATGTAACCTACGATGAATACCAATATTTAAAACGTACAGTACCGAATATGGAAGCCGCCTCTTTTGCACTTAATGTGCCTCAAGAGACGATGAAATATAACGATAATACAGTGTCTAATGTCAATATTGGTGCGGTAACACACGAATACTACGATATTGAAGCGCTTCAATTGGCACAAGGTAGATTCTTTAATGAAGCCGAATCGGTTAGTGGTAGCGATGTGCTGGTGCTGGGCGATGAGATTGCAAATTCATTGTTTGGTAGCTCCGATCAAGCCGTTGGTAAAAAAGTTCGTCTCTATGGTCGAAAATTCACTGTGATCGGTGTATTGAAGAAAGAAGGGAAAGGGTTGTTTGGTGACTCTAAAGATACGGTAGCCATTTTGCCGGTAAATGTGGTTCGAAAGATCTTTGGCGATAATAATAAATCTACCTTTCCACAAATTATTATCAAGCCTGAAAAAGACGTGGACAATGCCGAATTTATTGCCGTGCTAAAACAAAAATTGCGCCTCTCACGCGGACTTAAACCCGATGAGGTGGATACTTTTTTTGTAAACCAGTTGCAAGGCCTTGCCGATTTTATAGACAATATCACTGGCCAAATGAATATTATTGGTCTTGTAATTAGCGGGTTTTCCTTATTAGTAGGTGGCTTCGGAATCGCCAACATCATGTTTGTGAGCGTAAAAGAGCGAACCAACCTTATAGGAATTCAAAAATCATTAGGAGCTAAGAATAAGTTCATACTACTTCAATTCTTGTTCGAAGCGGTTATCTTAGCGATTATTGGAGGATTAATTGGACTATTCTTGGTATTCATTATTTCGATATTGGCATCCCAGTTTACCGGCGACTTCCAATTTGTGCTTTCCCCTTGGAACATGTTTATTGGTACCGCGATATCGGCTGTAATTGGTCTTATTTCCGGTATACTTCCGGCGATATCGGCATCGCGATTAGATCCTGTAGAGGCCATTCGTACAGGGATGTAAGCGATACGATAATTGTTAAAGAATGTCGGCAACTTCTTGATTAACCCATTCTAGAAAACGCTCGTCTTCCGAAGAGAAAGGATCGGCCATATGAGAATCGATATCGATCTGCCCAATATTTTTTCCATCCTTGAATAGTGGAATTACAATCTCCGCCTTTACATACATATTACAGGCTATGTAATTGTTCTGCGCCTTTACATCGGCTACGACAAAATTCTCATTACTTTCTGCTACTTGTCCGCAAATCCCCTTTCCAAACGGGATGACCGTATGTTCGGTAGGCTCGCCTGCAAAAGCTCTTAGATGCAACGTACGTGTCTCTTCATTGGCAAAATAAAACCCTACCCAATCATAATATCCTATAGAGGCTTGTAGAAGTTCGCAAATCTCAGTAAGTCGTTGGTCTACAGACTCATTCTCGTTTGCTAGAATTGTAGATACTTTGGGGCGAAGGCTGTCAAAAGGCATAATATGTTATTTTCAGTAAAAGTATTTTAAAAGCGCTAGAATTGCCAAATTGAAATGCTGTATTTTTGTTAAAACTGAATTTTCTCCTTTGAAGGAACTGTTTCTAAAATATAAATCGGTCGTTCGCTTTATTCTTCTCTTTTTGGGGACCTACCTACTGCTAACGGCTTGTTACGCCCTCTATTTGTCCATGTCGAAAGGAGGGCAGTATGCACCCGACCTCATTACACATTTAGTAGCAAGACAGTGTAGCGACATTTTAGAAGGACTTGGATATGCGGCAACCGTGAGCCCAAGTGAATCACAGCCGTTAATGGAGCTCTATGTAAGAGGAAAGTATATTGCAAGAATAATTGAAGGGTGTAATGCCATAAGTATCATAATACTATTTACCGCCTTTGTGGTTGCTTTTGCCCAACAACTTAAGAAGACGGCATTGTTTATCTTAGCTGGTGCAGTGCTGATCTATTCTACTAATATAATTCGCATTGTGATCTTGGCGGTTTCATTATATCATTATCCACAATATAAAGAGGTGCTTCATGGGGTGGTATTTCCAGGCTTGATCTACGGGATGGTTTTCTTGCTATGGATGCTTTGGGTGCGATTGGTTAAGCCAAAAAAATATGAATAAGCTTCTAAAAATAGTGGTCATAGTACTGTTACTCGCGCTCCTTGTAGTAGTGCGAATATTTGAAGATGTATTATTCTACGATCCCTTGCTCGACTTTTTTAAGCACGACCATAGTACAAAGGCGTTGCCCGAATTTGAGACCGTTAGACTTTTAGTGCATCTTGTGTTCCGATTTATACTTAACACTCTTATTTCATTGATCATTCTTTGGGTAGTGTTCAAAGACGGCGGTATCTTAAAGATTTCCGGTGTTATCTACGGCCTCGCATTTGTGCTGTTATTTGCGCTATTTTGTGTGCTCTTATTTACTTCGGAAGAAGGGCCGCATATGTTTTTATTCTACGTTCGAAGATTCTTGATCCAACCGTTATTTCTACTTTTATTACTCCCAGCTTTTTACCTTCAGAAACAAGGCTTCGGAAAGATCGCTAAGAAATAATTTTGAAATTAAGTATCTTTGCTTTTCAATTAAAAAAAATAAAGATGAAAAAGACCTATATACTTTCCGTAGCTATGCTACTTTTAATCATTTCTGCTTGTAAATCGGATAAGAAACAAGAGAATGAGCCGGAAGTTAAAACGGTAGAAACGACACAAGAAAAAAGTAAAGAAACCGCTGCTAGTATCGATGCTTCATTCAGTGACGCCGAGATTGGGGATGTGTTCAAACAATACGTTCAACTTAAAACTGCTTTAGTGAATACCGATGCCAAACAAGCCTCGGTAGAAGCTTCTAACCTTTTAACCGCTATGAGCAACAATGATGCAGATCAAGAGGCGATGAAAGCTGCGCAGAATATTGTTGAAAGTGATGATGTTGAAGAACAACGCGCTGCATTTGTAGTAGTAACTACCGCCGTAGAGGCCATGCTAGAGGGTGCTATCGAATCGGGAGTTGTCTACAAGCAATACTGCCCAATGGCTTTTAATAATACAGGTGCGTATTGGTTAAGTGAAAGCAAAGAAATTCGGAATCCATATTTTGGCGATAAAATGTTGAAATGCGGTCGTATCGATGCTAGAATCGAGTAGTTTTAACAAATAACAGCATTACATGCTGCGTTTTTTGCTTTAATTTTATACAGGTGAAACGAGTAATTTCCATAGTATTATCTCTAATGCTGCTTGCGAGCAGTACAGGTATTTCGTACGCCCAACATTTTTGTGGTGAGTACGAAATGCTTTCGGAAATTACCTTGGGGAAAAAGGAGTTGTCATGCGGGATGGTGATGGAGGTCCCCATCTGCGACGATGAGGATATTGCTCATAATTGTTGCGACAATCAATATACGCAGGTTGAAACGGACGATACTTTTACGAAAGTTTCTTTCGATGTAACAATAGATGCTCCTTTCATTTTTTATATAGTTTCGAACTACGAACTCACCGAAGCTAATAACTTCCTTACACAAAATATAGAGGTGACCGAGGACGGTCCGCCTCTGGTCGTAAAAGATCTTCAGATTCTTTACGAGACTTTCCTTATTTGATTCTTTTTGATGTTACGCTTTAGGCGTTCTTAGCTTGTGCTTCACTTGTTGACGCCAACGCACTTTGTAGACATTGAATTTTAAAATTGAATCAAGTAAAGAAGACTTGTAAATGAGGAAACTTATCTATATACTATTTTTTATCTCACTCGCTAGTACTGCTCAAGAGAAAGTTGAGGGCATAGTGTTAGAGATACGTGACAATAAAGAATACCCGTTAGACGGAGCCAACGTATTTTGGTTGGGCTCTAATGTGGGAGATGTGACAGATTTTGACGGCATGTTCGAACTTCCGTTCCAACAAGGAAGAAATCAGTTGGTAATTAGTTATGTCGGCTACAAAACAGATACACTAACAGTTGCTAATCCGAAAAAGATCAGGCACGTGTTACGGTCGAAGGCAGATCTTGATGAAATCACGATCACCTCAAGACAAAAGGCGACAGCACGTTCCTTTATTGCTGCCGAGAACAAGATTAATATTAGCAGTGCCGAGCTGCTAAAGGCAGCATGTTGTAACCTTTCAGAAAGCTTTGAAACGAATCCTTCTATCGATGTGAATTTTGCCGATGCCGTTACCGGTGTTCGGCAAATTCGAATGTTGGGATTAACCAACCCATATATATTAATTACTACGGAAAACATACCGGCAATTCGAGGCGCGCGACAAGCGCACGGACTTAGTTTTATACCGGGTACTTGGGTAGAAAGTATTCAGATCACCAAAGGTGCTGGAAGTGTTATCAACGGATTTGAGAGTATCGCAGGTCAGATAAATGCAGAATTTGTAAAACCCCAAACTGATGATCCCCTTTTTGTGAATGCCTATGGCGCGTTGAACGGGCGAACCGAACTCAATACCCACCTCAATACAAAAATTAGCGAGAAGTGGGATACCGGTTTATACGTGCATGGGAATTATAGAGGTGTAAAGAATGATCAAAATGAGGATGGTCTTTTAGACACGCCCTTAGCGCAACAACTAAATGTAATGAATCGTTGGCAATACACCGATAGTGAAAAAGGGTTTGTTGGGTTTTTAGGTTTGCGATTTATGACCGATGACAAGCAAATAGGGCAAACCGATTTTGATCCGGAAGAAGACCGTGGCACAATGAACGCTTGGGGAGGTGAGATCGATACCAAACATTACGGTCTTGAAGCAAAACTCGGCTATGTCTTTCCTAATATCCCATATCAGAGCTTAGGATTACAACTGGCGTATAGCAACCATGACCAGAAGAGTTATTTTGGGTTACGACCTTATGATGTTAAACATGAAAGTTTTTATGCCAATGCCCAAATCAAGTCGATCATTAGCGACTCAAGACACGTGTTCAGAACCGGGCTCACGGCAACTTATGAGGATTATGACGAGATCGTAGAATCTACCGATTATAGTAGGGTTGAAAACTCGATAGGTGCCTTTTTTGAGTATGCCTACGACGATCTTGAAGATTTTACAATGACCGCCGGTATTCGTGCAGATGTACATAACTTGTTAGGCACCTTCGTTACGCCAAGGCTTCATGCACGATATACACCATGGGAGAAAGCAGCATTCCGAGTTTCTGCAGGAAGAGGGAAACGAAGTGCCAACATTTTTGTGGAAAACCAATCACTGTTTTCAACCAATCGAGAGATCATTATCTTAGATACCGAAGGTGAAATTTATGGACTCGATCCTGAAATTGCATGGAATTATGGCGTTTCATTCTTACAAGGATTCGATCTTTTTGAGCGACGCGCAAACGTTTCATTCGATTTTTACCGTACCGATTTTCAGAATCAAGTGATCGTAGACTGGGAAGATACTAACAGTATTAGGTTTTATAATCTGGACGGAAGCAGCTATGCGAATAGCTTTCAAGTAGAACTTGATTACAGTCTTACACGAGATCTAGATATTCGCACGGCATACAAGTTCTATGATGTGAAAACGGATTATTTAGCAGGCCGATTGGAAAAACCCTTGACACCAAGTCATAGGGTCTTTGCTAATATCGCTTACGAAACGCCGTTAAATGAAGATAAAGGCAGTCAGTGGAAATTTGACCTAACGTATAACTGGCTTGGCGAACAGCGATATCCTTCTACAGATTCAAATCCGATAGGGTTTAGACGGGCTGAATTTTCACCCGCTTTGGGCACTTTTAATGCGCAAGTAACGAAAGTGTTTAGTCCTAGTTTTGAAATTTATTTAGGAGGGGAGAACTTTACCAATGAAACACAAAACAACCCCATAATTGACCCTGAGAATCCTTTCGGGTCGAATTTTGACACTACCTTCGTATATGGTCCTATATTTGGTAGTAATTATTATATTGGACTGAGATATCGATTATAAGAAGTAATTTAATAACCTTTCTTCGGAAAGCTTTTCCGAAGAGAACATAAAATTAATAACAATGAAAAAGTACATAGTCATTTTGGTATTCGCACTCATTGGAGTTACTGCGATGGGACAGGATAAAAACGCGAGAGCTACGATCGAAGTCGATGGCGTTTGTGGAATGTGTAAAGAACGAATCGAAAAGGCCGCAATTCGTACAAAGGGCGTAAAGTCGGCAGTTTGGAATGTAGAAACCAAACAATGCAACCTGATCTATGACGAGCGGAAGACCGACCTCAAGATAATAAGTCAAAGTATCGCCGACGTTGGTCATGATACAAAACTCATAAAGGCAACCGATGAAGCCTATAACAGTGTGCATCCATGCTGTTTGTATCGTGATGAAAAAGTTAAAAAAGACCACGATAATAACTAAGAACAACGTGATAAGCCAACCAATGCGAGACTCTGCTAACATTAGACATATAGAGCAGCGATGAACTCATTTTTAGAACAATGGGGTGAAGCTGCCTATACCAGTGCCGGATTCTTTTGGATGGCACTTTGGGCATTTATCCTAGGGTATGTAATTAGTGGAATGATCCAAATTTTCGTTACCGAAAAACGCATGCAAAAAACCATGGGTGGCAATGAAGGTAAGGGCGTACTGCTAGGTACGTTCTTTGGATTTATTAGCAGTTCTTGCAGTTTTGCAGCATTGGCTTCGGCCAAATCTATTTTTAAGAAAGGAGCAAGTTTTGTTTCGTCCATGGCGTTTCTCTTAGCGTCAACCAATTTGGTGATCGAATTAGGAATCATTATCTCCATATTTCTAGGTTGGCAGTTCGTGGTTGGTGAATATGCCGGAGGAGTGTTACTCATAGCGCTCGTTTGGTTGTTGATCCGATTAATAAATCCGAAGAAGTTGATCGAAAAAGCACGTGAAAACCTAAAAGATCAACAAAGTGGATCAGAAGACGAAACAACTACCCATTGGAAGAAAAAAATTAGTTCTACCGAAGGTTGGGTTAAGGTTTCTAGACAATATGCGATGGAGTGGAAGATGGTCTGGAAAGATGTAACAGTTGGTTTTACCATAGCAGGAATTGTTGCTGCATTTGTTCCCGATGCCTTCTTTAAGACGTTGTTTATAAACAGTGGACAAGGAACTACCGATTTTACCTTTTGGGAAATACTCGAGCATGTGATCGTAGGACCGGTAGCTGCTTTCTTAACCTTTATTGGCTCGATGGGGAACATTCCATTGGCTGCTTTGTTGTTTGGCAAAGGAGTAAGTTTTGCCGGAGTAATGGCCTTTATTTTTAGTGACCTGGTAGTGTTTCCCGTGCTACGTATTAATGCAAAATATTACGGCTGGAAAATGTCACTGTTTATCTTGTTCTTACTTTTTACTGCATTGATTGGAACGTCGATAACGTTGCATTATGCCTTCGATCTGTTTGGTGCGCTTCCCGATCCGTCGCAAGTGACCATTACCGATAGTGAATATTTTAAGATCGATTATACTTTCTATTTAAACTGTATCTTTTTGGCAATTACCGGGATTTTAATCTACCTCGGGTTTTTCAAGAAAACAGATGTTTCCTATAAAATGGGAGAAATGGCTCCAAAAAGTAAACTGTTAGAAGCTATTTTAAAATATGCAGCACTGGTTTGTTATCTTTGGCTTGCGATAGGATTACTCATAAAATTTTTTAACTAACTATGAACTATAGAATCACTCAATTTGCAAGCCTAGTAATCATGATCTTGACCTTGGTTGGTTGTAAATCTGAAACGAAGAAACAAGACAAGCCGGTACATGTAGAAGGCGTGCAATACGCCGGTTCTTTGCAAACCATTATGAAAGGAGAGCTTGACGCGACCATTTCATTAACCGACCTGAAAGAAGTTCCAAACTTATACGCTTTAGGAGCAGCAGAGGGGTTACAAGGCGAAATACAGATCTTTAATGGGGTGGCGTATAACAGTGAGAAAACAGACGAGATGGTAAACATAGATCGTAGCTTTGATGACAACGCTGCCATGTTGGTCTATGCACAAGTGCCTAAATGGAAAGAGGTGAAGGTGCCGGCTATGGTAAAAAGTGACGGGCAGTTTGCGATTTTCGTTAAACA
Source organism: Candidatus Ulvibacter alkanivorans (assembly GCF_003333325.1). Lineage (GTDB taxonomy): Bacteria > Bacteroidota > Bacteroidia > Flavobacteriales > Flavobacteriaceae > Ulvibacter_A > Ulvibacter_A alkanivorans. The sequence continues at coordinate 87,607 of NZ_QOLC01000082.1, read as the reverse complement.
GGCAGCCCAAGAAGCCGGAGTGGATGTAAGCAAACCATTTCCGTTTATGCTTTCAGGACCTATTGCTAAACTGAATTGGCATATTGTAGACTGGGATGAAAACAATCCGAATCACAATCGGCAGAGTCATTTAGATTCTGGCCTTAATGGTGTGCTTGCAAATCAGTTTATCGATATTTTAGGATTTTATTCTGAAGCGCATAAAGGAGTATTTACCCATCACGATTCGAACTTGCACATGCATTTTAAAACAGAGACCGTAAATCTGGCCGGTCATGTTGATTATATTTTCCTGGGAAGCAATATGACCCTAAAATTACCGGAACAATAAAATGACACATCAATACAACATAAAAGGCATGACATGCAATGGGTGCCGTGCAACTGTAACGCAAGAACTAAGCGAAGTTTCCGGTGTGCAGCATGTGACAGTCGATCTCGATAGCGAAATGGCTACCATTAGCATGGAGCATCATATTGCGGTCGAAACCTTTCAAAAGGCACTATCGCCAAAATATTCGATGGAAGAAGTTTCCGAAGAGAAGACCAAACCCGAGCAGAACATTTTCGATACTACAGATTCTACAACGAATTCAACTTCCGAAGAAAAGACCAAACTTCAACAGTTAAAGCCATTATTGCTTATACTGACATATATAACTATAGCAGCACTGCTGCTCAATTGGGAAGCTTGGGATACGAGCCAGGCCATGCTAGACTTTATGGGATTGTTCTATATTGTTTTTAGCTTTTTCAAGATGCTAGACCTTAAAGGGTTTCCTGAATCGTTTCGAATGTACGATCCGCTGGCTAAGGTGTTTCCTTTTTACGGAAAGATCTACCCTTTCCTTGAAACTGTATTGGGACTTATGTTCTTAATGCGTTGGGAAGTAACGATTGCCTTGATTGTTACGCTTATTGTACTTGGAATTACCACGGTAGGCGTAACCCGGACCTTGCTGAGCAAAAAGAAAATTCGCTGTGCGTGTTTAGGAACTGCGCTCAACCTGCCAATGACCGAAGCGACCTTTATCGAGAACACCATAATGTTAGCTATGGCGATCGTTATGCTTATTGGGATGTATAGCTAATATATTTTAGTTAAATATTTCAGAATAAAAGTATCACGAATCAGTTTCTCGCATACATTTACTACATCTTTTAAAAAGATCATTATGGCAATAGCTAAGTCAAACGGAAAGCCTCAACCAAAGAAAGCAGCTGCGAAAGCTCCTGCTAAAAAGGCTCCACAGACTGCTTCTAAGAAGAAGTAATTTGTGTTCGGTTTATTTCGATAAACCCTCAATTGGAACAATAAAAAAAAGCCACCTTTACAAAAGGTGGCTTTCATATTTATAGCAGTTTGAACGATGTTCATTACATCATTCCCGGCATTCCGCCGCCCATTGGAGGCATTCCGCCACCGCCTGCGTTCTCTTCCTTAATATCTACCAAGGCACACTCTGTTGTTAGGATCATACCTGCAACAGAAGCTGCGTTCTCTAATGCGATACGTGTTACTTTCTTAGGATCGATGATCCCTTCTTTCAGCATATCTACATAGGTCTCTGTTTTGGCGTCATACCCAAAGTGTTTCTTGCCTTCGTGTACTTTGTTAATTACAACAGAACCTTCACCACCGGCATTTTCTACGATGGTTCTCAATGGAGATTCGATTGCTTTTGCAACGATCTGGATTCCGGTCGACTCATCCAACGTATCGGTAGTAAGCTTTTCAAGTACTTTTTGAGCACGTACCAAAGCTACTCCACCACCGGCTACGATTCCTTCCTCTACCGCGGCACGCGTTGCGTGAAGGGCATCGTCAACACGATCTTTCTTTTCTTTCATCTCTACTTCGGAAGCAGCACCTACATACAACACAGCTACACCACCTGCTAATTTTGCGAGACGCTCTTGTAGCTTTTCTTTGTCGTAGTCGCTAGTCGTAGTTTCGATCTGTGATTTGATCTGATTTACGCGGCCTTTGATATCGCTCTTGTTCCCCGATCCATTCACGATGGTCGTATTGTCTTTGTCGATGGTCACTGTTTCGGCAGAACCTAACATGTCTACGGTAGTATTCTCTAGCGTAAAGCCTCTTTCTTCACTAATCACAGTTCCACCTGTAAGAATTGCGATGTCTTCTAACATTGCTTTTCTTCGGTCACCAAAACCGGGTGCTTTAACAGCAGCGATCTTTAACGAACCGCGTAGTTTGTTCACCACTAAGGTTGCTAATGCTTCACCGTCTACATCTTCAGCAATGATCAATAACGATTTACCTTGCTGAGCTACCGGCTCAAGTACAGGCAATAGATCTTTCATAGAAGAGATCTTTTTATCGTACAATAAGATCATCGGGTTTTCAAGCTCGGTCTGCATTTTCTCGCTGTCGGTAACAAAGTATGGAGATAAGTATCCTCTGTCAAATTGCATTCCCTCGACTACATCTACGTAGGTTTCGGTTCCTTTTGCTTCTTCTACAGTGATCACTCCTTCTTTTCCAACTTTATCGAACGCCTTAGCAATTAGGTCACCAATTTGGTCATCGTTGTTGGCCGAAATAGACGCAACTTGTTTGATCTTGTCGGAAGAATTTCCAACCTTGGTCGTTTGTTTTTCCAGGTCTTTAACGATGGCTTCGACTGCTTTGTCGATCCCGCGTTTAAGGTCCATCGGATTTGCTCCGGCGGCTACATTCTTTAATCCTTCTTTTACGATTGCTTGGGCTAAAACAGTAGCAGTGGTTGTACCATCACCTGCAAGGTCATTGGTCTTAGAAGCAACTTCTTTCACCATTTGTGCTCCCATGTTCTCTAACGCGTCTTCTAATTCAATTTCTTTTGCAACGGTTACACCATCTTTGGTTACTTGAGGAGCTCCAAACGATTTGCTAATAATAACATTTCGCCCTTTTGGACCCAATGTAACTTTTACTGCATTTGCCAATGCATCTACACCACGCTTTATCGCGTCACGTGCTTCCACATCAAATTTTATATCTTTTGCCATTTTAAAAATTCTTTATTAGTTATATAGTTGCGGTTGCAACTATACGTATTTGTTAAACTTTTTTTGAAAGGTTTAGATGATCGCAAGTATGTCATCCTCACGCATAATGAGGTAATCGTTGCCATCAAACTTTAATTCACTACCGGAATACTTACCGTATAGTACAACATCACCAACTTTCACGGTCATGTCATGGTCTTTTTTTCCGGAACCAACAGCTACAACTTTACCTTGCTGTGGTTTTTCTTTAGCAGAGTCTGGAATGTATAATCCAGATGCGGTTTTGGTTTCCGCTTCCTGAGGTTCAATAACAACCCGGTCTGAAAGAGGTCGAATTTTTAACGCCATTTTCAATATAATTTTAGTTGCCCGCCTATAACGGGTTTGGTTAAACTTTAGTTTTTTACTTTCTATCCCTAATAGTCAGAAATTATGCCAATGGATTAAAACTGACATTTTGAAACAAAAAATGCCAGCTTCTGACAAGCTGGCATTGATAATTATGTACTATATCTCGCGACTACTGTTCTGCGTCTTGAGTATCGGTTGTAGTTCCCGCATCGACCGGTGTTGTGTTCTCTGCCGGAATTGTATTTTCCACGGCATTATCATCAAACAATTGGGTCTCGGCTGCAGAGCCTCCCATGATTGGAATGTTCGATACTAAGATCAATGCCAACATGATCGCACCAAGCGTCCACGTACTCTTGTCCAAGAAGTCGGTAGTTTTTTGAACGCCTCCTAATTGCTGGGTTCCACCGCCTCCAAACGAAGAAGATAGGCCGCCACCTTTTGGGTTTTGCACCATGATCACAACGACCAATAGAAAGGCAACGATAATAATTAAGATCATAAATATTGTAAACGCACTCATTGTTCTGTATTTATCAATTTAGTAATGGCCCGAATTCGGTCTGCAAAGAAACCACTTTTTTCGGGATTTTTCAAAATTAAAATTTTATAGGCTTGAATTGCCTTTTTATAGTTCTTTTGTTGCACATACACCTTGGCCAACGTCTCTGTCATTAACGAATCGGAAGCCTCGGTATAAGGGGCGGCCAGGTCGGTGTTCTTTTCTGAAGATTCCTTCGGAAGGATCCTAGGTCGCTCTTGAATAAATTTATCGATCAGTTCAAATTTACGCTCTTTAGTGGCTTGATCTGTTGTTTCTGAAGTATCGTCTTCCGTTTCAGAACGATCTATGGGTGTGGCCTTCGAAAGTTTTAACCACTCACTAAAGGAGTGTGTATCTTTCTTTGTAAATGGCAACGGCGCATCAATTTCTAAAGTATCTGCTGCCGAAGGCTGTTCCTTGGTCTCGGTCTCCTCAATACTGCTTTGTATGGCTGCTACTTTACGTTCGAAGAGCTTCGGATTTAAGATCGCCTCGGCCTTTTTTAATTCGGCCTTGATCTGTTTGTCCAATTCTAAGCTCACTTGTTCGGTTAGATCTTCAGACTTCACTTCTAAAGTTTCAGCTTCACTCTCATGGCCTAAAATGGCTTGTGAGATCTCATGCTGTACAAATTTTTCCGAAGTAATGTATTCAAACAAGACATTGCGATCGGTCGTATACGCAGCTGTTACCTTTAGCGCATCGTTGTATAAAAAGCTGTTCTCCTGTTTTAACCCTTTGAGTTGTAATGCTCGAGCTGTTTGAAAATACGGATAGCTCTCTATCACTTGATGGAGTTCCTTGGTGTGCGCTCCACTTATTTTTTGTGGATTGGCAAGTAGATATGTAAACGATTGTGTATTCAAAGGCTTACCAGTTTGCAAGTGATTTGTTAAAAATATCTTGTGTAATTCGTTCAAAGATTACTTCTACCGCTTCATCGAGTCGGCTGCCTGTTAACTGCGCGCTGCCCGGATAATCGAAATAGAAAGAAAAACGTTGTTCAAAATCCTTATCAGGTGTATTTGTATTAAAAAAACGAACATTAATAGCAATGGTCAATCTGTTTTGCGCTGCCGTGCTCTGCGCGGTGGCGGTAATAGGTGCGATGTAATATTCAACTATTTCGCCTTCGTAGATAAGATCGCCGTTGTTATTAACCAGATCTAGGCTCGTTTGATTCAACAATAGATTTTGCAGATTTTGGGTAAAATCTCTCGCAATACCCGGCTCCACCAAAGGCGCACTGTTCTGAAAATAATTAACTTGAAACGTCTTGGTCTGCGAATAATCGATATCGGCTCCCGTAAACGAATAGAACTTACATCCTTGGATCATAACCGATAAAAGGATAAATATTCCAATACGTGCTATTTGTGCCATAGGCCAAGGTTGTTAGCGAACAACCACCGTTTTACAAATTATACTGTTTTATTTTTCTGTACAAAGTACGTTCGGAAATGCCTAATTCTTCGGCGGCATCCTTGCGTTTTCCATTGTATTTTTCGAGCGATTTCTTAATAAGTTCCAGCTCTTTTTCTTGAAGCGACAGATTTTCTTCTTCTTCGATCTCTTCGGCAAAATCGTAATTGTCTTTCTTGGTTCTTCCTTGTGCCGAATCATAGCTTTCCGAAGCATTCGACGGGATGCCAAGCACCTCTACTTTTTGTTCTTCGGAAGTGGTCTCGTCATCGACAAATGCCGCTAATTCTTCTTCGTGGTCGTTCTCTTCAGAATAGATCTTATTAATAAGTGTCGAGTTCTCTTCTTTTACTTTTGAAGCATTGCCGCTCTTCATCAACTCCAAGGTTAACTTTTTAAGATCGTTCACATCGCGTTGCATATCGAACAATACCTTGTACAAAATTTCTCGCTCACTACTAAAGTCACTCTCTCGTTTTTTGTTGTTGATCACAGCAGGCAATTGACTACCTACATCGGGCAAGTAGTTGCGCAAAGTGGTATAAGAAATAGCGCGTTCTTGTTCCAATACAGAGATCTGCTCGGCTACGTTGCGCAATTGACGAATATTTCCACCCCAACGGTATTGTAGCAATAAATCGGCCGCGTCATCATCCAACCTAATGGTGGGCATTTTATATTTCTGTGCAAAATCGGATGCAAATTTTCGAAACAATAAATGGATGTCTTCACTGCGCTCTCGTAGTGGGGGTAAATTGATCTCTACCGTACTAAGACGATAGTAGAGGTCCTCTCTAAACTTTCCCTTATCGATGGCTTCCACCATTTTTACATTTGTGGCCGCTACGATGCGCACATCAGTTTTTTGGATCTTGGACGAGCCAACTTTTAAGAATTCGCCATTTTCCAATACACGTAATAATCGTACTTGGGTAGGGAGGGGTAATTCACCAACTTCATCTAAAAAGATGGTACCGCCATCGGCTACTTCAAAATAGCCGCTACGTGTTGCAGTAGCACCGGTAAACGCTCCTTTTTCATGTCCAAAAAGTTCGCTGTCTATGGTTCCCTCCGGAATGGCACCACAGTTAACGGCAATGTATTTTCCGTGTTTGCGATGTGATAAGGAATGAATGATCTTTGGAATGCTTTCTTTTCCTACACCACTCTCACCTGTAACCAATACCGATATATCGGTAGGTGCGACCTGAATCGCCTTTTCTACGGCACGATTCAGTTTTGGGTCATTTCCAATGATCCCAAATCGTTGTTTGGTTGCTTGAACTGATTCCATAGTTACATATTCTCTGAATAACCTACTGCTTCTCCAATTAGTGTAGCAGTAGTACACTCATTAATCTTTACCATGACGAAGTCGCCCGGTTTATAATGTTCTTTTGGGAAAACGGCCACCGTATTTTGTTGGGTGCGTCCGCTCCATTCGTCCTCGTTCTTTTTCGATTCTTTTTCGATCAACACTTCCACAGTTTTTCCTAAGAATTGTTTGGTGCGAAACGCACTGTGTTTTTGTTGAAGATCTACGATCTCTACCAATCTGCGTTTTTTAACTGCTTCAGGAACATCGTCTTCAAGTTTTCTGGCTGCCATGGTTCCGGGTCGTTCCGAATACATGAACATAAAGCCAAAGTCGTATTTTACATATTCCATTAAGGACAAGGTATCTTGATGGTCCACTTCTGTTTCCGAAGGGAAACCGGTAATCATATCCTGAGAGATCGCACAATCGGGGATGATCTCATGCACCTTATCGATCAGCGCCATATATTCTTCACGTGTATGCTGCCGGTTCATTGCTTTTAGGATTCGTGTACTTCCACTTTGTACCGGTAAATGAATGTAATTGCAAATATTTTTGTGCTTTGCGATGGCGTGCAACACATCTTCTTTCATATCCTGCGGATTAGAAGTGGAGAAGCGAATTCGCATCTTAGGTTGTGCCGTTGCAACAAGTTCCAGCAATTGTGCGAAATCGGTCGCAGTAGCCTGTTGCATCTCAGATGCATTTTTAAAGTCTTTTTTAAGTCCGCCGCCATACCATAAGTAGCTATCTACATTTTGGCCTAGCAATGTGATCTCCTTATAACCTTTAGTTGCAAGATCGTTCACTTCTTCCAAGATACTTTGGGGATCTCGACTTCGCTCACGTCCCCTAGTAAAAGGAACAACACAAAAGGTACACATATTGTCACAACCGCGTGTAATGCTTACAAAGGCGGTAATGCCGTTTCCGCCGAGTCGCACAGGAGCAACGTCACCATAGGTTTCATCTTTAGAAAGAATGACATTCACTGCGTCGCGCCCTTCTTCTACTTCTTTTAGTAGATTAGGAAGGTCCTTGTATGCATCGGGTCCCACGACCATATCGACGATCTTCTCCTCTTCCAAGAATTTGCTTTTTAAGCGTTCGGCCATACAACCAAGTACGCCGACTTTCATTTTTGGATTGGTTCGCTTAACGGCATTGTATTTTTCGAGTCGTTTTCTTACGGTCTGTTCGGCTTTATCACGAATAGAACAAGTGTTTACCAAGACCAAATCGGCGTCCTCTAATCGTTGGGTAGTATTAAATCCTTCGTTGGCCAAAATGGAGGCCACGATCTCACTATCGCTAAAATTCATTTGGCATCCGTAACTCTCTATAAATAATTTACGGGTATTCCCTTCTTTAGCTTCCAGAACCAAGGACTCACCCTGTTTCTTCTCATCGATCACTTTTTCTTCTATAGCTTCTTTCAAAACGTCCGTTCTTTTTTTCATTTTCACCTGTGGTGGTGAGCAACGGCAAAGATACAATTTAATTATAGTTTGTGACAAAGTGGCAGACTTCTTTTTCATACATTTGAAGTAATAACCGCAAAAAACCACCTTGATGGAACCAACCCTTTTTAGAAAGATCGCAAATGCGCCAAAACCCGATTTTGGCGACATCCTTACCCGTAGCTTCGAATTGTTTAAGAAAGTTTGGCAAGAATGTCTTAAACATGGGTTGATCACCATAGCAGTTGCAATTCCTATTATCATTTTGGTTTATGCGCCCTTTGCACCAATGTATATCGAAATGATAGACGCCTCGATCAATGGGCATTATTACGAGCCGGAACTGGATTTTTCGCCTGTGTTGATCGTAGTGTATATAATTGTGATCTTTTTGGTCACATTTTTAATGCAAGTCGTGAGTTTGGCTATCACTGCTCATTTTTATAAGGTATGTCAACGTGAAGATACCGGGCAACCTATAGAAGTTGGGGGTTATTTTACTTATATGAGATCCTATTTTGGAAAAATGTTGTTATTGTCTTTGGCTACTATGGGGATCGCATTAGCGGCCGCCCTGCTATGTTACCTCCCCATTTTTTATGTAATGGTTCCCTTACAATTGATCGCACCTATTTTTGCGTTCAATAAAAAGTTGTCGGCAGGAGCAATTATTCGTGCCAGTTTCAAATTAGGGAATCGGTTTTGGCTTATCATTTTCGGACTGATCATTTTGTCGTCCATTATTGCTCAATTAGGAATATTGGTTTGTTTTATTGGCGTTTTTGTTACCGCATTTTTCGTGCATATACCTATGTATTACCTATATAAAGACACCATAGGATTCGAGAACGATACAGTGCCAACAGACTTGAATCAGGGTTAAGATCTATTTTTCGCTTAGCGCCTTGTTTATTTCTGAAAGGGCTTCGGTTTCGTCGCCCCATCCAATAATTTCGACAGGGTCTAACGGATTGTAATTTGTAAACCAAAGTTCGATTATTTGAAGCATTCCGGGATATTTTTCTGAAAGCTCGAGAAAAGAATTCGCTGTAATGGTTTGTAATTTTTCTTCGGAAGGAATACAGATCACCTTATAATCACGTTCTCCATTATCTGTAAGTTTCAAAATACCTATAGGTTTTGCCGTCACTACCGAACCACTATACAGCCGTTCACATAATACAAGTGCATCTAAGGCGTCGCCGTCACCTCCCGTTCGAGGATTTGAAAAGGTACCGGGAATAAATCCGTAGTTTCCAATATATGGCAGATAAGCGATACTTCGCTGCTTTCCATCTAGTAGTGGTGCTTTAAAACTATTTGAAGCAGCGTTGTATTCTATCTTTTTGTTAGTGCCTGCGGGAATTTCAACCACCACGTGCACGATGGTATTCTTTTTAGCGTAGGTGGGATAATCGGCTATAGAACTACAACTTTGAAATAGAACTGCGCATAGCAGGAACAACGTTATTGCCCAACCCTTATGTTTCAGAAAAGCAAAAAAATGTTTCATGGATGAGATGCGCTAAAAATATAGGTACTGTAATTTCCTGATATTTCATAAATTATATAGTTAACAGAAGCTTAAATTTTAGGGTTTGAAATTCAGTATAAAAAAAATCACATACTTTTGTAGCCCAAACAAAATCGAATATGGCAAAGAATTTAGTGATAGTGGAGTCACCTGCGAAGGCAAAAACCATTGAAAAATTTCTAGGAAAAGATTTCAAGGTTGCATCTAGCTTTGGGCATATAGCCGATCTGCCTTCTAAGGAGTTGGGTGTTGATGTTGAGGGTGATTTTACCCCTAAATATACTGTGTCCTCCGATAAGAAAAGCTTGGTAAAAGAGCTCAAACAACTTTCTAAAAAAGCAGATACTGTATGGCTGGCGAGTGATGAAGATAGAGAAGGAGAGGCCATTGCTTGGCACTTGGCCGAGGAATTGGATCTGGATGAAGAAAAGACCAAACGTATCGTTTTCCACGAGATCACCAAGTCGGCAATATTAAAAGCAATTGAGAATCCGCGTAAGATCGATTATAATTTGGTAAATGCGCAGCAGGCCAGACGTGTTTTAGACCGTTTGGTGGGCTACGAACTATCTCCGGTCTTGTGGCGAAAAGTAAAAGGAGGGCTTTCTGCCGGACGTGTGCAAAGTGTGGCGGTTCGACTTATTGTAGAACGCGAAAGAGACATAGAGGCCTTTACACCGGTTGGCTCATATCGTATCGATGCCGAGTTTACCACTGCCGACGGCAGTAAATTTAAAGCCAAACTACCTAAGAATTTTGATACCGAGGAAGCAGCACGTGAATTCCTTCAAAAGAATATAGGAGCTTCTTATACGATTGCCGACCTAACTAAAAAACCGGCTAAAAAATCACCCGCTCCGCCATTTACAACCTCTACCTTACAGCAGGAAGCTTCACGTAAGTTGTATTTTTCCGTAGGAAAAACCATGACCATTGCACAACGCTTGTATGAGGCGGGACGTATTACCTATATGAGAACCGACAGTGTAAACCTGTCGAACGACGCCAAAGCGGCTGCTCAAAAAGAGATCGAATCTTCGTACGGCGCTTCGTATAGCAAACCAAGAAACTATAAAGGCAAGTCGAAAGGAGCCCAAGAAGCCCATGAGGCAATACGACCTACCGATATGTCTGTTCATACCATAGAAGGCGATAGGGACCAAGCGCGATTGTATGACCTTATTTGGAAACGGACCCTCGCATCACAAATGAGTGATGCACAATTAGAACGCACCAATGTAAAGATTGGAATACATGCTTCGGAAACTCTTGCCGAACAATTTACAGCCAACGGAGAAATGATAAAGTTCGATGGTTTCTTAAAAGTGTATTTGGAAGGAACCGATTTTGAAGATGAAGAACAAGACGGAATGCTGCCAAATTTGAAGAAGAACGATACTTTATCGAACGAATACATAACCGCAACCCAACGTTTTACGCGTCCGCCGTATCGATATACAGAAGCTTCGCTGGTAAAACAATTGGAAGAATTAGGCATTGGGCGACCATCTACCTATGCACCAACTATTTCTACCATTATAAATAGGAACTATGTTGAAAAAGGTACTGTTGAAGGTACCGAGCGATCGTATTTGCAAATGACCTTAGATGGAGGCTCACTAAAAGAAAAAGAACTCACCGAAACCGTTGGAAGTGATAAAGGGAAGTTGGTGCCTACCGACATCGGACTTATTGTGAACGATTTTTTAGTGGATCATTTCGAGAATATTCTAGATTACAACTTTACCGCTAAAGTTGAGGCCGATTTTGATGATATAGCAGAAGGGAAAGAGGAGTGGACACAGATGATGAAAGACTTCTACGCAAAGTTTCATCCGCGTGTGGAAGATGTGCAAGAAAATGCCGATCGCGAAAGTGGCGAACGTATTTTAGGTGAAGATCCTGAAACAGGAAAACCGGTCTTAGTGCGATTAGGAAAGTATGGACCTATGGCACAAATAGGAGCGCCCGAAGATGAAGAGAAGAAGTTTGCGAGCTTACGTCCCGACCAGCAATTGCATTTAGTAACCTATGAGGAAGTAATGGACCTGTTCAAGCTTCCGAAGACATTAGGCGTATACGACAACGAAGAAGTTGAGGTGAACAATGGACGTTATGGGCCTTATGTTCGCTTCGGAAAGAAATTTATCTCCCTTCCAAAAGGGATGGACCCATTAGACGTTGATATGGCATATGCCAAAGAGTTGATAGAAGCAAAGAAAAAAGCCGATGCACCTATATATATGTATGAAGGATTGCCGGTTCAAAAAGGGAAAGGTAGATTTGGTCCATTTATTAAGTGGAACAATATGTTTATTAATGTGAACAAGAAATATGATTTCGATAATCTTTCCGAAGAAGACATTGAAGAATTGATCGAACTTAAAAAGCAAAAGGAGATCGATAAATTGATCAACGAATGGCCCGAAGAAGGAATACGATTAGAGAAAGCACGTTGGGGAAGATTTAATCTTATTAAAGGTAAAACAAAAGTAGAATTGCCTAAGAGCACAAAAGCCGATAAGATTACCTTAGAAGATGCCAAAGACCTGCTTGCCAAAAAAGGGCCAAAGAAAAAAACGACCCGTAAAAAAAAATCGACTGCTAAGAAAAAATAATGATTGAATTTCTGTCCCCGGTTGCCAAATCGGTACTTGCCCATAAGGAGGTGCTGCCGGCTGGCGTATTAGGAAAACAAATTGAGATCCACAACACGGCTGGTGATCTGCCAGATCTAAAAGGCGTAAAATTTGCCCTCTTAGGCGTACGTGAAAATAGGAACGATGTTAATTATATAGGTGACACGCTCTCTTTCGATGCATTTCGAAAAGCGTTGTATGCATTATATCCCGGAAACTGGTCGCATCGTATTGTAGATCTTGGTGATATTGAACCGGGAGAAACTGTAGAAGACACCTATTTTGCATTCAAAACCGTTACCGATGCGTTGCTGCGTAAAAACATAATTCCACTTATATTAGGCGGTAGTCAAGATCTGTTATATGCACAATACCGTGCCTACGACTCGATGGAGAAGATGGTGAATTTGGTAAATGTTGACACCCGTTTCGATCTGGGGGATGCCGAGAAACCCATTACGAATAAGTCGTACGTTGGAAAGATAATCGTAGACAAGCCTTATAACCTGTTTAATTATAGTACACTTGGGTACCAGTCATTCTTTAATGCGCCACAGGAAATTTCATTAATGGACAAACTGTACTTCGATGCCTATCGCTTGGGAGAGGTCACGGCCGATATTTCGGTGACGGAGCCTATTTTGCGTAATGCAGATATAGTGGCGTTGGACATTTCAGCAATAAAAAGCTCAGAAATCAGTTATAGAAATAATGAAAGTCCAAATGGCTTCGATGGAAGAGAGATATGTGCTATAGCACGTTATGCGGGTATAAGTAACAGAGTGAGCTCGTTTGGGATCTACGAATTAAGAGATTTTAGCGAGGTGAAGAGTGCAGCAATGTTGGTTGCTCAGGTGCTGTGGTATTTTGTAGAAGGCGTGAATTTTAGGGTTGCCGATGAAGATTTTGATAATGAAGAACTCTATACTACCTACCAAGTGCCGGTAGAAGATGAAATATTAGTGTTTAAAAAGAGCAATAAAACCGGAAGATGGTGGATAGAATTGCCTTTTATTTCAAATGTTAATAATAAATTAAAAAGACGAACGTTATTACCTTGCACTTATGGCGAATATTTGGGTGCGACAAATCAGGAAATTCCTGAACGGTGGTACAAAGCCCGCCGGAAAAACGAAGTATAATCAAACGAACTAAGTAAAACCAAGGTTTAAGGGTTTTTTAAGAAAATTGTTGTTTTTTTAAAATTTTATAAATAGGTTTACGCCCTTGAATCTCGAAAATTTAACCTAAATACCTATGAAGAAGTTTATTGCATTAACTGCGATTGTTGCCTTTTTGTTCAGTTGTAACTCTGGAGACAGAGGTGAATTGGTAGGAGCAAAAGGTAAGAAATGGTATCCTGAAAAGCCTTATGGTATGACACTTGTACCGGGTGGGGCTTTCATCATGGGTAAATCTGACGACGATTTTGTTGCCGTCAACGATGCGCCAACAAAAACTGTTACGGTTCGTTCCTTCTATATGGACGAGACCGAAATTACCAATGCTGAATACCGTCAGTTTGTAAATTGGGTGCGGGACTCTACCGTACGATTAAAACTTGCGATCCTTGCCGACGAAGTAGGAGCTACACCGGGAGACGGTGGTATTGGCGAATTTGCCTTTGTGGATCAGGAGAACGAAGAAATGACCCCATACGAACAGTATATGTACGATAACTACTTCGGAATGGGAGAAGATTTCTACGCCGGTAGAAAGATCAATAACGATGTGGACCTAATTTGGGACACTTCTGAATATCCCGATGAATACTATTCTGAAGTAATGGATACCATGTACATCCCTGCCGAAGAGGCGTATAACGGGCAACGTACCATCGACGTAGAAAAATTGAAGTTCCAGTACACTTATATGGACATTCAAGCTGCTGCGCGTGACAAATCTAAGCGAAGAAAAGACTTTATAAAGAAAGAAGAAGTTAATATCTATCCCGACACTACCGTTTGGATCAAGGATTTTAATTATTCGTATAATGAACCAATGCACAATGATTACTTCTGGCATGAAGCCTATGGTGATTACCCGGTAGTTGGGGTTAGTTGGAAGCAAGCGAAAGCTTTTTGTGCATGGAGAACCCTTTACAAGAATGCGTACCAGAAGTCGAGAAGACGTCAGCATGTAAATTCATTCAGACTTCCTGGAGAGGCCGAATGGGAATATGCAGCGCGTGGTGGTCTCGAATCTGCTACCTATCCTTGGGGTGGTCCTTACGCTAAGAATGACCGTGGTTGTTTCTTAGCGAACTTTAAGCCATTACGTGGTGACTATGCTGCAGATCAAGCCCTATACACTGTAGAGGCCGATGCATACGAGCCCAATGACTATAACTTGTATAATATGGCCGGAAACGTAAGTGAGTGGGTAGACTCATCCTACGATCCAGCATCTTATGAATATACTTCTACGATGAACCCGAACGTAAACGACGATACCAATATGCGTAAAGTAGTTCGTGGAGGTTCTTGGAAAGACGTTGCTTATTTTCTTCAGGTGAGTACTCGTGACTACGAGTATGCAGATTCTGCCAGAAGCTATATTGGCTTTAGAACCGTACAGGATTATATGGGAACCGACGTAGTATTGAACGAAAAGTTCGGTGACGCCCGATAAACCCTTCAGAAAAAATAGCGCATAAACGCAACCTAAATTAAACTTAACTAAACTAAATTATTGTATTATGGCACAATCAAGATCATCAAAGAAATTATTTAATATGGCCTACGGGCTTGGAGCTTCTATCGTAATTTTAGGAGCCTTATTTAAAATCCTTCACTGGGAATTAGGTCCCCTAAACGGAGGATTGTTATTGGCCATCGGTCTTATTACCGAAGCTATCATTTTCGCGATATCTGCATTCGAGCCGGTAGATGACGACTTGGATTGGTCATTGGTATACCCAGAGTTGGCAGGTGGAGCTTCTAAAGGTAAAAAAGCCGAGCAACCTAAAGATGCAGAAGGATTACTTTCTAAGAAATTAGACGAGATGCTAAAAGATGCTCGTATCGATTCAGAATTAATGAACAGCCTTAGCACAAGCATCCGTTCTTTCGAAGGAGCTGCAAAAGGAATGGCACCTACTGCCGAAGCTATGAACTCTACCAAGAAATATAGCGAAGAAATGGCACTAGCGGCTGCACAAATGGAATCATTGAACAGCTTATATAAAGTACAAGTAGAATCTACTAGCCGTCAAACGGAAGTGAACGAGCGCGTTGCTGAAAATGCAGAACAACTTAAACAGCAAATGGAGCACTTGGCAACCAACCTTTCTTCATTGAATGGAGTTTACGGAGGTATGCTATCTGCAATGAACAGAAACTAATTTCCTATTAGACACACTTTTATAAACACAAAAAAACTAAAAGAACATGGCTAAAGGAAGTTTATCCCCCAGACAAAAGATGATTAACCTAATGTATTTGGTTTTCATCGCGATGCTGGCACTAAATATGTCTAAGGAAGTCTTATCGGCTTTCGGACTTTTAAATGAGAGATTATCAGAATCTAACACGGCAACCGAAGCGCGAAACGAAGCGTTCATGGAAAGTCTTGCTACAAAAGCAGCCGAACAACCTGAACAGTACGGAGATGTCAAGCAAAAAGCTGATCAAATTAGTCAGCTATCTACCGAATTCAGTAGTTATATCGCCAATATAAAAAGCGATATGATGGCGACTGTAAAGGAAGATGAAAAAACAGATTACGAAGTTCAGGATAAGCCCGATTATCTAGATCGAACTTTCTTCCAAGGTGATAATTTATCGCCGGAAGGAAAAGAGTTTGTAGCTAAGATTGATACGTATCGTGAAGGTGTATTAGAAATTATTGGGGATGATCCAAGATTTCAAAATATTGCCGCAGACGTTCAATCCAAGTTTGAAACTCAGCCTGAAACGCGTCGTGATGGTGTTGAAGTGCCTTGGTTGAATTATCACTTTGAAGGTTTTCCATTGGTGGCATCTAGAACAAAGATGACACAGATGCAAAACGATGTTAAAACAACCGAAAGTGAAATTCTGTCTACAATGTTAGCAGGTCAACAAGCTGCTGCACTGTCTTTTACACAATACAATACTTTATTAGAAGCGTCTAAATCGGCGTACTATTCAGGAGAGCCTTTTGAAGGTGGAATTGTACTAGGGCGTAAAGATCCTAATACACGACCTAATCGTGTTGAGTTAACGTTAGACGGAAGACCGTTAACCGAAGATCAGTACACCATAGAAAGTGGTAAAGTAAAATTGAACATAAATGCTGGAAGTCCTGGTGACCATAAAATTGAAGGAAATTTAATTTTCTTACAGGATGGAGAGGAAGTTGAAATACCTGTAAGTACAGGGTTCTCAACAATTTCTAAACCAAATTCTGCTGTGATCTCTGCAGACAAGATGAACGTGGTATACCGTGGAGTTGATAACCCAATGACAGTGTCTATCCCTGGAATTCCTGATAACAAGGTGAGTGCACGAGCAACAGGGCTAAGTCAAGTCTCTGGTAGTAAGTATGTAATGCGCCCCGGAACGGGTCGTGAGGTAACTATTACCGCAAGCGGTACATTGCCTGATGGACAAAATATTAGCACACCGGCTGTTTTCCGTATCAAGGATATTCCTGCACCGGTAGGAGCCATTCGTGGGGAAACCGGAATTGTAAGAATGCAGCGCCAAGGTCTTGAAATTTCAACCGTAAGCGCCGTGTTACCTGATTTCGACTTTGATGTGAATCTAAATGTTACCGGATTTAGCTTTAAAGTGTCAGGACAACCAACTGTGCGTGTAAATGGTACACGATTAGACAATGCAGCTAAAGGTGCATTGCGTAGAGCAGGTCGAGGAGATGCTGTGCAGATCTTCGATATTAATGCCAAAGTACAGGGAAGTAATGTAATACTTAAGAAAACTTCTCCTGTAATTATTGAGTTAACAAATTAAGATTAAAACCTAATTTATGAATTTGAGAAATGTTGTTTTATGTGGTGTTGGTCTGTTGTTAGGATCATTCGGTGCGCAAGCACAATTGAATGTCCTAAACGCCAAGACCCCTGAGGAGATAGGCAAAAAGACTGAAGCCCAAATTGCCTACGACAATGATGAGCCGCTACCTTACGGGTATACGGATGAGCGTGATGTGTTGTGGTCTAAAACTACATGGGAGATCATCGATCTGGATGAGCGTGTAAACTTCCCATTGTATTACCCTATCGACACCAACAACATTGGTTCAACTCGTCGTTCGCTTTACGATGTTTTGGTTACTAATATCCAAAACGGAACTATTGAACATGTGTATGCCGATTCTTACTTTACAGAGAAGCGTACATTAGACGACCTGTCTGCATCATTGGTATATAGTGATACAACCGACCTTGGTATCGAGCAATTAAATGCCGAAGGTACCGTAGATCCACAGTACATTAGAAAGTTTAACTTAGATGCCGGTGATATCGAAGAATGGCGCGTAAGAGGTATTTGGTACCTGGACAAACGTCAAGGTGAATTGAAGTATCGTCTTCTCGGACTCTGCCCTGTGGCGAACGAAGCTCGCTCTAAGGCATTCCCAGACGATAATATCGATTCTAAAGTTGAATTGTTCTGGGTATGGTTCCCGGGTGCACGGGAGGTATTGCACAATGCAAAAGCGTTTAACCGCAAGAACACCTCCCAACCTATCTCATTCGATCACTTGTTGAACTCAAGACGTTTCCACGGGGTGGTATACAAGGAAGACAACGTACAAGGCGACCGTGCTGTAAACGAATACATAAACGACAACGCTTTAATGCAATTGTTAGAGTCAGACAGAATCAAAGAACAGATCCGTAATATTGAAATGGATCTCTGGAACTACTAATTGTTTTAAAATAATCCAATAAAAATCCTCCTATATCAGGAGGATTTTTTAGTTCATACCGTTTCCAGGTCGAAACCTTCCCACTATCTTTGTGCCGTATGACAACCGATTATCTTATTGTTGGCCTCGGAATTGCCGGGCTTCACTTCTGCGAACAGCTGGAAGCGCATAAAAAGCGTTTTATAGCGATCGATAACGACGGTGTGGCTGCAACAAAGGTTTCTGGGGGTGTCTACAACCCTGTGGTCTTAAAACGCTTTACAGCAGCTTGGAATGCCTCTAAACACATAGATGCTGCCGTTGGTCGCTATTCCGAACTTGAAAAAAAGCTTGAAACATCATTGCTTCGCTCCGTGCCGGTCTATCGCATCTTTAAAAGTATAGAAGAACAGAACGATTGGATGGTGGCCAGCGATAAACAAGAGTTATCTCGTTTTTTGGCTTCGGAAGTTGTACCTAACACTTTCAGAAATGTAAAAGCTCCTTTTGGCTTCGGAAAGGTCCTGGGAAGTGGCAAAATTGACCCTTCAAAACTGCTTGCTGCTTACAAGCGGTACCTAACCCAAAAAAAAGCATTGCGAACTGAAACATTTCAATACGAATTGCTTCAAACACAAGACGGAAGCTTTCAGTATAAAGATATCAAGGCCCACCGAATTATTTTTTCTGAAGGCGCTGCCGCACATTTAAATCCGTACTTTCCGAAGCAATACTTAATACCTAACAAAGGAGAATATTTGATTGTTCACGCGCCCCAATTAGATCTAGACGTTATCTTAAAAGGTCCTATGTTCGTGATACCATTAGGAAATAACAACTACAAAGTGGGAGCGACCTATAGCCGGGATGATCTGTCAACCCATCCAACACAGGAAGCCAAAGAAGAGATCGTAGCTAAATTACAAGCTATGATCGACTGTGATTTTACAGTAGTTGAGCAAATCGCCGGCGTACGACCAACCACACCCGATAGAAAACCGTTGTTGGGATCCTTGGCAGCTACACCGGGAATGTACTTTTTCAATGGGTTGGGAACAAGAGGCATCATGAACGCCCCAACCTTGGCAGAACAATTGTACCGCCATATTGAGCATAACGAAACCCTTTCCGAAGAAATCGATATCCGTAGATTTTACTAAGTTTAAAGTAGCTTCTTAACTAACCTTACTCTTATCGAACTTAAAAAAGAAATTGATCCAAATATTTCTGGCAAGTCGTGTGATTATAGGCAAGCATAGGATCATCACGGCGATGATAATTAGAAAAGTGCTAAGCAAAGAAAAGTTCAGCATCCAATAAGAGATCACAAAAGCGGCAAAGGCAAACGCGATTCCCACCGGATAACTTACGTACATGGCCCCGTAAAAGAAGGACGGTTCAATCTTGAATTTGGTGTCGCAGTTAGGGCAGCGCTCATGCATTTTCAAGGTCTCAGAAAGTTGGTACGGATTCGAATTCTTATACATTCCGGCACTATGGCAAACAGGGCAGGTACTGGTAAAAATACTATAGAGCTTACTTCCTTTCATCGCATTTTTTTTGCTCCACAAATTTAGGCATCTTTGCAAAAATTTTCTGCCTAGACCATGCTAAATATTCATAATCTTTCTGTCTCCTTTCAAGGGGAATATCTCTTCGAAAAAATTACGTTCCAATTGGGCGGAGGAACGCGCGTCGGACTTGTTGGAAAGAACGGAGCGGGCAAATCTACTTTGCTTAAGATCATTGCCGGCGAACAAGAATACGACGAAGGGCAGATCGCGACCGATAAGGAAGTTTCTATAGGTTTCTTAAAGCAAGATATCGATTTTGTAAAAGGCAGAACGGTCTTAGAAGAAGCCTATGAGGCGTTTACAGAGATCAAAAAACTGGAGCACCGACTTGAAGAGATCAACACTCAATTGGCAGAGCGTACCGATTACGAGAGCGAAGGTTATAATCAGTTAATGATCGATCTTAACGATATACAACATCAATACGAGATCTTAGGAGGGTATAATTATCAAGGTGAGACCGAACGCATATTGCAGGGGTTAGGGTTCAAGCGAGAAGATTTTAATATGTCGACCGATACTTTTTCGGGAGGTTGGCGCATGCGAATTGAATTGGCAAAACTACTCTTGCAAAACAATGATATTCTCTTGCTGGATGAGCCTACCAATCACTTAGACATCGAGTCGATCTTATGGTTGGAAGAGTTTCTTCAAAATTATGCCGGCGCGGTTGTGGTGGTGTCTCACGATAAGATGTTCTTAGATCATGTGACCAATCGTACTATTGAGATTTCCCTCGGAAAAATATACGATTACAACAAACCGTATTCTAAATATTTGGTCCAACGACGTGAATTGCGTGAGCAGCAATTGGCTTCTCAAAAAAACCAACAAAAGCAGATCGAACAAACCGAAAAGCTAATTGAAAAATTTAGAGCCAAGGCAAGTAAAGCGAGTATGGCCCAGTCGCTCATTAAAAAGCTGGACAAGATAGATCGCATTGAAGTGGATGAGGATGACAACAGTGTAATGTCGTTGCACTTTCCCGTTTCGGTAGTGCCCGGAAAAGTGGTGATCGAAGCCGAAAAGGTCTCGAAGAGCTATGGCGATAATCACGTGTTGCAAGATGTTAATTTACGAGTAGACCGAGAAAGTAAGATCGCCTTTGTGGGACAGAATGGTCAAGGGAAGTCGACCTTGGCAAAGATCATTGTTGGTGAGATCGAGCATCAAGGCAAATTAACGCTAGGGCATAATGTAGAGATTGGTTATTTTGCGCAAAACCAGGCCGATTATCTAGACGGTTCTAAAACGGTTGAGGATACCATGCTGGATGCAGCCGATGCGAAAACACGGCCGAGAGTTCGAGATATTCTAGGGGCTTTTTTGTTTCGAGGCGAAGAGGTCGATAAATATGTTCGCGTACTTTCAGGAGGCGAGCGAAACCGTTTGGCCTTGGCAAAATTACTGTTGCAGCCCTTTAATGTGCTGGTCATGGATGAGCCCACCAACCACTTGGATATTAAATCGAAGAATGTCCTAAAAGATGCATTAAAGCGCTTTGAAGGTACCTTGATTCTGGTCTCTCACGACCGTGACTTTTTACAAGGATTAAGCAATAAGGTGTACGAGTTTAAAGACCGAAAGATCAAGGAATATTTAGGAGATATCGATTATTTCTTGGAACAGCGAAACCTTCAAAGTTTACGAGAGGCAGAAAAGCGAACTGTAGCCGCAAAAACTTCCGAAGCAAAGAAAAATGAAACCTCCGGGAAACAATCGTATGAGGATCAGAAAAAAATAAAATCGCTCACCAATAAGCTTAGTAAAATAGAAACTTCAATAGGTAAGCTAGAACGTGAGATCAAGGCGATCGATGTCGAACTTTCTATCAACTACGATGAGACCATCGCACAACCTAATTTTTTCGACTCCTACAATGCCAAAAAACAAGAATTGGAAGATCTTATGAAAGACTGGGAGCATACTTCAGAAAAAATTGAACGTATAAGCTAGTTTGAACTTTTTAAGAGCGTTCTAGATTTTTATTTTTACGTTAGGATTACCTTCGATGGTTACTTTGAGCAATACACTGTTACAGCTTTATTTTTAAGATAAAATTAACGGTTCTCGATTAAACGCACCTTAATTTTGGCAGTCTAAGTTTTTACAACCAATACGATGCGAAAAGTAATACTTTATGTGCTTGCAGCGCTATTGTTGGTGGGTGCTTTTTTTGGAGCACGCGCTATAATAGACAGCAAAGAGCAACCCGAAACAAAAATACAAAAGACGGTAAAAACTGTATTTGTAGATACCGTTCAAAACACAACAGTCCCGATTACTATTCCGGCCAGTGGTAATTTAGTTGCCAAACAACGTGTTGAACTCTTTGCGGAAGTTCAAGGAGTGTTTCGCTATAGTTCGGAGCCTTTTAAAACGGGACAGCGCTATCGTAAAGGACAAACCCTTATAAAAATAGATGCCCAGGAATATGCCGCCACGGTGCAATCGGCTAAAAGTGATTTGTACAATCAGATCATTGCGATCATGCCCGATCTACGGTTGGATTACCCTGAAGTGTTTCCAAAATGGCAAGAATACCTCAATTCGTTCGATATTAACAGCACGGTACCACCACTTCCGGAAGCGACTTCCGAAAAGGAGCGATTTTTTATAAATGGAAGGGGCATTAACACCGCATATTTTAATATTAAGAATTTAGAACAACGATTAGTCAAGTATCGCATTGTGGCACCTTTCGACGGAGTGTTGACCGAAGCATTGGTCACCGAGGGAACCTTAATTCGGAATGGGCAAAAACTAGGTGAGTTTATCGACCCGGAAGTGTATGAGCTGCAAGTGGCATTAGCAAAGGAGTACGCCGATCTATTGGAGGTGGGCGAGAAGGTACAGTTGACCAATAACAAGGGTACTGAAACCTATCAAGGTAGTGTGAGCCGTGTAAATGCCAGGATCGATCAAGCGACACAAACCGTAAGTGTTTTTATAGAAGTTACCGATGCCTCATTAAAAGAGGGAATGTATTTGCAAGCCGATCTTGCGGCTAAAGAAGAGACGAACGCCATATTGATCGATCGAAGTCTTGTGAACGACCGCAACGAGATATTTGTTGTAAAAGATAGTACCCTAAGAACCTTGGCAGTAGACCCTGTCTATTTTTCTGATAAAAAAGCAGTGATAAAAGGTGTGCCCAACGGTGAAGTTATCTTATCAAGGACTGTTTCTGGTGCTTACGACGGTATGTTGGTAAAGATCGCAAATGCGTCCGGAACTACAACCGATCCTACTAAGCAGGAATCATCGAACACCACGTCACCTTCTTCTACAACTACGGAAAACCAATAGTCCATGCGAAGTGTTATAAGTTACTTTATTAAATACCACGTTGCAGTCAATGTAATGATAATTGCCTTTATCATTTTTGGGATTGTTGGCTTGCTGCGAATGCAGTCTTCTTTTTTTCCGTTGATCGAATCTGAAATAATTACCATCAACATTTCCTATCCCGGAGCCGCTCCCGAAGAAATAGAAGAAGGGATCGTGCTTAAAATTGAAGATAATTTAAAAGGCTTGGTAGGCGTAGACCGGGTCACTTCGGTATCTAGAGAAAATGGAGGAAGTATTACGGTGGAAATCGAATCTGATGAAGATATAGACGTGATGCTTTCCGAAGTAAAGAACGCGGTAGATCGTGTGCCCAACTTCCCCACCGGGATGGAGCCTTTGGTGGTTGCCAAGCAAGAAAATATTCGAGAAACCTTCGATTTTTTTATTAGTGGTGAAGGTGTGGATCTCGCAACACTCAAGCAGATCTCCAGGCAAGTAGAATACGATCTTAGAGCCATGGACGGGCTGTCGCAGATCGAACTTTCCGGATTTCCGGATGAGGAAATTGAAATAGCCGTTAACGAAAATGATCTGCTTGCTTACAACCTTACGTTTACAGAAGTAGCACAGGCCGTCTCCCAAGCCAATATCCTTACTACCGGAGGAAGTATTAAGACCCAAGAAGAAGACTTTCTTATTAGAGCCGATAATCGTTCTTACTACGGAAGTGAGCTGAACAATTTGGTCGTAAAGTCGCAACCCGACGGAAGTCAGGTCACTTTAAGCGATGTCGCCATTATTCGTGATCGTTTTTCCGAAACGCCCAATGCATCTTATATAAACGGTCGGGTGGCTGTAAGTGTCAATATATCGACCACCAACAACGAAGATTTAATTTCTGCAGCCGAGAAAGTGCGCAATTATGTAGAGGAGTTCAACGAAAAGAACGATACGCTAGAAATCATCGTCGAGGACGACCGTAGTATAACCCTTAACCAGCGTACAAATTTGCTCATAGAAAATGGGGCAGTTGGTATTTTATTGGTGCTACTGTTCTTGTCCTTCTTTTTGAACACACGTCTAGCTTTTTGGGTGGCCTTTGGATTACCCATTGCATTTTTAGGGATGTTCATTTTCGCAGGATCGTTCGACGTGACCATTAATGTATTGTCTCTCTTCGGAATGATTATCGTTATTGGTATCTTGGTGGATGACGGTATCGTAATTTCAGAAAATATCTATCAGCATTACGAGCAAGGAAAAAAACCGGTCCAAGCTGCGATCGACGGGACCATCGAGGTGATGCCGCCCATATTATCTGCGATTATTACAACCGTTCTCGCGTTTTCAACTTTTTTGTTTTTAGACAGCCGAATTGGACAGTTCTTTGGAGAGGTAAGTACGGTAGTAATTTTGACTTTGATCGTCTCCTTAGTGGAGGCCTTGATCATTTTACCGGCTCACATCGCGAATTCGAAGGCCTTGGTTCGAGAAACAGAAGCCGAAAAAAGAGAAAAGAAAGGGATCGCAAAGCTGTTTGTTAAGCTTCGTAAATTTAATGAGTATGGCGATCGTTTTATGCGATTTTTACGTGACAATTTCTACGAACCTACAGTACGGTTCACCGTAAAGAATCGGTTTCTCAGTTTTTCGATATTGGCAGCCTTGCTTATTTTAACTATTGGGTCGATCATGGGTGGCGTTGTAAAGGTCACCTTGTTTCCCAGTATTGCCAGTGACCGAGTGAGCATAGACCTTTTAATGCCTGAAGGAACCAATCCTCAAAAGACAGATAGTATAATTGCTATGGTCGAAGCTGCCGCTTGGCGGGTTAATGAGGATTTTACGGCAAGACAGACAGGGAACAAGCAGGTGGTCCAGAATATTGTGAGAAGAGTTGGCCCCGGTAACAACAAAGCGTCCTTACGAGTAAATCTTTTGCCGGGAGAAGAACGTGATTTTGGATCGCCCGAAATTACCAATGCTATACGAGAAGAAACAGGGCAGGTATATGGGGTAGAGCGATTAACTTTTGGTTCTGGAGGAAATTTTGGAGGAAAACCGGTTTCGGTGTCACTCCTCGGAAATAATTTGAACGAACTTGAACAAGCCAAGGACGAATTGAAGGCCGAGATGGAAGAGAATTCGGAATTGAAAGATGTCACCGACACCAATCCTGAAGGAATTAAAGAAATTACCATAGATCTGAACGAGAATGCTTATGCGCTCGGACTCAATCTTAGAGAAGTCATGAGTCAAGTGCGTGCAGGATTTTTTGGATTGCAGGCGCAACGTTTTCAACGCGGACAAGATGAAATTCGAGTTTGGGTGCGTTATGATCTAGTAAATCGCCAATCGATCAACGATCTGGACGATATGCGCATTGTTACACCCGATGGAAATCGTGTGCCTTTTGGAGAGATTGCGAGTTATAGTATTAGAAGAGGGACCGAATCCATTAGTCACCTCGAGGGTCTGCGAGAAATTCGAGTAGAAGCCGATCTGGAAGACCCGAATGCCAGCTCTACCGATGCTATTGCCAATATTGACACCAATATCCTCCCGGAAATTCTATCGAAATACCCTAGTGTTTCTGTTTCGTACGAAGGTCAGAATCGTGAGGCAGAAAAGCTAACAAGTTCAGCACAGAAGGTGTTTCCGGTGATCTTATTTTTAATTTATGCCGTGATCGCATTCACATTTAGAAGTTACAGTCAGCCGCTATTATTAATGTTGATGATACCCTTTAGTATAATTGGAGTTGCCTGGGGGCATTTTTTACATGGTTTCCCAGTGAATATATTATCGTTGCTCGGGATCATAGCCTTGATAGGAATTATGGTGAACGATGGGCTTGTTCTAATTGGAAAATTCAATCGTTATTTAAGAGATGGTATGCCGTTCGATACGGCCTTGATAGAAGCAGGCAAGTCTCGTTTTAGAGCGATATTTTTAACCTCACTTACCACGATTGCCGGAATTGCTCCGCTATTACTTGAGAAAAGCAGACAGGCACAGTTTTTAAAGCCTATGGCCATTTCTATTGCCTATGGTATTTTTATAGCTACCTTTTTAACACTGTTGGTATTGCCGCTCTTGCTTTCATTGACCAATTCGGCAAAGACCAAAGCACACTGGTTGGCAACGGGTAAGACGATTGGTAAAGAAGAAGTTGAACGTGCTATAAAAGAGCGAAATGAAGAAGATAAGTAACATACTATTACTTTGTTTAAGTATAAGCGCTATATACGGACAGGAATTAGATGTCTTGACCAAACGCGAGGCAATTGCAGAGACCTTGGCGGGAAATTTTGGGATCATTATAGCGCGCAACAATGTAGAAATTTCAGAAAATAATAAGAGTCTGTTGAATTCCGGGTATTTGCCTTCTGTTACCGGAAATGCCGGGGCAAATTATAATCTGGAGGACCAAGAAGTTACCTTTCGCGATGGTACTGTCAATGTGGTTGAAGATGCCGAAACGACTCGGTACAATGCAGCAGTTAATCTAAACTATACGCTGTTCGACGGCTTAGGTAGGTTGTACAATTACAAGCGACTTCAGGAAGAATATCAACTTACTGAGCTTCAGGCGAGGGAAACCATTGAGGTAACCCTGCTGCAGTTATTTTCTGTATATTTTGAAGTTGCCCGACTTACCGAAAATGTTTCGGTATTAGAGGAGACCTTTCAGAATACAAAAAATAGACTTACACGAGCAGAGTACAATTTTGAGTATGGCCAGGTAAGTAAGTTGGAGGTTCTTAATGCTGAAGTGGATATAGTGACCGACAGTATAAATTTATTGAATGCAAAACAGCAATTGATCAATGCGAAACGCGATCTGAATGTAGTTACTAACGAAGATCTAGAACGTACTTTTACTGTAGACACGGTAGTTCGCTTTACCAGCACCTTGCAAATTGAAAATTTCTTAGCACAGGTGGATACCACCAACGTTCGATTATTGCAGGCGTCTCAGAACATCAAGATTAGCGAATACAACTATAAGGCCAGTAAAGCCGTATTTCTTCCCAGTGTTGGATTAACAGGAGGTTACGGATGGAACGAAGGTAACTTCCCTACGACCAGTTTTGCTACTTCTAGTACAACCACCGGTTTTAACGCCGGCGTGAGTCTTACATGGGACTTATTTGACGGGGGAGGTGGTATCACTTCGGTAAAGAACGCAAAAATTCAAAACACCAATCAGGAGTTAGTTAAGCAGCAAATCGTTTCCGAAGTAAGGCGAGATATTGCAAATGCGAGGGGGACATACGAGAATAGACTTCAAATATTCAGGTTACAGGAACAGAACGTAGAAACGGCCAGAAATAATTATGAGCGATCGAACGAACGTTATAAATTAGGGCAGATCACCTCTTTGGAACTGCGACAGGCCCAAATAAACCTGTTAAACGCTCAAACTAATAAGAATCTAGCGAAATACGAGGCTAAATTGGCCGAGCTAGAGTTGTTACAATTAACAGGTCAGCTTTTAAATGTTGACATCTAATGGAACCACATTATTTTCAATGCCCGTATTGTTGGGAAACGATATCAATGATGCTCGATCCTTCTGTTTCCGGGCAGCAATATATTGAAGACTGCGAAGTTTGTTGCAACCCCATTAAGATCACTACGCGTTTTGAAGGAGGTGATTTGGTCGATTTTTCCGCAGAAAATATTGAACAATAGCGTATTACAATTTTCACTATCTTTAGTAATCACTAATTAATCAAACTGCGAGATGCTTTCCAGTTTTAGTTTTTCTGAAGATACCGTGGGGTTCCTAATCGAGGGGGTGATGGATGAGGATGCTATGGACAAGCTTCATGAGAGAATCTTAGAAAAGCAATCCCAATTCGATAAGATAAACTTATACTTGGAAGATGCGGACATTGAACGTTTTACGATGCCAGCAATTGTTTCTCAACTGATGTTCAAGTTAGAACATTCTAAAAAATTTCGAAAGGTGGCGTTAGTGACCGACCGTAAATGGATCCATTTGTGTGGTTCTTTAGAAAATATGTTCTTAGGGGCCACTGTAAAGAGTTTTGATACTGAGGATAGAATGGATGCGATGTCTTGGATTGCCCAGCGTGATCGATAGCCACTTATTTTTTATTGTATTTAAAAGAGAGGCTTTAAACTCATATTATGAGTTTGGGTTGTTACAATGATTATTTGTAGAAGTAGTGGAGAATTGCTATTTTTAAGTTTATAATTTGGGTCCGATGTTTACGAGTTTTTCATTTTCTGAAGATACAGTGGGCTTTATGCTTACAGGAACTTTTGATGATAAAATCGTGGAACGCTTGCATCAAGAGATCTTAGAAAAACTACAAACACACGATAAGATTAACTTGTATATAGAGTACAATGGTATCGATGAGTTTACCCTGCCTTCATTACTAAAGGAACTGATCTTTAAATTAAAACATACTGACGATTTCGATAAAGTGGCTTTGGTCGCAGATGAAAAGTGGATTAAATTATGTGCGTCGATGGAGAATTTGTTTTTATCGTCAAATATTAAGAACTTCGATGTCGAGGACCGATTAAAAGCCATTAACTGGATTGCACAGCGGGATCGCTAACTCTTATAGCAAATTTTTTCGCAATCCGGCTTCAACATTAAGCCATAGGTAGTTAAAGAACGAACGGTTCTTTACTCGTGATACTTGGGCAGAGCCCTCTCTAAAATCGTTTTCGGAATCGTCACTATTTTTAGAAATAAAGAGGTTTGCGACAGCCGATAGGAACCAATTTTTATCATTCTTTTCGTCTTTTTCCATGACCGTAACTTTAAACTCGTCGTAGTTGATACGCAGGTCTATCGTAGCTGCTTCATTTCCGCCGCTAATCGTAAAATATGTCTTATTGGTGGCACCTTCCATTTTCACACCTAAGTTGGGTTCGGTAAATTTATTAAGGCGAGATGCTGTTAATGGGCCTACATCCGATTTGAATAAAAAGCGATCTTCTTGATCGTTTACATCAAAGTTCCAATCTACTGTAAAGGGTGTTTGTTCCATAAATTGTGCATCGATATGGATTTCAGTTTTGGTGTTAGCCCCATAGGTATTACTCATATTGGCGATCTGCGCGTCGAGTGCTGAAAAGGTAATAGTTCCACCGGGATTATCTTGTTTCACCTTTTCGGTATAGGCGATAGCTCCATTTTTTATGGCTACGGAATCGATCGTTAAAGCGAAAGGAAGCTCGCGAAGCATTTTACTGTAAAGTGGTTTGATGCTTGGATCGTCTGCCACAAGTTTATTTCTGAAGATATCTAGCTTCGGATTTGAAAGTACTAGTTTATGGCTCTCTGCAAAAAATGTATCATCGGTAAAACCAAAATCGATCTTAGCCAATTGTAAAGAATCGATGCGAAGATCGAAGTGATCGCGCTCTTTTTCTAACAATTGTGCATGCTTATCACGGGAGTATTTTGTAAAGAGTTTGATCTGCTTTAGGTCTAGAGCGCCCTGCTGCAGTTCAAGCTGCTGTATGGTCATATTCTCATACGCGCTCACTTTTAGAAATACCGTATCGGTTTTGACGGTGTAAGCGCCATAAGCGAATGGGATCTTTTCGGTAATGGACTGCGAGTCCATTCTTATACTATCCACATCGATCATTAATCTGTCTGTATACAATGCGGTAGAATCGGAAGTGCCATCATACATAGAAATTGTTGTGTTGTCAACACTAAGGTTTCCTATTAAAAATGCTCTTTTCAACTTAGAGGAGCTGGCGTTTGTACTATCCTTAGTACTGTTGTATTTGTTTTTGTGATGTTCGATAGTTGCGTTACTAAGTTGTATGGCTTCGAAATGAATTAGGTCATTAAAAAGGTAGTCCCAATAATCCAGATCTTCGATGGTAATTTTTTCTGCTGAAAAGTTTGTGTGTATAGTGTCGTTCGTTTGATTTCTTACAGCAACTAAGGCTTGTTTTAGTGTAAGGGTACCATTTAGCATATTTACAGAAAGCTCGTCGTATGAATTTTGTATGTGGGGTGGTAGGTCGTTGGTAAGAAATGCTTCCACCTTGTTCTTTACGATGAGATTGGATATGAGTAGCGCCGCTATACAGAAGATGACGACTCCTAGAATTATAAAAAGTGTGTTGCGTAATGTTGTTGTCATATCTTAAATGTAGTAAAGAAGAGGCGTTAAACGAAAAGTTTATGAATTTCTGTTAAAATTTATGCTGCTATAGCTTGTAAAACGCAAATTCCTTTGTATCTTTGCCGTCCACATCGCGGGATAGAGCAGTAGGTAGCTCGTCGGGCTCATAACCCGAAGGTCACTGGTTCGAGTCCAGTTCCCGCTACAACAAGCCAAGTACTTTCGTATTTGGCTTTTTTTGTAAATGAGATTTTAGAAAGCAAGCTTTTTAAAATTGAAATGTCAAAAAAGTAAATTTTAAATAGAATTTGGGTTGTTGTGCAAGCTTCCCTTTGAGGCCCATTCCGAAACAACGTGAAGGAATGAATCCAGTTCCCGCTACAACAAAAACCTCTTGATAAGTCAAGAGGTTTTTTTGTGCCTTGAATGCTGCTACCGCTACTAGATCTCCCTTTTATAGGAAGTTTTAGACATCCATCAAACCAATCTCTTTGGAATGGGCAATGGCTTTACTACTATCTTCAAAGTAGAGGTAGTCGACGCCCATGGAACCTATGTTTTGCAACACCTCTCGGACCTTCTCTTTTGGTTTTTTCCTTGTTTGCCGTATATAGATGGTTTTGATGTTCTTCGGAAATACCTTGCAAATACGCTCATAAAGAAAGGGGTCCCGTTGGGAGTCGTCACCTAAAAGCACATAGTCCAATTCTGGGTAAAACGAAATGATCTCTTTGATTTTTTCAAATTTATGGTCGTGGCTTCCACTGCCTGTAAACAAGAAATCCCCTAAACCGGCTTTTATTTTTTTTAATTTGAGTACGGCCTTCGGTAAATGGTATTTATTCGCGATCGCTACGATAAAAGAATACAAGTTCCATTCGCTACTGGACACATAGAAAAAAGAATTATAAGAATCTTCGTTCGTTTGACCAGCTTTACTTAGCGCTTGGTAATGTTTTGGCACGTCATCGAAGACCTTGCGGTTATCAATATTTTGGGTCAACAACACATAGAGTTTCTTAAAGAAATTTGCGCTGTGGGATACTAAAAAGGTGTCATCGATATCTGAAATTATACCGTATCTACCTGTATGTGGTTTTAAGATTTCGCCATTCGAAATGATATTGAATTTACCGATGTCACATTGTATGGTGCAAGCATGCCAACCGCTCTCCAAATTTTTGTTGAACGGTATCTTAAAATTAAAATAACCATCGTCTAGTGTTTTTGTGGATACTGTTTGATCTTGGAAGTGAAGGATCACAGTCTCGTTTGGCATTGGTTTTATGGTAAACATTTTAAGTATGGATAAACCGTGCTTTATCGCCCGCTTTTCGATACTGTATTGGCTGGGTGCCCAAGACTTAAAAACGTGTCCAGAAATAGTCAATTCCTTATCGTTCATGTATCCTCGATAGATACTGATATCTATTTTCATATTGGTTAGTCCTAAATTTTGGATAAATTTATAGTACTAAATATATCGAATTCTAATGAGATCAAATCTGCTCTTTGTGATAAACCCAGCTGCCGGATCGATAGATGCTGTCGAAGTGGAGGCAAAGGCCAGGAAATTTTCTGAAAGGTTTGAATTTGATTTAGAATTTTATTTTACAACAGGAACCGAAGATGCTAAATTAATTAAAGAAAAACTAGCGTCTAAAACGTTTCACCGTGTGATCGTGGCCGGTGGTGACGGGACCATTAATATGGTGGCGTCCCAATTACTTACTGAAAATATTATTTTGGGAATCTTGGCATGTGGATCTGCTAACGGATTATTGACTTCTTTGGATTACCCTAAAACGTTGGACGAACAATTTGAAGTGGCATTTTCGAACCACACCCAATCCATCGATGCCCTTTGTGTAAACGATACTGTTTGCTTGCACATCGCCGATATCGGAATTAACGCGGAACTCATTTACAATTATGAAAAATCGAATTCTCGTGGGATGTTCGGTTATGCAAAACATAGTTTGCCTACGCTATTAAAATCAGATTATCCATATAAATTTAAGATACATCTCGAAGATAAGGTCATTAAGAGTACCGGCGTGCTATTGGCCTTTGCAAATACGAAGAAGTACGGTACTGGCGCAAATATAAATCCGATAGGCAAAATTGACGATGGCCTTTTCGAGCTGATCCTTTACAAAAAACTAAGTGTTTGGGAAATTCTAAAAACATTCTTCAACAAAACATCCAATAAGGAACCGCACATAAGTATGTATCAGGCGCAGTCGGTTAAGGTAACAAGTGAAAACCCTATCGCACTTCAGGTCGATGGTGAGTTTATTGGTGAATTTGACACTTTTTCGGCTGAAATAATTCCAAAGTGCTTACAATTAGCACTTCCGAAGCGCTAAAAACGACCTTCGATAAGAAAGCTATTTAAGTTGCTTTCCACTCTCTTCTCTCGTTGAAAGCAGCATTGTTCTTGGTGTAAAACAAGGAAGTGATTCTTTTTTTAGCGAGCTTGCTTCCGCACGGAAAATGCTTGGGTCTCTTCTAAATATACTATCTTCAACCTCAATTAGCTTTCAATATGGCGAACGGTAGATCTTGGTTAAAGGCATTACTAGAAATTATTAAAGTACTCTTCGAAAGTTCGAGGGATCGATCAACGCCTAGAACATGGCATCAACACGTGGTCCCTTATAAGAATGGTTGGGCCGTGCGACGTGAAGGTAATAAACGCATCACTTCAAAACACAGAAAGCAAAGTACAGCGATACGAAAGGCCAAGCGTATTGCCCGTAAACGACAGGCTGATGTCATTATTCATAGACAGGATGGTACGATACGCGATCGGGTGAGTTTTGATTAAAATAAACTGTCTTAAGGTTATTTAGCTTTTAACTAGGTTAAGGCTTCAGCTTCGTTGTTTAGATCGAAGGCCTTGATCGTTATTCCCGGAAGTGGTGTCATTTTAGCTCTTTATTAGCTTATTAGATTAAAAGTCTTTCCTTCTGCTTTTTCGATACATTACTAATAAGGGTAGTAATACCCATATAGAAAGTGTCGAAAGTGCTAAAACAAGTCCTGCACCTGTTCCGAAGAACTTCTGAAAAACCGCACCGGTATACCCTAAAAGTGCAGAGATGTCCAATTTAAGTAATATTAAAATACGCGATAGATCAATGGGATTAAAAAGCGTGGCTCCTATAGAAAAGCTGTCTAATGGGTAGGATTCTAACATGATAAGCGACATAAGAAATAATCCGTCATAGATCACTGCCATGAATAACCACAGAAGTATAGCGTAGCTAAAGCCTTTGATTTTATTCTCGTTGAACAATGCGATATTAAATGCTAAACCAGTAAAAATAAGTGTTAGGAACACGCCGGTAACTAAAAGTAAGACAAACTCCCAAATCGCATCCGATCTAAACAATCCGTATAGTACAAACGGAAGTCCTAGTCCTATGATTAGACTAAGGGACAACGAACAAGCGACTCCAAAATACTGTCCTAAGAAGATAGAGGATCTTTTTATGGGTTGGGCCAAAAGCAATTCTGTAAATTCTTTCGAGTCATAGTAATACATTACCCCGAAAATTGTCCCGATAAGGGGTACGAGTATCGTGATGACATTCATAAGGGTTATTACAGCCTTTGAGAGGTCGTTATTTAAAAAGAGCAGTAAAAAACCCAATGCTAAATAAAACAATAAATACACATAGCTCCAACGGCTACGCATTAGGTCGTAAAAACTATATTTTAATATTTTAAGCATGTTCTTCGGTTAATAAGTTAGCAATGGCATGTTCAAAACTGCTGGTAGATGTTGTTTGTTTTAAAGTAGGTATATCACCACGAAAATATACCTTGCCTTCTAGTAAAAAGACGATTTCGTCTGCCATTTCTTCTACAAAACTCATGATATGTGAGGTGATCAAGATCGTTTTTCCTTTTTTCTTCTCCTCCAACATTAAATTTTTTAAGTGAAGTAGTGCAATGGGATCCAAGCCTGTCGTAGGTTCGTCTAGAATGATAAGCGGACTGTCGAACATAAGGGTTAATACCAAATTCACTTTTTGTTTGGTGCCTCCGGAAAGCGTACTCAATTTTTTATCTAAAAACGGTTGTATTCCGAAGAGTGCTATTAGCTTTTCGTCTTGACCAGTTTGATTTCTTAGGTCTTTGATCATTTTTATAAGTTCATTTACGCTAAGATTGGAAGGAAAATTTGCGATCTGTGGTAAGTAGTCAAGGTCTTTCCTATAATTCCAGTTGTTGCGTACGCTAGTTCCATTAATCTGTATGGTACCCGCATTGGGGATTACCATTCCCAAGATTGATTTGATAAGCGTCGTCTTTCCTGAACCGTTCGGACCTAATACTGCAATAATGCCTTTTTCTGAAATGCTGAGGTCGATGCCTTCAAGAACTCGGTTCTTTCCAAATTTCTTATGTAAGTTTTGAATTTGTATCATTGGTATTTTTTCATATTAGGAAGCGGATCCACTAAGTTGTCAGGAGTGAACACTGGCGAAACCTTTTCAGAAAAGTCGATAAGATCGATAAAGAGACTTCGCATTAAAATTATTGTTTCGGGAGTTCTATTTACGATGTATGAGAATAATTTAACCGGGCGATAGGGAACATCGCCAATACCGTCCTTATCCAGGTCGTACCCCGTATAGCTACTCCAAAAATTATTTGAAAACGTATTGTCATTAAGTCGACTGTTGTATGAGATGTCGAATGAATTATAGAGAAAATTATTTTTTTTGAATTCATTGTTATAACATGCTCCAAGTACTTTTATAGCATACCCATTTCGAATAAAGTTATTATTGGTATAACTAATTCTATTAGAGCCTTCAATATGAATGCCCACGGTATTTTCTTCAAATGTATTACCTCTTATTTCGGCGTCGTTGATCTCTTTCAGTAATAACCCAAATGAGGCGGTGCCCCAGTTTTTCTGAAAGTGATTATCGTACATTTTAATTCGTTTCGAGAACATAACAGCCACACCGGCTCCATTGTTTTCAAACGTGTTTTGGGTATATACATCATCGTTAGAGAACATAAAATGAAGTCCATATCGTAGATTATTGGTGCTTATGTTTTCCTTTATGGTAATGTTGTCTGAGAATTCTAAATAGATCCCATCCCGTACTTGTTGCACTATATTATGCGATACCACCACATTATTCGAATACCATAGCTGAATACCGTTTCCCGAATTGTATTCATCTTTGGCATCACCAATTATCTTGTTATGATAAATAGTTCCGTTGTTTGATTTTTCTAAATATATTCCGAAGAACAATTTCTCAAGGACCACATTTTGAATTACGAAATCTTCGCTGCGTACCACTCGTATGGCTGCATGATCGCTTGTGTAACTGGTCCCTACGTTTATAATAAAGAGGCCGTCGATGGTAACACCGTTTGAAACGATTCGAATAATCTCTCCTTGATCTTCTCCGTCAATAATTGGAAAATTTTCTCCCTTGATGGTAAGTGGTTTGTCTATTACTATGTTAAATTCTTTATACGTGCCTTCTCTCACCAAAATAGTATCTCCCGCATTTGCCAAGTTAATAGCTTCTTTAAGCGAACTCACTTTACAACTGTTACAGACCTCCAAGGGTTGTGAATGAAGTTGGGCTGCAGAAAGTAGCAGAAAAGAAATCGTTAGTATTTTGAATAATTTATTCATTGAATTTATTATATGCTAAATCTCGCACCAAAATTGATCGTAAACGATGAATCCATGGATATACCATTGAAGTTCTGATACATAGGTAATCCGGCCTCAGCACCTATGGAGAGCTTGTTTTGGGCTACCATGGTGTTTATTCCGATATACGATCTAAGGACCTCTCCTCCATAATTATCGGTTACCGCTGTAGGCACCATCATCGGGTTAAGGTCACGATCGGAACCTGAAATTTCTCCTTCCGAAGTACCTTGAAGCCGCAAGGATGCGCTTAGTTGAGGTATAATTGAATAAGCACCCCAAAGGTTCAATTTGTACAGATTTCCGAAGCGATACTCCTCACTATTTCTTCCAGTTCGTATCGTATTAAGTTGTTGTATGCCCCATGAAATATTATTTTTACTACCCTTAATGGTCGCTCCTAGTGTAAAATCGAATGTGCCGGCACCTAATTGCATGGCGTAGGGCAATTTGCTATTTTCCATCATGGGAGTATCATCCGTGTTGTCGATCTCACCTATGGGTAGATTGATGCCGGCATTTAGGTGAGCCGAGTTACCTATAGAAGACCAAATACTGTATAATGCGTGGACTGATACATCCCCAATTCCTGATGACTTTGTTTCAAAGTTTTGCTTCATGGGCATTCCATTTGGCATCATCATTTGTGCCGTAAGGTTCATTTCCTTACGAGCGAAATGTTGCATGACCATTAACGTTACTTTATCAGACGGCGCATACATGACTCCCAGCATATACATTTGCATGGTCATGTCTTGAGGGGCTACCATGAAATTTTGATAAATTTCCTCATCATTAATGGTTTCGTTTCCAATTTTGTTTCCTTTCATATGCATATGCATGACTCGTAAGGATAACATAAAACCTCCCTTGGGATGCAAATGGTCTCCCATAATACCAATTGGGGCATGCACATCTGCTCTATGATGGTTGTGATGTGAATGTTCTACCGCCCCAAAACTGGAATCGTTAAATTTATTGAGCAACGCATTCCAGTTCATTACAAATCCGGAAGGTACTTGTAAGGCGTCTTCCTTGTTTGAATACGCCGATAAGTACGCGCCCATCGGGCTAGGAAGCTCTTCACTTTTAACATAATAAGCCTTTGTTGCATCCACTAAAACTGTTGAGTTGTAATCGGTTACTTTTTGGGTATGAATAGTTGGTGTTTTTTTCTGAAAGTTTATAAGACATTCTATGGCATCGAATTCTAAAAGCTCGTTGTTATGATCTAGCGCGGTGGATTTAAACTTAGTGTCGTTGATCGCCATAGTGCAGTGTGCGCAATTTGAATTCTCTTGAGCCAAAACAAATGTGCAAAACAAATAGAGACAGCTTGTAATAATGTGATTTTTCGATTTCATTGGGTTACCTTTTCTTGAGTTCAAGTTGAAGTTGTTCCCAGTTGTATATTTCTCCGCCCTTTTTAAGCTGAAGTTGTTCTGCCTCTGCTTTATTTTTAAAAGCAGTTAGGTTTGCGCCCATTGGACTAGGAAGGCCTTTAGAAATTAAGTAAGTCGCCTCTGTAGAAGGTATAAGTTCTGTGGGGCTTTCATAGTAATTTGTATAACAATTCAATTGTTCCAACCTGGAGTTGTCTTGAAGATAATTGAGCAAGCATTCGGTAGCATCAAATGTGTAAATCTTTCCTTTTTGGGTAACAATCTCAGCACCGTGTATTTTGTCGACAATCGTCATTTTGCAGTAATGACAGCCGTCGTTTCCGTATTCAATGGTTTTTGGATCTGTACTACACGATTGCAGTAATAGCGTTAATAGAATAAGTAGTCCTAGCTTTAGTGGTCTCATTTTTTAGATTGTTTTATAGCACGGTTTCCAATTAGATAAGCAATAAAGGTTAAGAACATGCCCGAGCCCATTAAGTACCCGCCTAATCTGGGATACGAATAAGCATCAAAGTTTAGCAGTTTCTTGTGCCCTAATAATGGTGGTTTATAGCTCATAGGTGTACCATCGGGATTCTGAAGTTTCATTATGGCATTAGGATCCAAGTTTGTACCGTAATCTACCATCCATGCGTTAAAATCATACATGCCCAAGATACCTAAGACCACCATTACAGCTAACCAACCTAAGAACCATTTGGGGCCAATTTTTTTGCCAAAGCCTAATATTCCTATTAGTACTCCTATTGCTGCCATGGTGCCGATTACGACTGGGAAAACCGAGAATTCCCACATTTCGTTAGGTTTTGGTAAGGTCTTCATACCGATATAATGGTTGAGACCGTCTATGTTCTGAATATCAAATTCGTTTTGCCCTTCGATACCGTTTATATAAATATCTAGCCCTAAGGGTTCAGGATATTGCGGTGCGCCAAGTTGAATATTCCAAAGTGGAAAAACAAAAAGTCCCATGAGCAATACGGCTCCTATTATCATTACTATGCTTGCCTTTTTCATAAATTCTTTCTTCTAAATGCGGTCAATAAGTATTGGCAATTCGATTGTGTGCACTAATTGAAGGTAATGTGTATATAATAAGGGTGGATACCGTCGATGGAGTACCCACCCTTACTTGTTGCCTGCTATTCTTATTCACCTAAGGAATAGCTTAATTCGATAGATGAATTTGCAGGAGATACACGTACATATCCTTGCATTTCTTGGTGCAAAGCAGAACAGAAATCGGTACAATAGAACGGCCAAACGCCTACTTTTTTAGGTTCCCACACCGAAGTTTTTGTTTGTCCGGGCATGATCAATAATTCTGAAGTATTCTGTCCAATCATGGCAAAACCGTGTGGCACATCAAAATCTTGCTCGTGGTTTGTAATATGGAAATACACCTTATCTCCAACTTTGATCCCTTCAATATTATCGGGCGTGAAGTGACTACGGATCGTAGACATATATACGTGCACTTCATTGCCTTCACGTTCAACTCTTGCTTCTCCGGGATTATTTATAGCATACGGATGCTTGTTTTCATCCAGTCTATAGATCTTTTTTGTGTTTGGAGCCAACAATTCGGCAGGGCAGCCGGCTGCATAGTGTGGCTCACCGTGGGTTGGAAAATCGTATAATAATTCCATTTTTTCACCTGAGATATCATAGATCTGGGCCGAGTGTTCCATTTCCGGACCTACTGGTAAATAACGGTCTTTTGTGATCTTGTTCAAGGCTACCACATATTTACCAAACGGTTTTCTTGAATTTCCACCAGGGATCATTAGGTGTCCAACAGAGTAGTACGAAGGTTTACGGTCTATTACCTCCCATGATCCTAACTTCCATTTTACCACTTCCGAAGAGATAAAAAAGGTTGTATACGCATTGCCTTTTCCATCAAACTCGGTGTGTAATGGGCCTAACCCGCCACTTTTTACAGTACCTGCTAATACATCTTCAAATTTCAAGATTGGAATACCGTATGCTTCTCCGTCAAATTTCTCGCCTTCAATAGCAGCTAACATCTTATCAAATGAATGCACGGTTAAATCTGCCGAGAGTTTCCCATTTCCAATAATATATTCACCGCTAGGGTCTACGTCACATCCGTGAGGCGATTTAGGTGTAGGTAAAAAGTAGACAGATCCAGGTACCTTAAGTGGATCGACCATTAGCACTTCATTCTTCATTGTTGTTGTCGCAGTATGAGTGCTCTCATCGTACACGTTATGTGCATAGTCTGCAGGTACTTTAGTACCACCACCGTTGTTTACATATTCTTCGATTTTTTTCCAGTTTACAGCTGCAATAAAATCCTTGTCGTTTTGTGAAGCATTTACTTCCTGCAGTGTATGGGCTTCTTCGGTATTATACGTGGTGAAGAAGAACCAACCATGCGACTTCCCTCTTCCCGGGTGCGAGAGATCGTAGTTAAATCCGGGCAACATTAATTGGAATTTAATATCCATATGCCCATGTTCGGGATCAACACTTATAAATGAGAGGGATCCTTTAAAGTTTCCTTTATAATCACTTATGGGTATATCGCGCTGTGGGATAGGTACCGAAAATCGAGTACCGGCAACCACATATTCAGTATTTTCGGTAATAAAAGATGAACTGTGATTTCCAGCACTGTTAGGTACTTCAATTATTTCTTCGGTCTCAAAAGTACTAAGACTGATTCTGGCAATTCGTGGGGTATTATTACCGTTTATAAATATCCATCTTCCATCCAGTTCACCATTGGTTTGTGAAATATCAGGGTGATGTGAATCATCCCATGGCACAAAACCGTGCGATGTGTTTAGCATTGGTTTGGTTTCTTCGGAATATCCATAACCCGAAGTTGGGAACTGTGAGAATACCGGGATTTCTTTGAACATTCTACCCGATGGTAATCCGTATACAGTAAGATTTCCGCTGTAGCCACCAGACATAAAGGCGTAATACTCGTCCTGCTCACCAGGAGCAACATACACTTTTTCTGCTGCACTTGAATTGAGTGCGCCAGAATTTTTACTTCCATTATTCCCACAACTTGCTAATAGCAATAGTATGCTAATTAGTGAGATTATATTATTGATAGGTGTTTTCATATTTATTAGTTTAGATTGAATTTATTCATTGGTTATTCTGAAGAAGGAAGGATCACTTTATCTACTACATGAACGATCCCATTACCGGCTTTTATAGAGGCAATTATTTTCGCACCCCCTACAAATACATCATCTCCTTTTACCTCGACCGTTGTATTGGTGTCATCTGCCTGACCCAATTTTTTGAAATTTTTCAAAAAGTCCTTGTCATAATTTCCTGCAGTTACATGATGCTTTAAGATCCTAGCTAATTTTTGTTTGTTCTCTGGTTTTAAGAGATCTTCAACTGTTCCTGCCGGCAATGCTTCAAATGCTGCGTTCGTGGGCGCAAATACCATTAATGGACCTGCATTAACGAGTGCATTTTCAAGATCTGCCGCTTTTACAGCCGCCACCAGTGTGGTGTGATCTGGTGAATTCATCGCTATTTGAAGAACATTGGGAGTAGATACATCTCCTTCAATAAAGGCTTGTCCTTGTTCTTTTGCGACATCGTTCGAAGCTTCTTCTGTTGTATTTGAAGTATCTGTTGCTTCATTTTTACAGCCAACGATCGCTACTATGAGCGCAAATAAGATTATTACGAATTTTGAATGGTGTGGTCTCATAATTTTATAGTTATAAGGTTCTGAAATATTCTAAGATGTCCCGAGCTTGTGCTTCGGTCATGTTTTGATTGGCCATAGCTGCACCATTAAACTCTACTAACAGGTCTTTAGCGCATCTATCCTCGGCGACCATCAATTCAGGGTCAAGTATCATATTCATGATCCATTCCGGGCTTCTACGTTTCAATATTCCTTTAGGTGAAGGTCCAATAAATCGCTTATCTATTTTATGGCAAGCGGTACAGTTTGTCTTAAAGATCTGGGCGCCACGTTCGACCATTGCTTGATCAATGGTTTCGTCCAGCTTTACTTCTTTTATTTTACCTACACCTTTATTGTCAAGTGTAATTCTTTGAGAGGCTGGAACTTCGTCTGTAGCGGGTTCTTCCACTTTCTTTTCAACTTTTGGCTTTTGTCCAATTTTGATCTTTTCTTCTTTCTTTTCTTCTTTCCCTCCACAGCTTATGAGGATACCAACTGTGAGAAGGAATGCGATTTTGATGATTGTTCTCATTATTTCAGGGTGTTTAAATTGTTATTTTCAGCTGACATTAGTTTAGTAATGATCAAAAGGACCATCCTTCTGACGCTACAAAGCTATGGGAGGGAATCAAAGCAAAAGATGACTTTTGTCATATTTCGGACAATTTTATCTCTTTTACTTTGTACTGTATTTTTGAACCTAATCGAATGTTCTCAAAGGCCTGTGAATATGGAATTCGTGCTTTACTTTATGTCGCTGTGAAATCGCATGGAGGAGAACGTGTTATTATTTCAGATATCGCGAAAGAAATCGATAGTCCGGTATCTTTTACAGCGAAGATCTTACAACAGCTCGTTAAAGCAGCTGTGGTAACTTCGGTAAAAGGACCACATGGAGGGTTTGAAATAACAGACGAAAAAATGAAGACCACAACCCTCGCTCATATCGTTGAAATTATCGATGGCCCTGCGATTTTTCGTTCCTGCGGATTAGGATTAGGGGTCTGTGATGAAGGAACACCTTGTCCGCTTCATTTTAAATATCATAATGTGAGAAGTGAACTAAAAAAAATGCTTGAAACTTCAACGTTAGAAAAGTTGATACAAGGTGTTGAACGTGGTTCAACACATTTAAAACTATAATGAGAAATTAATTATCCTTAAACCTATACACTATGGAACTATTACAAAAAAAGGAAATTGGGCAATTTGTTGCCGAAGACTTTAGAACGGCAGCCGTCTTTACCGAATATGGAATCGACTTTTGTTGCCGAGGAAATAGACCTTTAATTGAGGTCTGTAAAAAGAAAAATATAGCGGTCGACGAGATAGTACTCAAATTAAATGGTTTGACCCAACAGGGAGATGGTACTACCCATGCTTTTAATACTTGGCCTTTAGATCTGCTTGCCAGCTATATCGAAAAAACACATCATACCTATGTAGCGAGTAAGCTCCCTATAATACTCCAATATTTATCGAAATTGTGTAAGGTGCATGGCAACCGGCATCCGGAGCTGTTCAAAATTTACAATTTATTTGAGGAAGTTTCCGAAGAACTAACTCTACATATGAAAAAAGAAGAGTTGGTTTTGTTTCCTCGTATTAAGGAGATGGCACAGCAATCAAATTTAGAACATCCATTAGAAGCTGCTCATTTTGGCACCGTTCAGAATCCAATTTCAATGATGGAGCACGAACACGACAAGGCGGGTCAAATTTTCAGAACAATAAAAAAATTGACGAATACGTATACACCACCTCAAGATGCATGCAACACTTACCAAGTGACCTTTGCTATGCTTGAGGAATTTGAAAAGGATCTACATCTGCATATCCATCTTGAAAATAATATTTTGTTTCCCAAAGCACTTGAACTGGAACAACAACTTAGTGGTGAACCAAACGTGAATGCTTAGTATGTATTGATTAGTGATTATATACTAACACCACGGGTTGAAAGGCCGTTCCTGCAAGAGGAGCGGCCTTGATGTTTTTAGTAAGTAGCTCTTGTTTTATAAGCGACCGGTTAAAGATCCTCAGTAGGAGCAATTTTTTGTGGGAGATCAGGGTCAAGTTCTGGTAAGGTGTTAAAATTCTCTACAGAAAACCCATGACGAAGCAGACTGGCATAAAGCCCCATAAGGGCATTATGCGACAAACACTCTACGGTCAATGTCTCGTGTGAAATGTCGATACGAGGATGGGAGATTCCCGGCGAACTTGCTGCAAGCGTGGCAAGATCTATAGCACAGACCTCACTTGTCAAGTTGCTTAGTTTTAGAACAGCCGTCATATACTCGTTATTTAAGGTCAAAAGTAAGGTGGGTTTGGCTAGCTAAGCATGACAAAAGTCAGTTGCGAGATTTTTTCGTGCTACTGACTTAAATCATGTTTTAAACGGATACAGCGTCCTACTTTTGTGCTATACTTAAACCGATATATTTATGAAAACAATAGTAGTTCCAACCGATTTTTCATTGCATTCTGAAAATGCTTTACGCACAGCGGCGTGTATCGCCAAAAAGAACAATGCCGCTATTCTTGTGATCCATATGGCAGGAATTACCGACGGATTGTTAACCAAAGCACAAGCAAATTCAGCATTAGAATCTGTGTATTATGTAAAACTCGCAGAAAAACAATTCGCCGAATTTTTAGACAAGCCGTACCTAAGTGACGTATCGGTGAGTCAAGCGGTCAAGAAATACCGCAACTTTAGCGAGATTAATGACGTTGCAAAAGAGCATAATGCAAGCTTAATTGTGATGAGTTCACACGGCAGTAGTGGATTAGAAGAGGTGTTGATAGGGTCTAATACCGAAAAGGTTGTACGTTCTTCGGAAGTGCCTGTGTTGGTGATCAAACAATTTATATCGAATTTTAATATGGACTCCGGCGTATTCGCTTCCAATTTTTCCGAAGAAAACATCGAAGCCTATAAAAATGCCAAAGACTTTTTTAATCGCTTTGAGGCAAGAATGAATCTTGTTTACGTAAATACACCCGGTAGAAACTTTAAGAGTAGTCAAGAGATCGATGCCATACTTTTCCATTTTTTTGAAGGCGCAGGATATTCAAATCCAACCGAGCGTGTACGAGATGTTACGGTTATTAGCGACTACAGCGTGGAAGAAGGTATTTTCTCGTATAGCCAATTAATAGATGCCGATATT
The DNA here is from genome assembly GCF_003333325.1 of Candidatus Ulvibacter alkanivorans. GTDB lineage: Bacteria > Bacteroidota > Bacteroidia > Flavobacteriales > Flavobacteriaceae > Ulvibacter_A > Ulvibacter_A alkanivorans. The sequence continues at coordinate 43,499 of NZ_QOLC01000082.1, read as the reverse complement.
ATTGCAATACCAACACACGGACGAAAAGGACTTGCCCATTTGTTAAAAGGCAGTATTTCTGAAGATATCGCCAATCATTCCATTCTCCCTGTGGTCACCTTTAAAATTTAGTGAATAGCAACAAAACCTTTACGTGAATTCTGTTTTATTCTGAAAACGGGTAGCATGATACTAGCATACATCGTCAACGTTTATCGGTATCGATCAACACAAAGACTATGACCGAACACAACCCAATGCAACATTTTCACCGTTGGTTTTTCGAAGCCGACCGGAGTTTTGATGAGAGAGAACCCAATGCGATGTGGCTTGCCACCATAGGTGAAGATGGCTATCCAAGAAACCGCATGGTACTGCTTAAAAAATACACTTGGGAGGGTTTTATTTTTTACACCAATTACAACAGTGAGAAAGCCAAGGCTATTGCGGCAAATTCGGCGGTAGGGATGTTGTTTAATTGGGTGAACTCCCACCGAAGGGTTCAAATTTCCGCAACGGCCTTGAGATTAGATGAATCGGTATCGGATGCTTATTTTGCTTTACGACCAAGAGCGAGTCAAATAGGAGCATGGGCTTCGAGGCAAAGCAGTGAAGTTATTTCCAGAAAAGCTTTAGAGCTTCAATTTGAAAACACTGTGAAAAAATTTGATGCAACAGAGGAAATTCCGCGACCCAAATTTTGGGGTGGATATCTTGTACGACCTTCTTCTCTTGTTTTTACTGAAAAATTTGAAACCTATACAAAGACATACAAATACCATCTAATAAACGAATACGATTGGGATTTACAAATTAATTATAACACGAATACATTTTAATCCAACTATGAGATATACAGATATTAAAGAGGCAGTGCAAAACATACAATCTGGAGACCGCATTTTTTTTCAAGGTGCTGCAATGACACCCGTACTTTTAATAAATGCCCTTTGCGAACGTTATAAAGAATTGGAGCAGGTAGAAATATGTCAAGCCCATACCGAAGGAAATGCTCGTTATACACAAGCGCCTTATAACAAATCGTTTAAAGTGAACAGTTTCTTTGTGGGTAGTAATATTCGCAGTTCGGTTAATGGATCGAATGGAGATTATATGCCCATTTTTTTAAGCGAGATCCATCATCTTTTTCGTCAAGACATACTTCCATTGGATGCGGCTTTTATTCAGGTGTCCGAGCCTGATGCCCATGGGTACTGTTCTTTAGGGACTTCGGTGGACATCACCCTACCGGCTGTAGAAAAAGCTAAGCGCATCATTGCGCAAGTGAACCCCAATATACCGAGGACTCATGGCGATGGCATTATTCACAGTTCTAAGATCGATATAGCGGTACATTGCGATGTAAAAATGAAGGTGACCGAAACCAATCCACTTTCAGAAACAGAAAAACAAATAGGAAAGAACGTCGCAAATTTGATAGATAACGGAGCTACACTGCAAATGGGAATTGGTAATATTCCGAATGCGGTATTAGCCAATCTTAGGGACCATAAGGGATTAGGAATTCATACCGAGATGTTCTCGGACGGTATACTACCGTTGGTCCAAAAAGGTGTTATTACCGGCGAGCATAAAATTGTAAAACATGGAAAGATTGTAACCTGTTTCGCTATTGGGAGTCAAGAATTATACGATTTTGTAGATGATAATCCAATTGTTCATTTTAAAGAGGCTGCTTATACCAACGATACTGCTATTATTCGAAGAAATCCCAAAGTGACTGCTATTAATAGTGCTATTGAGATAGACCTAACAGGACAAGTTTGTGCAGATACTATTGGCGGTCGACAATACAGCGGGGTAGGAGGTCAGATGGATTTTATACGTGGCGCTTCTTTATCTAAGGGAGGGAAGCCTATTTTTGCCATGACTTCCACTACAGCAAAAGGGATTTCCAAGATTACTCCATTCTTGAATCAAGGTGCCGGAGTAACAACGACCAGAGCACATGTACACTATGTTGTGACCGAATATGGTGTTGCCAACCTCTTTGGGAAAAATTTAAAACAACGTGCGAAAGCGCTTATAGACATTGCGCATCCCGACTTTAGAGAGCAACTCTCTGAAGATGCATTTAAACGATTTGGAGGCTTACAATTCTAAGCTGAAGTGAGGAGTTTTTAAAACTTTGTGTTTGGTGAAAGTAGCTAAAGACCCTCAACGATATTGTAGAGTGCTTTTTTGTCGATCAATTTAATACGTTTACCACTGGTGTGAACAATTTCCTCTTTTTTTAATTTGGTCAATGTTCGAATTAATAATTCGGTGGCTGTGCCAACTACATCGGCGATGTCGGCTCGACTTAGCTGTAAGTATAAGAAGCCGTCTTCGTCTTGACCAAAATGCTCGTCTAAGTACAGTAACACTTCTGCTAATCGTTGCTTTACGCTCTTTTGCGCCATATTTACGATAACATCGTCGGCAAATTTTAGATCCTGTGCCATGTGCTTAAGCACGGCATTGGTAAATGTTGCGTTATTTTGCAGGCTTTCTTCTATATGAGTTTTTGGTATAAAACAAACCTCCATATCTTCAAGTGCAGTTGCACTTAGATTCGTGGCTTCCGAAGCAATTACAGAACGCTGCCCTAATACTTCTCCCTTGGTAGCGATTTTAACTATCTGGTCTCTACCGTTATCACTCATCTTAGATAGTTTACTTATCCCATTTCGCACACAAAACACGCCGTTAAGACGCTCTCCTTCTCGAAAGATAGCTTCTCCTTTTTTGATGACCTTTGTTTCTTTACTATCCGACATCTGCTTAAGCTCCTCTTTCTTCAACGCTTTGAAGCTGTTCATTTGTCGAATAATGCAATTTTCACATCGACTATTTTCGTGTTTGCTCATACCGAAGGCAAAGGTAATTAATATTTATAAGACAAATTTTTTTACTATTGATTTTTGATATTTCCTATTGGATGATCTTCATAAAAATCTTCGAAGGTCTTGGTCGTGGTATAATCATCCTTCAGAATTTGAATAACAGTAACCACTAATACCAACTGCCCAATACAAATGGTGTAGAAAACCCAGTTAAAGCCCAGGTCCATCCACACAAAAATAACAACCGTTATTAGCAGAAAGGTTGTTATGTACAATAGTGATACCCCAGAAAGTTTCATGAGCTGTTTTGCTTTTAAATTAAGCATTTATAGCGATAATTTGTATTAAGAGAATCACAAATAATCAATAGACTAACAAAAGTCATTTTTTACCCTAATGTCGCCAACTACTTTTGCTTCAGGTATAATGAGCAAATTTAGATAGGTATGTCCACATGTTTCCATTGTGGTGATCCATGTACTGCAATAGTGGTGGAACATCAACAAAAATCGTTTTGTTGTTACGGTTGTAAGACTGTTTTCGATATTCTAAACGACAATGACCTGTCTTACTATTACGAAATGGAACGCACGCCGGGCATCTCGCCTGTTTCGAACGAAGGAAAATTCGATTTTCTTGAAAATGAACAGATTGTAGCTAGTCTTATAGAGTTCGATGCACAGGGAGTCCAAGTGGTTTCCTTACTAATACCAACAATTCACTGTAGCTCTTGCATTTGGGTATTAGAAAATATCAATAAGCTAAATCCGGCTGTTAAATCAGCACAAGTAAACTTTCCGAAGAAAACAGTACGCATCACTTATGCGAATCAAGAAATTTGTTTACGTGAACTGGTAGAATTGTTAGCCCGAATAGGCTACGAACCGTATATTTCTTTAGATGATGCTAATAAGCAAACCGCTGAAACAGACCGAAGTTTATTGTATAAGTTAGGCGTTGCCGGTTTTGCATTTGGAAACATTATGTTCTTGTCGTTTCCGGAATATTTTGAAGTAAACGAATTTTGGTTGGATCGTTTTAAACATTTGTTTCGCTGGCTAATGTTCGCTTTTGCGGTACCTGTTGTGTGCTACTCTGCACAAGATTATTTTATTTCGGCCTATAAAGGAATTCGCTCTAAGATGCTTAATATCGACGTGCCAATTGCCATTGGAGTGGCTGTGTTATTTCTAAGATCTGCTGTTGAAATCATCATGGACTTGGGCACCGGTTTTCTCGATAGTTTAGCAGGTCTGGTCTTCTTTTTATTGTTAGGAAAGTTCTTTCAGCAGAAAACCTACGCTTTCTTATCGTTCGAACGTGATTATAAGTCGTATTTTCCAATTGCAGTTACAAGAATAGTAAGAAATGAATTTGGCGACAACAAAGAAGAACAAACTCAGGTTCAAGAAATAAATAAAGGGGATCATATCCTTATTCGGAACGGTGAATTGTTGCCTGTCGATGGGATTCTAGTGTCAGGTTCGGCACTTATAGATTATAGTTTTGTTACGGGGGAGGCCGAGCCTATTGTCAAGCAATCTGGAGAAAAACTCTATGCAGGTGGACGGCAACAGGCCGGTCTAATAGAAGTCGAGGTCTTAAAACCTGTCGCACAAAGTTACCTCACCCAACTATGGTCTAATGAGGTGTTTAGCAAAAACAAACAAACATCGTTTGAAAACCTAACCGATGGTATTAGCAAACGATTTACTGTATCATTATTGCTCATCGCTTTAGTAGCCACTGTTTATTGGCTATTTGTGGATGCTTCAATGGCACTTACCGTATTTACTGCAGTTCTTATAGTAGCCTGTCCGTGTGCTATTGCCTTGGCAGCACCGTTTACTTTGGGCAACCTGCTGCGCATATTTGGTAAACACAAACTGTATATAAAGGATTCTTCGGTAATCGAGCAAATGGCTCACATAGATACGGTTGTATTCGATAAAACTGGCACACTCACTACAAATACCAAAAATGTGATCACTTATGAGGGAATCGCGCTAACGAATGCTGAAAAATTATTGCTAACCAGTACACTGCGTGCTTCCAATCATCCATTAAGTAGATCATTGTATGCATTATTGGACAAGAACAACATTGAAACGTTAGATGATTTTTCTGAAGCTGTTGGATATGGGATGACAGGAACCCTAAAGAATAGGCAAATTAAAATTGGCTCGTTGGATTTTGTGACTTCTGAGGCTAAGAGTATTGTTTCTTCGGAAAAAACCGCGGTTCATATTAGTACCGATAAAGGCTATCGCGGTTGTTATTTGTTTTATACCGAGTATCGCTCCGGTGTTGAAGCGGTATTCAATAATCTTCGATCTACAGCCGAAATAGTGATCCTATCGGGTGATAACGATGGTGAACGAGCACACTTAACTAATATAGCACCATCGGGTACGAAGCTGTATTTCAATCAATCCCCTTCCGATAAGCTGAGGTATATCGAGCAGTTACAAGCTAGTGGTAAAAAGGTGTTAATGGTTGGCGATGGACTTAACGATGCGGGCGCATTGGCGCAAAGTAATGTTGGGATTTCAGTCTCCGAAAATGTCAATGTATTTTCACCGGCTTGCGATGGAATTCTTGACGCCAGTCGCTTTAGGTCGATCCCTACCTTTCTAAGCCTCGCTCGAAAGGGCACCAAGACCATTAAATACGCCTTTCTGTTTTCATTGTTTTACAACTTGATTGGATTGGGGTTTGCAGTCACGGGAAACCTTGCCCCTGTGGTAGCAGCTATTTTAATGCCATTAAGCTCAATAAGTATAGTGGTGTTCACCACCGTAATAACACACATAATTGGAAAAAAATTAACACTAAATCAGACTTAGATATGATGATGCAAGAAACTGGACGATTGTCAATTGAAGCCCACAAGCTTAAAGAAATATCTATGCAGCATACTTGCTGCGAATGCTCTTTAATGCGCAACTATTTTAGAAATAAGTATGAACAACTAACCCAAAGAACGCACCGATTGGAGCAATTAGTTAGAACAAATTCTAAGGTTAAAGTTGCCGATGAGCTAGTGCATGTTAAGCAATCGTTAGCGCTTGTAGGACTGTATATGTACGTCTAAGTATCGTTATTTAGTTGCTTAGAAGTTGGGCAATTAACGGATTAATTTAAACAGAAGTAATTATTAAATCAAAACTGACAAAAGTCATCTTTTAGGCGAATGACCCATAGTAGTTTTGTTGAGAATTCAGGTAGGTATGAGTATCATTTATTTATTGATCACGGTTAGTGTGATCGTCGCCATAATATTTTTTGTTGCATTTGTCTTTTCGGTTAAAAAAGGACAATACGATGATACTTATACACCATCTGTAAGGATGCTTTTTGAAGATGAATTAGTACAAGATTCAAGCAATAAAAAGCAGTCCACAACAACCGAAACAAATTTAAACCAGTAATAATAGAATATGCAAACAGAACAATTTTACTACGACAATAAGATCGTTAAAAAGTTTGTGAATGCCACCATATTTTGGGGCATCATTGGAATGAGCGTGGGCCTATTGCTCGCTTTTATGTTTTTATTTCCAAACCTCACCGATGGTATTTCTTGGCTAAGTTTTGGTCGATTGCGTCCCTTGCATACCAATGCGGTGATCTTTGCTTTTGTAGGTAACGCTATATTCGCTGGGGTATATTACTCTACGCAGCGATTGCTCAAAGCTAGAATGTGGAAGGATTGGTTGAGCAATCTTAACTTTTGGGGGTGGCAAGCTATTATTGTAGGGGCTGCTATTACGCTTCCATTAGGCTATACCACTTCTAAGGAATACGCCGAATTAGAATGGCCATTCGATATTGCAATTGCTGTTATTTGGGTGGCCTTTGGCGCTAACTTAATAGGGACGATTCTTAAAAGACGACAGCGTCATTTATACGTTGCTATTTGGTTCTATCTGGGAACCTTTGTAACTGTTGCTGTCTTACATATCGTAAACAGTATTGAACTGCCTGTAAGTGCTCTTAAGAGCTATTCGGTATATGCGGGAGTACAAGATGCGCTGGTGCAGTGGTGGTACGGTCATAATGCTGTGGCATTCTTTCTCACCACACCCTTCTTAGGGCTTATGTATTATTTTGTTCCTAAGGCAGCCAACAGGCCGGTATATTCTTACCGCTTGTCGATCGTGCATTTTTGGTCGTTAATTTTTATTTATATCTGGGCAGGACCACACCATTTGCTATATTCTGCTTTACCCGATTGGGCACAAAATCTTGGTGTCGCATTTTCGATTATGCTTATCGCGCCGTCGTGGGGAGGAATGATCAACGGATTACTTACGCTAAGAGGTGCGTGGGATAAGGTGCGTACCGATCCTGTATTGAAGTTTATGGTGGTTGCAATTACTTGTTATGGTATGGCAACTTTTGAAGGACCAATGTTGTCTCTTAAAAACGTAAATGCAATTGCGCACTTTAGCGACTGGGTTATTGCGCACGTACACGTTGGTGCATTAGGCTGGAATGGATTCTTAACTTTTGGTATGATCTATTGGCTAGTGCCACGCCTATTCAAAACCAAGCTCTGGTCTACTAAATTGGCCAATGTCCACTTTTGGGTAGGGACACTAGGTATTATTATGTATGCGTTGCCAATGTATGTTGCAGGCTTTGTGCAGGCGTCTATGTGGAAACAATTTAACCCCGATGGGACCCTTACATACGGAAATTTCATGGAAACACTTAATGAGATAATTCCAATGTATTGGATGCGTGCCATTGGTGGTAGCTTATTTATTCTAGGGTCGTTCATCATGTTGTACAATATCGTAAAAACGGTACGTCAAGGATCTAAGGTAAGTGATGAATTAGCTGAAGCGACACCCTTACAACGCGTAACTAAAAAACGTACCGCCAAAGAAGGGTACCACACTTGGCTGGAAAGACGTCCGGTAAAATTAACGATTTATGCTACCATCGCTATCTTAATTGGTGGGATGGTACAAATCATACCTTCCTTAATGGTAGATGATTATGTGCCTGTTATTTCTACCGTGAAGCCATATACTCCATTGGAATTGGAAGGAAGGGATATCTACATTAGGGAAAGCTGTGTGTCGTGTCACTCACAAATGGTACGACCATTTAGAAGTGAGGTAGAACGATATGGTGAATATTCGAAATCGGGAGAGTATGTGTACGATCATCCCTTTTTATGGGGTAGTAAACGCACAGGCCCTGATCTGTTCCGGGTTGGAGGCAAATACAGTGATAACTGGCATTTAAATCACTTCTACGACCCTCAGAGTACGTCATCTGGATCGATAATGCCGTCTTATAAATGGCTTATTACCGATGAGTTAGATAAAAGTATGACGGAAGCTAAAATGGAAGCTATGGTCTCCTTAGGTGTGCCCTATACTTCCGAAGAAATTGAACGCGCACAACAATGGATGCTAGAACAAGGTGCTCAAATAGAACAGAATCTGTATACAGATCCGGACTTTGTGACCGCGTATGAGGCCGACAAAAAATATGCAGAAGAAAACGGGTTGGACTTTGTCGAAATGAGAAATCGTGAAGTTGTCGCTCTCATCGCCTACTTACAGCGATTGGGGACCGATATAAAGATCAAAACTAAAGAAGAAGTAACCACCAATACAAATCAATAGTTATGTTGAAATATATTAAAGGAAATCTTGAAAATATTGATGGCGTAGAGATCTATCCTATAATCTCCTTGCTCATTTTCTTCTTCTTCTTTGTTGCGCTATTCTGGTGGGTAGTAACCGCAAAAAAAGCGCACATCGAAGAAGTAAGTAGCCTGCCATTGGACATTAATAAAAACGAGGAACAATTATGAGAACATCTGGAATTTTAAGAATACTGGTTTTTAGTATCGTAGGATACTTTTTCTTAAACTGGATAGGCACAACAGGTGAAACTTCTGTATTTATTGAACAACCTTGGCTTTGGGCTGTTTATGGTGTCCTCTTGCTGTTCTATATTGCCGGCGAGATCTGTGTTGAAGCCCTGCGAAGTATTTTATACAAATCGTTAAAACCGGAAGAACAGCTAAAATATGATGCCAATCGTATCCAAGCTAAAGAACAGCGCTTTTCATGGATAAAGGAAACCTATAAAAAATTGGTTGGTAGCAAATCACTCGAAGAAGAAGGAGAGATCGTGTTAGATCACAATTACGACGGGATACGGGAATTAGATAATAAACTACCACCGTGGTGGGTGTATGGTTTTTATGCCACTATAATCTTTGCGGTAGTGTATATGGCCCGCTATCATGTTTTTGACGGACTTACTCAAGAAGAGGAATTTGAAATTGCGATTGCAGAAGCGAAGGCCGAAATAGAAGAATATAAAAGAACAGCCAAAGATCTAATAGACGTTAACACAGTAGAGTTGCTTACTGATGCCTCAGATATAAAAGCAGGAGAAGCTATTTTCGCCGGTAATTGTATTGCTTGTCATAAGGAAAGTGGTGGCGGTGGAATTGGGCCCAACCTAACCGATGACTATTGGATCTTAGGTGGAGGAATTAAAAATGTTTTTAATACAATTTCTGAAGGAGGACGTGATGGGAAAGGAATGGTAGCCTGGAAAACCGATCTAAAACCTTCGGAAATGGCGCAAGTGGCGAGTTACGTCCTTAGTTTGCACGGAACCAATCCGGCCGATGCCAAAGAACCCGAAGGAGAAATATGGGTGGATGAAAACGCAGCTGTCGAAGAGGCACAAGTAAAGATCATTGATAGCACATCGGTAGAGGTGATTCTAGAAGACCAACCAGTAACCGGAAATGTTGTAAAAGACAGTATCAATTAAATGAAGAAATGGTTGTCGGTTTAGGAAGTCCTACACATTACAGCCGTATAAACAGACTCGAAAATGATAAAGGAAGTAGCAGACTCATTACAATCAAGTGAAACACCTGTTCTTAAAAAGATCTATGATAAGAACGGAACAAAACTCTTGGTCATAGGTCTAAAACAAGGGGTTGTATTAAAGGAACACATGGCACCTTCGGGAGCAAAGCTTATCGTGATGCAAGGTGAGATCGATTATAATACGGAAACTTCTAGTTATCGTTTTGCGCAATTAGACATCTATGACATTCCTAAGAAAGTATCGCATAGTGTCGTGGCTATAGAGGATGCCGTGTTTTTATTATTATTAGCTAAGTGAGATGAAAGATATAACCGAAAGAGCCGATATAGAAAAACTCGTAAATAGTTTTTACGACAAGGTTAAGAAGGATCCTACCATTGGATACATCTTTACTGAAGTGGCTGCTGTAAATTGGATCGTTCATCTGCCGAAGATGTATCAGTTTTGGGAAACTGTCTTACTGGGTAAGATGTCGTTTAAAGGAAACCCAATGCTTACACATATTGAATTAAGCCGAAAAACGACCATGGAATCTAAGCATTTTGATCAATGGTTAACTCTTTGGGCCGAAACCATCGATGAACATTTTGAAGGACCCATTGCCGAGGATGCGAAACAACGCGGTAAGAGCATTGCGGGCTTGATGTTGTATAAAATTGAAAATAGTGCACAATAGCGCTAATTAGACAAACAGGGAAATGGCAGAGCAGGGTAGAGATAATTTTAGGGACACGATTGGAACCCTCAATGAAGAAGGTAAACGAGCTTGGGTATATCCTAAAAAGCCTGTTGGAAAATGGTATGAATACCGGAAATACGTAAGCTATTTTCTCTTGCTGTTTTTGTTTGCAGCTCCCTTTGTAAAAGTTAACGGACATCAGTTCTTGCTGTTTAATGTGTTGGAACGAAGGTTCAATATTTTCGGATTTCCGTTTTGGCCACAAGACTTTTACATTTTCGTGATGATGATGCTTACAGGCGTTGTGTTCGTGATCTTGTTTACTGTGGCATTTGGACGACTCTTTTGCGGATGGGTGTGTCCCCAAACCATTTTTATGGAAATGGTCTTTCGTCGTATAGAATACTGGATAGAGGGCGATCGTGGAAAGCAAATGCGGTTGGCCAAGATGCCGTGGAACAAAGAAAAAATATTAAAACGTTCTTTGAAGTGGTTTGTGTTTTTTGTGATTTCCTTTTTAATTGCGAATGTGTTCTTGGCCTATTTAATTGGAAGTGACCGCTTATTACAATACATCACCGATGGGCCATTTGAGCACCTAAGTACACTGATCTCCCTCATTATTTTTACAGGAGTGTTCTATTTTGTGTTTGCTTGGTTTAGAGAGCAGGTTTGTATCATTGTTTGTCCCTATGGAAGGTTACAAGGGGTATTGTTAGATACAAAATCGGTGGTGGTAACATACGACCACAAGCGAGGTGAAAAGGAAAAAGGACGCGCTAAATTTAATAAGAAAGAGGATCGTGCGGCAAGCGGAAAAGGAGACTGTATTGATTGTTTTCAATGCGTTCATGTATGTCCTACGGGTATAGACATTCGCAATGGAACACAATTGGAGTGTGTAAATTGTACGGCTTGTATCGACGCATGTAATACGATTATGGAAGCGGTCGATCTTCCCAAAGGATTGATACGTTATGCCAGCGAAGAGAACATTGAGAAGAAGACCAAGTTTCAGTTTACACCTAGACTTAAAGGCTATACTGTCGTATTAGGCATACTCACTGCAGTGTTAGTTGGGATGTTGTTTTTACGAAATGATGTGGAAGCTGATATTTTGCGACTACCAGGACAATTGTACGAACGTAAGGCAGATGCTGTAATTAGTAATGTGTATACCTACAAGGTGGTAAATAAAACCAATAACGACATTGAATCTGTAACTTTTAAATTACTATCCCACACGGGCAAGATAGACGTTGTGGGTCATGAGACTTTTACAGTACCCGCCGGCGGATTGGCTGAAGGTACCCTTTTTATTGAAGTGCCTGCTGCAGCGCTAAGTGGAGACAAGGACAAGGTAGTAATTGGAGTATATAGTGATCAAGTCCAAATTGAAACAACACGAACAGCTTTTTTAGGGCCGCGAAGTTTTAACTAATAAATAAAGTAATTGGTCTCGGGCAGGGATAGCAGTGAAAAGCCCACAGCGAGCGTCGAGCGCGGACTTGAAACGAATAGCCCGGCCGAGCGATAAGCGAGGGCCCGCCAAAAAAAAATGGAAATAGATGACTAACCAAACTAAGAATGACTGTTGTAATGGCTGCCAATTGGGAAAGCCGGGAACGAATCCAGTCTGTAAGACAAAATTGATGATCGATAAAATGAAGCTACAGGAGGATGTTATCAAAAAAAATAACCATAGTAAAACAGAAGGATATGAAAATTAATTGGGGTACAGGATTGGTATTAGGAATGGTGTTTTTTATTGGGTTCATTTTATTTTTTGTGTATCGAATGACCACAGAGAATACGTTAGAACACGATCTTGTGACCGAGTCCTACTATCAAAAAGAAATGGAATTACAAGCAACTATTTATGCAAAGCAGAATACCGCAGCTATGGAAAAACAAATAACAGGAATAAAGACAGATATGGGTTATTTGCTTCAGTTTCCCGAAGCATTTAATCCCGAAAAGATAAAAGGAAATGTGTTCCTATACAGACCGTCTAACAAGCAACTGGATTTTCAACTTCCCTTGAAGCTAACAGATCCTAATTTGCTCATACCTGACAACCGTTTGTTAGATGGTCGCTGGAACATTACTGTAGATTGGGAGTACGAAGGGAAGCAATATCGGTTCGAAAAACAAATAACCTATTAAACATGCTGTTAACCGCCCTCATATTTGGATTGCTAGGCAGTTTTCACTGTGTAGGAATGTGCGGGCCTATTGCTTTTATGTTACCCGTACACCGTAGTAGTTCGCTACGACGTGTGCTTCAAATAACGAGTTATCACAGTGGTAGATTGCTTACCTATGGGATACTTGGGTTGTTGTTTGGTTTGGTTGGGCAGCGGTTGCAGCTTTTTGGACTTCAGCAATGGCTGTCGATCACGGTAGGCGTTTTAATGGTGTTGGTGATTTTGATCCCAACAAAATTAATGGCCCGTTATAATGGTTCGCGATTTGCCTACCGATGGGTTTCGAAGGTGAAGTCGGCGCTAGGGGCAGAATTAAAAAGGAAAACATTAGACAGTTTTTTTACAATTGGGTTTTTAAATGGTTTTTTACCATGTGGACTCGTGTATATGGCGGTGTTTGGGAGTATTGCCAGTGGCAGTGCGCTAGAAGGGAGCTTGTATATGTTCTTCTTTGGACTTGGTACCATACCCTTAATGACCACAGCGACCTATTTAGGGAATTTTTTGAATGCAAGGATAAAAAACTACTTGGTGCGAGCAATCCCTGTGGCAGTTGTGGTAATAGGTATGTTGTTTATTGTTCGTGGCCTCGGCCTTGGAATTCCGTATGTCTCGCCATCTAATTTGGTAGCTGTAGAACAAGTTTCTTCAGAACAGGAATGTCACTAACGTTTAATGAATTTAAATCTTTATATAGTATGAAATCACTTTACTTACCCCTAGTGGATTGGGGAATGGGCACCTTTATAATTGGTGTTTTTGCTGTAGTGTGCGTGGTACTGGTATTGGTTATCTACAACCTTACAAGGACCAAAGACGCACCGCCGCCAACTACTAATTCTGAGAACACTAAACAATCTTCATAATGAACACAATAACATTACTTCAAGAATCAAGATGGATAGGCGGATGGCTGGAATACAGTTTATACGGTATCGTAGTAATTGCCATCCTTGTCTTTTTGATCATTAAAATTAAACAAGGTAAAAAGCGCAAACAACGAAACAAGCAACTTCGCGATAACGAGCAAGAAAAAAGGCAATAAAGAAAATCTGTTTAGTCCGATAAAGGTCTAAACAGATTTTCGAATTGTCTAGCTTGAAGCAACACTAGACGGTCATTGAAAACAGCTTTGTTTCAGGCTTATTGCGTTGCAATCTAAGATCGAATGGAAGGCATACGTTTCGTACAAATGGCTTTCCCTTTTCGGTTATAGCTAATCCGTCTTCGTACAAATTCACCAAACCGTCTGCTTCCATTTCTGAAAGTTGTTCCCGTATTTGATCTATTTCCAATACTTTCATTTCCGGCGTTTCCCAAGAGGTCTTAAACGCACACATCAGGTTACGTATATGCTGTCGAATAATAAGATCTTCTTCGGAAAGTATATGACCACGCATTAGCGGTAAGCGATCATTTCTCAACATCTCGTAATAGTCTCCTAGGGTTTTTACATTCTGTGAAAAGCCGTACCAACTATCGCCAATAGCCGAAACTCCCAATCCGATCATACTGTTTGTTTTTGAAGCAGTATACCCCATGAAATTACGGTGCAAGGTGTTGTTTTGTTGGGCTTTAAAAAGCTCGTCTGTTTTGAGCGAAAAATGATCCATTCCAATTTCTACATAGCCACTTTCCAGTAATAGTTGCTTTCCAATCTCGTACTGAACACGCTTTTGCTGGGCCGTAGGTAAGTTATCTTCACTATAGCCACGTTGCCCATTCCCTTTGATCCATGGAACATGAGCATAGCTGTAAAACGCGATGCGATCCGGTTTAAGTGCTATGGTTTGTTGAACCGTGTGAATTACGTGTTCTTTGGTCTGAAATGGCAAACCGTATATAATATCATGCCCTACAGAGGTGTACCCTGCTTCACGAGCAACGTTAGTTGCACGTTCCACGTGCTCAAAAGGTTGTATACGATTAATGGCTCGTTGTACGGTTTCATTATAATCTTGAACCCCGTAGCACACACGAGTAAATCCATAGTTGTGAAGTTTCTCCAAGTGTTCTCGAGTGGTATTATTGGGATGTCCTTCAAAACTAAATTCACACTCTTTGGCTGCTATACCAATTTCGAACAGACCAACGATAAGCATTTCCAGGTTTTCGGCCGAAAAGAATGTCGGTGTACCACCGCCTAAATGCAATTGTTGAATAAGGGGTGGGTAACCCAATATTTGTCGATACATCTTAAACTCCTTTAACAACGCCTTAATATAAGGTCGCTCTACGAGATGATTCTTTGTGATGCGTTTGGTGCAACCACAAAAGGTGCACATACTTTCACAAAACGGGAGATGAATATAGACACTTATCCCTTCCGAAGCATTGTTCGTACCTCGTTGTAGACTTGCTTTCCATTTATTGGCAGAATAGGTGGCCGAGTCCCAATAGGGTACCGTAGGATAGCTCGTATATCGAGGCCCGGGAACATTGTACTTTGCAACTAATCTATTCATTCCTTAGACCATAAAATATATTGCTGCCGTACCCATGACTACGATACTTGTAACTAAACTTAAAATAAGCAGTTTTAAAACAAGTGATGGCTTTTGAACAGTTAATATGGATGCGTTATGCGCGCTGCAGGCAGCCACTACCAAGAACAATTGGAACATTTGTGCGATTCCGTTCCCTTGCATAAGCGTGGTCATTACCGCCATAGAGCCTACACAGGTTGAAAGTATGATGGCTAAAGCAGAATAGCCTATAAAATGTTCGTTCCAGTCTGAGTCGATTTTTGCATATAAAGTATTCATAGTTCAGTATTTAAATTTGTACACCGTAAAGGTAAAATGCACACTCGGTGGAGAATATGACTTTTGTCAGTTCCCCTCTTTTTTTCTGAAAAATGACTAGAGCCCGTTAACCATGCAATTTCCATTTAAACTACTATCTTAGCCAAAACCCTTGACCGCTACATGGATTATTTTGTAATCATTTCAATCTTGGTCGTTCTAGCCGCCATTTTCGGTTATATCAATGTCCGATTCCTAAAACTGCCCAATACCATCGGATTAATGTTTATCACCATCTTGTTCACCTTAGTGATCTTCGCGATTAGTTATGTAGATGACACCTTGTTAAATGCAGAACGATTCATCATTACTCAGATCGACTTTAAAAGCGTATTGCTCGATATAATGTTGAGTTTTCTATTGTTTGCCGGTGCACTGCATACCAATTTTGAACAGCTAAAAATCCAACGTGCTCCAGTCTTGGTCTTTGCGACCTTAGGCGTATTAGTGTCCACCTTTTTGGTAGGAACTGCCATGTATGTGCTGTTGCCACTTTTAGGATTGGAAGTAGCGTATATCTATTGTTTGTTATTTGGGGCACTCATTTCTCCCACCGACCCAATCGCGGTATTGGGCATCTTAAAAAAAGCCGGAGTTCCGAAGAAATTAGAAACTAAGATCGTAGGTGAATCCTTGTTCAACGACGGAGTGGGCGTGGTGATCTTCCTCACTATTTTTGAAATAGCACGACGCGGAAGCGATAGTGTTACCGCTTTAGATGTGGTTACACTGTTTGGTCAAGAAGTGATTGGCGGATTGCTCCTAGGACTCATTCTGGGATGGATCACCTATCGACTCATGAAGTCTATAGACGATTACGACATAGAAGTGATCATCACCTTGGCAGCCGTTATGGGTGGAACAGTGCTGGCACAATATTTACATCTGTCTGCACCTTTGGCTATGGTGGCCGCCGGACTGTTCGTAGGAAACGACACAGTTCGCGCCTCGACCATGTCTGAAGTCACCGAGACCTATGTCGATAAGTTCTGGGAACTGATCGATATCTTACTAAACACCATCCTTTTTGTATTAATTGGTATGGAAATGTTGGTGCTTACCTTTCAAGGAAATTATATTCTTGTTGGGCTGCTCGCTATTCCTATCGTGTTGGCCTGTCGATATACCTCCTTGTTGTTGCCTATCAACTTCTTTAAAGAAAAACTCAATTTTGTGCCCAAGACCAACCTCATTATGACCTGGGGTGGCTTGCGGGGCGGAATTTCAATTGCACTCGCATTAGGACTTACTCAAGAAATGCATCGCGATCTCTTTTTGGTAATTACCTATATCGTCGTGGTGTTCTCTATTTTGGTACAAGGCCTTACCGTGAGTTCGCTGGTTAAAAAAGTACAAACTGAAGAACCCTTATAATTTACTATGCTAAAAGCTGTTTTATTCGATATGGACGGTGTGATAGTCGACACCGAACCACTACACAAAAAAGCCTATTTTCAAATGTTCGACGAAGTGGGTATAACAGTGTCACAATCCTTGTACAACAGTTATACCGGTCAGTCAACCATTACAATTTGTCGCGATCTTTGCGACCGCTATTCACTTTCCGAAGCCCCCGAAACACTAGTGGCCAAGAAAAGAAAACATTTTAAACAGTTGTTCGATACCGATACAAGCTTGCAATTGCTGCCGGGTGTATTAGAATTGATAAAGAATTACAAGAAGAACGATCTCACATTGGTATTGGCATCCTCGGCCTCCATGCCCAACATAGAACGTATCTTTGAACGCTTTCAACTCAATCCCTATTTTAAGGGCAAAGTGAGTGGTGCCGATCTAAAACAATCGAAACCGCATCCGGAGATCTTTCAAAAGGCCGCCGCCATTGCCGGTGCTAACAGATCGCAATGTATGGTCATCGAAGATGCAACCAACGGAATTAAGGCCGCTAAAGCAGCCGGTATCTACTGCGTTGCCTATAAAAGCACACATTCTAAAAACCAAGAGTATACCTTGGCCGATAAAGTAATCAGCGATTTTTCTGAAATTGAATTTGAGAAGATCTCAACCGAATTCACATCGTAGCACGACCCTTTATTTTTTAATTTGATCCACACTATTTTCTATTAATGGGCAACTGCTAAATCTTTCTAAAAGTGGCGTAAATACACAGCTACTAACTTTATATCAAATATCTTTGCTAAAAAGTATACTATGTCGCACAAAGCTGGTTTTGTAAATATCATCGGGAATCCAAATGTCGGGAAAAGCACCTTGATGAACGCCTTCGTAGGCGAACGCCTTTCCATCATTACTTCCAAAGCGCAAACTACGCGACACCGCATCCTAGGGATCGTAAATGGTGAGAATTTTCAAGTATTGCTTAGCGATACACCGGGCATTATAAAACCTGCCTATCAGCTTCAGGAAAGCATGATGGATTTCGTAAAATCGGCTTTCGAAGATGCCGATGTGTTGCTCTATTTGGTCGAGTTAGGCGAAAAAGACCTCAAGGACGAAGCCTTCTTTAACAAGATCACAAACGCTAAGATCCCGGTACTTTTGCTTATCAACAAGATCGATAAAGGCAACGAAGAAAAATTACAAGAGGCCGTTACCATGTGGCAAGAGAAAGTGCCAAATGCCGAGATTTTTGCCATTTCTGCCCTTCAAAATTTTGGGGTGGCCGAAGTGTTCAATCGCATCATCGAACTACTACCCGAATCGCCTCCGTTTTATCCCAAAGACCAACTAACCGACAAACCCGAACGCTTTTTTGTAAATGAGGCCATTCGCGAAAAGATCTTGATGCACTACAAAAAGGAAATTCCGTATTCCGTAGAAATAGAGACCGAAGAATTCTTCGAAGAAGAGGACATCATCCGTATGCGCAGCGTCATTATGGTCGAACGCGAGACACAAAAAGGGATCATTATTGGTCATAAAGGAGCTGCGATCAAACGGGTCGGGATCGAAGCGCGAAAGGACCTGGAGAAGTTCTTTGGCAAACAAGTACACCTCGAATTGTACGTAAAGGTAAATAAGAACTGGCGCAGTAACGACAGGCAATTGCGTCGTTTCGGTTACAACAATTAAGAGATGGGCGTTGCGCGCCTCCAAGGCTGGAGGCGCGCCGGTCTTTCTGCTATATCTTTTTGGGCAGAGTACCGTCTTCTTTAGATTATAATCGCACTCGCCGAAGCCCAAAAAGGATGCCGCGTCAATACCTAACGCAACTTCCTTTAAATCATCTTACTTCACCATATGCAACATCACTTAAAAATAGTACTTTTGCATACCAAATAACCACACGCATTATGAGCATTGTAGCCATTGTAGGTCGTCCCAATGTAGGGAAATCCACTTTTTTTAACCGATTGATCCAACGCCGGGAGGCGATCGTGGATGCAGTGAGTGGCGTGACACGCGATCGTCACTACGGTAAAAGCGATTGGAACGGACGAAAATTTTCGTTAATCGATACAGGAGGATATGTAAAAGGAAGCGACGATATCTTCGAAGCCGAGATCGATAAACAAGTAGAACTTGCGATCGATGAGGCAGATGCCATCATCTTTATGGTCGATGTAGAAAGCGGAGTCACTGGAATGGACGAAGATGTAGCCAAATTGCTTCGAAAGACCAACAAGCCGGTATTTTTAGCGGTAAATAAAGTAGATAGTGCCACCCGCGTTAACGATGCGGTCGAATTCTATTCGCTTGGTTTTGAAAAGTATTATAACATTTCCAGTATTAGTGGTAGTGGCTCGGGCGAACTGTTGGACGACCTCATTCAAGCATTACCCGAAGAAACTGAACGTGAAGAGGAGACACTACCCCGATTTGCTGTGGTTGGGCGCCCAAATGCGGGGAAGTCATCATTTATCAATGCGCTTATAGGCGAAGATCGCTATATCGTAACCGATGTCGCAGGAACCACCAGAGACAGTATCGACACTAGATACAATCGCTTCGGTTTCGAATTTAACTTGGTAGACACTGCCGGGATCCGCAAAAAAAGCAAAGTAAAAGAAGATCTTGAGTTTTACTCGGTCATGCGTAGTGTTCGGGCCATAGAACACTGTGACGTGGTGATCTTGGTATTCGATGCGACCCGCGGATTCGACGGTCAAGTGCAAAATATTTTTTGGTTGGCACATCGCAACAATAAGGGAGTGGTCATCTTGGCCAACAAATGGGACTTGGTTGAAAAAGACAATCACAGCGTAAAAGAATTTGAGAAATACATTAAAAAGCAATGCGAACCCTACACCGATGTTCCCATAGTGTTTATGTCGGCACATACCAAGCAACGAATCTTTAAAGCCATAGAAACGGCCGTAGATGTGTACAAGAACCGAAGCAAGAAAGTAAAGACCAGTCTGTTGAACGACACCATGCTTCCTATAATTCAGGCGTATCCGCCGCCACAGTACAAAGGGAAATACGTCAAGATCAAGTTCTGTACGCAATTGCCAACGCCTTATCCAAGTTTTGCGTTCTTTGCCAACCTTCCGCAGTATGTAAAAGAACCGTATAAACGCTTCCTAGAAAATAAACTAAGAGATCATTTCGATTTTACGGGTGTACCAATTACTATTTATATTCGGAAGAAATAGCACAATCCATACCTCAATAAGCGGGATTTCTTAACCGTGCTATGATTTTTCAACTCGAGCGTGGACTATTCATTTGACCAGAACAGTTGTACCTACAAAACGTTAAGAATGTGTTAAGAAAATTCATTGTAGTGACGTAAACTAATTACTCGATTATATTTGGATTGGCATTCATCGATCAAAACTAACATGCAACTACGAATTTACTGGCTTTTGCTGGTCTTTAGCTTACTTTCGCTTACAAGCATTGCGCAAGAATACACCATCTCGGGAACCCTCGTCGATGCCACCGAAAGAACGCCATTAGAGTCGGCTACGGTCTATGCAGAAACCATTAAAGACACCACACTTATTACCTATACTATAAGTGACCGAAAAGGAAATTTTGAACTTCAATTTGATACCGGACTTCCGGCACTAAATCTTACAATTAGTTACACCGGCTATACCTCCTACAGTCAAAAGGTCACGCTCGATCAACAGAAAATAGATCTTGGCAACATAGACATGGACGTTATGGCCGAACAACTCGAAGACGTTGTGATTACCGCTTCAAGAGCTCCTATCACTATAAAGAAAGATACGCTCGAATTTAATGTAGCCTCCTTTAAAACTAAAAAAGGTGCCAATGTAGAAGACCTCTTAAAAGAATTACCCGGCGTCGAAGTAGATGCGCAAGGCAACATTACCGTAAATGGTAAGACCGTTAATAAGATCTTAGTGAATGGAAAACCGTTCTTTGGCGATGACCCTACGATCGCTACACGTAACCTAACCAAGGAGATCGTAGATAAGATTCAGGTAACCGATACCAAGACCGATTCGGAAGCCTTTACCGGCGAAGCAGGCGATGATGAGAACAAAACCATAAATATTACCATAGACGAAGAAAAAAACAAAGGGGTGTTTGGTCGGGTTGCCGCCGGTGGTGGAACAGACGAACGATTTGAATATGCAGGCTTGGTAAATTATTTCGATAACGATGTTCGCTTAAGTGCACTGGCGGGAGGAAATAATATCAATTCTCCCGGATTTAGCTTTGGGGAGATCGAAAAAATGTTTGGTAATGCGCGTTACATTAATATAAACCAAAACGGATCCTTTAATTTCGGTGGTAGAAGTTTTGGTGGCGGCGAAGGCATCACGAATTCGAGAACAGCAGGCGTTAATTATGCCGATGACTTCGGAAAAGAAACAGACCTTACCGTCGATTATTTTTACAATGGGGCAAACTCGTTTAACAATGAGACCCGCAATCGAGAAAACATCTTGCCGGACAATCGGTTCTTTTCAAGCACCCGTACAAGTACCACTTCAAACAACGATGGGCACTCGGCCAACGTGCAATTTAAAACACAAATAGATTCTACTTTTCTTATTAATGTTAGATCCGGACTAGATTATAATACCGGCGATTCCCGTTTTCAGAATGACGAAGAAACACGTTCCGTTAATGGTGACCTAACCAACGAGTCTTCTACGATACGAAATTCCGAAGAAGATAGAACCAACTTTGAGAACCGACTTACAATTACAAACAAAATAGGTGCTAAAGGCGCATTCGTGCGTACACGATTGGAAAATGATATGGATAGAGCGACGGGCTTGGACCGACTTAGATCTAATACCATGGTATTTGGTGACGACCCTCAAACCATTAACCGCAATCAGCTAACCGATGGTGAACAAAATTCCAATCGATTTACGCTTAGAGGAGAGGCAAGGATTCCTTTACTCGCCGAAAAATTTTTCTTGGACCTCGAATATGCCTACAGCGACGATACTCGAGAAGATAGACAAAGTGTATTCGATTTTAACGAATCGACTCAAGAGTTCACAGACTTTAATCTGGAACAAAGTACCAACTTTACCAATTCAAATAGAAGTTCTCGTCCGGAGATCGGACTGCGTTATAACAATGAAAAATTGCGTGTTAGACTTAGTGCCGGGTATGTATTTAGAACCTTAGCGAGTGAAGATGGGTTACGCGACATCGATTTTTCTAACGATTTTAATGCTGTCGAACTTGGGGCAAATGTAAGTTATCGCTTCGGGCCAAAACTTAGTATTTACTCAGGCTATAACCTAAGTAATAATGCACCTAGCGTCTCACAACTCTCTCCTTATGTAGATGTTTCCGACCCT
The DNA here is from genome assembly GCF_003333325.1 of Candidatus Ulvibacter alkanivorans. Classification (GTDB taxonomy): domain Bacteria; phylum Bacteroidota; class Bacteroidia; order Flavobacteriales; family Flavobacteriaceae; genus Ulvibacter_A; species Ulvibacter_A alkanivorans. The sequence continues at coordinate 21,383 of NZ_QOLC01000082.1, read as the reverse complement.
TTAAATATTGTGCAAGGAAATCCCGATCTGGACCCATCGAACCAACATAGATTGTATATGGGGTTGAATAACTACGATTTCCAAACACAAACAGGCTTATTTAGTTATGTAAATGCATCCTATGGTAATGATAGGGTGGTAGCAAAAACAACAGTCGATGAGAACTTTGTTCGAAATACGACTTACGCCAATGTGGATGGATTCTACAGTTTTAATGCGAACGTAGGTTATAATAAGACTAAAAAACTCGATTCGTTACGCTCTATAAAGTACAATGTAGGAATGTCGTATGCGAACAATAAAGCAATAAACTTTAACAACGATGTACAGTACGCCAGCCGAACAACGACCTTGAACCCCAATGTAGGTATTGGATTTACATGGGAGGACTTGTTCGAGATCCGCCCGTCCTATCGTTTTTCGTATAGTAATAATACATTCGATCTGGACCTTTTTGAAGACAATACGTATGTACAGCATCAGCTGCGTTTACAAACCACAACCACCTATCCTAAAAAGTTGGAATGGAGCAATACGGTTTTATACACTTACAATCCCGATGTAGCGCCCGGCTTTCAGAATTCATCGGTTTTTTGGAACAGTTCTCTAGCGTATTCCATACTACAAGACAAAGGATTAATTACTTTGAAGGTATACGATCTCCTCAATCAAAATACCAATGCGAGCCGGTCTTCTACAGCCGATTATATACAAGATGTTGAGAGTACGGTGTTACAACGCTATTTTATGTTGAGTTTTAGCTATAAGTTTAATACCCTCGGAAAGAAAGGAGAAACCAAAGACAGTTCGTTTTTCTTTAATTAACTAAATTACCAACCACCACTGGCGCCACCACCGCCAAATCCGCCGCCGCCGAATCCGCCGCCGAATCCGCCACCACCACTAAAGCCACCTCCGGAACTACCACCGCCAAATCCGCCGGTTCGTCCCATGTTGCTTAAAATGATGACATCCAGCAAACTGCTGCCGCCACCGTTACCTCCGCGACCTCCCTTGTTACGTGCTCGGAGTATGATAATAATGATAAAGAATATGATAAAGATAACAACGAAGATCCCGTTACCCGAATCTGAATTGAAATCGCGCTCTTCTTTAAATTCACCGGCCAAAGCATCCATAATGGCATTCGTACCCTGATCCAGCCCGGCGTAATAATCTCCTTGTTTAAAATTAGGTATCATGATCCGATTAATGATCTGTTCTGCCATTCGATCGGTGATGCGATACTCAATCCCATAGCCGGTATTGATGTCGACCATTCGATCATCCTTAGCGAGAATGATAAAAATACCGTTGTCCTCTTCGGCTTGTCCTACGCCCCAGGCTTGTCCCCATCGCGCTCCTAATAACGAAATGTCTTCTCCTTTGGTAGTAGCAATAATCGCAACAACGATCTGTGTTGAGGTAGAGTCGGCATACCGTAGTAATTTGTTCTCAAGTGAAGTGCGCTGACCTTCGGAAAGTAAAGAAATAGCATCATAGACCGAAGTCTGATCGCTACCGCTCGGTTTTTTGGGAATGTCGAATTGCGCCGATACCGTTTCAGAAATAAAAAGACAACACAACAAAAGCAATAAGAATCGATATGAAGTGTTGCTCCCAGCCATCTATCCTACAGAGATTTCATCGGGCAATTCATTTATATCGCCCTTCTTATGCGGAAAATGTTGTTTGAGTTGTTCTCCTGCTTTTAATATGCCTTCTACCAACCCTTGTTCCATCGCACCCTTCTTAAAATGAGAGATAATAATGTCCTTGGTGCTTTCCCAAAAATTAGGCGCAACTACATCATTGATCCCCGAATCGCCCATAATAACAAGATTGCGGTCTTCTACGGCTACATAGATGAGCACACCATTGCTTTGTTTGGTGTTGTCCATATGCAAGAAATCGAACACTTCTGCAGCCCGATCAAACACATCGATATTGCTATGCGCTTCCAAATGCACGCGGATCTCTCCAGATGTATTCTTTTCGGCAGTTCGAATGGCCTGTATAATAGCCGCTTCTTCGGCAGCAGTTAAAAAATCTTCTAGTTTAGACATAGCTTAATTTCCAAAATCGAATTCGACATCTGGTGCATTTTCTGCACCGGCTTCTGCTTTAAAATAGGCACGTTCATCGAAACCTAACAATCCGGCAAACAATTTAGCCGGAAATTGCTTGACTTCGGTATTATAAACACGTGCTTTTTCATTATATCGTTCTCGCTCCACATTGATCCTGTTTTCGGTACGTTCCAGTTCATTGATCAATTCTTTGAACTGCTCATTCGCCTTAAGTTCTGGATAACGTTCAAATACGGCTAATAAACGGGACAAGGCTGAGGTTAAACCTTGTTGTGCCTGTTGAAACTGTTCTAACTGAGCGGGAGTGATATTAGATGGATCGATAGTTATTGAAGTTGCCTTACTACGGGCTTCGGTAACCTTTATTAGGGTTTCTTGTTCAAATTCGGCGTAACCTTTGGCCGTACTTACAATGTTCGGAATAAGATCGGCACGACGTTGGTAGGTGCTTTCTACATTTCCCCATTGGGCATTAACAGCTTCATCGAGTGTTACCAACCTATTGTTTAGGCTGGCCATATAAGCACCGGCCAAGATAACAATACCGATAATAACAATGATAGGGATCCATTTTTTCATAGTGCTATTTTTTTAGAGTTGGTCTTTAATTTTGAGCAATTCAGATTTTATGCCTTCTAATTTACGAATGATCTCGAAGGTATCTAGGGTTTTTTGCTTGCTTTCCTTTAAATGAATTTTGGCTCCTTCCAACGTAAAACCACGTTCTTTTACCAGATGATAGATCAACTCTAGATTCTTGATGTCGGTCGGGGTGAACTTACGGTTGCCTTTTGCATTTTTTTTAGGCTGAAGTGCATCGAACTCTTTTTCCCAAAAACGGATCAAAGATGTATTCACATCAAACGCTTCGGCGACTTCGCCAATACTGTAATAGCGTTTTTCGGGTAGATCGATATGCATTAGTCGAGCGATTGGTTTTCCTGCTGCGATTTTTTAAGCAACTCGGCAAATTCTTCCGGACTTAAGTTTCCGTAGTAAAAATTGATAGGATTGATGCGATCACCATCTTTAAAAACCTCATAATGTAAATGAGGCGCTTCCGAACGCCCTGTGCTTCCTACGAACCCAATAAGATCACCTCGTTTTACACGTTGTCCTTTGCGAACATTGTATTTGTACAAATGTGCGTACAAACTTTCATAACCATAACCATGATCTATACGTATGTGATTCCCATACCCCGATGCGGAATTATCGGCTCTGCTTACAATACCATCACCGGAAGCATAGATGGGTGTGCCCCTGGGCGCCGTAAAATCCATACCCCAATGCATCTTACGCGCTTTGGTAAATGGGTCGGTTCTATAGCCAAATCCGGATGCCATACGCGTTAGATCTTCATTATTTACGGGTTGTATTGCGGGAATGGCCGCTAATAATTGCTCCTTTTCTTCGGCCAACTGTGCAATTTCATCCAGCGATCTCGATTGTACCACGATCTGCTTCGTAAGAACATCAAGACGCTTACTGGAGGAGATGATCAATTTTGAATTGTCGAACCCTTCAAGGTCCTTATACCTGTTTACACCACCAAATCCGGCTTTTCGCTGTTCTTCGGGAATAGGATTGGCTTCAAAATAGACACGATATAGGTTGTTATCACGTTCGGCGATCTCGGAAAGTACATTTTCGGCCTGCGCCATCTTTTTGTTTAGGAGCTCGTATTGCAACTCCATATTTGCCAATTCTCGCTTTAAGGTCTTTTCTTTTGGGGTTTCAACATACGGCAGATTTAAGTAAACAAGCAGTAATAGAAATCCGCTCAACACCATTCCTAAAAGGCTTAACAAAAAGATTCCAAGCCGACGCCCTTTCTTCTTTTCAATTTTTCGATAGGAAAGTGTTTCGCTATCGTAGTAATATTTAACCTTAGACATACGCTAAAAAAACTTATTTTTGCTCGTTGATAGGTAGTGGCAATTGTTGTAACGTTACACAAATATAGAAATTGTTTCCGAAGCAGGCTAAAACCTTAAATTTTACACAAAATTTAGTACGTATGAAATCCCGCGAAATTCGCTTAAAATTCTTAGACTTTTTTAAATCAAAATCGCACGCCATTGTTCCATCGGCACCCATGGTAATAAAGAACGATCCCACACTAATGTTTACCAATGCGGGTATGAATCAGTTTAAAGAGTACTTTCTGGGTAATACAGAACCTAAGAACAAGCGTATTGCCGATACACAAAAATGCCTTCGAGTGAGTGGAAAACACAACGACTTGGAGGAAGTGGGAATGGATACCTACCATCATACCATGTTCGAAATGCTGGGGAACTGGAGTTTTGGTGACTACTTTAAAGAAGAAGCCATTGCTTGGTCTTGGGAATTGCTTACCGAGGTCTTCGGAATCGATAAGGACCTACTGTACGTAACAATTTTTGAAGGTGATGCTTCGGAAGGACTCGAACGCGACACTGTGGCCTTCGAAAATTGGAAAAAATACGTTCCGGAAGACCGTATCCTAAACGGAAATAAAAAAGACAACTTTTGGGAAATGGGAGAACAAGGACCTTGTGGTCCTGCCAGCGAGATCCACGTCGATATTCGCTCTTCCGAAGAAAAAGCAAAACAATCGGGTGCCGAATTGGTCAACCAGGATCATCCGCAAGTAGTGGAGATCTGGAACTTGGTGTTTATGCAATACAATCGCAAAGCCAATGGTAGCCTCGAAAAATTACCCGAACAGCATGTAGATACCGGAATGGGTTTTGAACGTCTCGCAATGGTGCTTCAAGGCAAACAAAGTAATTACGACACCGATGTCTTCGCGCCACTTATTCGGGAAATAGAAGCGATCACCAATACTTCTTACGGGACGGATGAAAAGATCGATATTGCAATTCGTGTGATCGCCGATCACATTCGAGCGGTAGCTTTTTCTATCGCAGACGGACAACTACCTAGTAACACGGGAGCCGGATACGTGATTCGTCGTATCTTAAGACGTGCGATTCGTTACGGATTTACCTTTCTCAATACCAAAGAGCCGTTTATCTATAAGTTAGTGGAAACCTTGAGCAAACAAATGGGCGATGCTTTTCCCGAGTTGCGTTCAGAAAAGAACCTTATTACCAACGTTATTCGAGAAGAGGAAAATTCATTCTTACGAACCCTAGAGCAAGGATTGGTGTTGTTAGAAAATGTGATCTCCGGTGCTGCTTCAAAAACGATCTCGGGTAAAAAAGCCTTTGAACTGTATGACACTTTCGGCTTCCCGATCGATCTTACCGCCTTGATCCTACGCGAAAGAGGATACGAATTAAACACTGCCGAGTTTGAAACGGAACTCGAAAAACAAAAGAACCGATCGAGAGCAGCTACCAAAGTAGAGACCGGCGATTGGGTTGTGCTAGCCGAAGATGACGTGGAAGAATTCATTGGCTATGACACCCTGGAAACCGATATTAAGATCACCCGCTACCGTAAAGTTGAAAGCAAAAAAGAAGGCGAATTGTATCAATTGGTCTTTAATCTTACACCTTTCTATCCGGAAGGAGGAGGACAGGTTGGAGATAAAGGATATTTAGAAGGACCGGATGGTGGTGTGGTATATATTATCGATACCAAGAAGGAGAACAATTTAATTATTCATTTCGCTAAGAATTTACCGCGTAACCCTGAGGCGAATTTTAAAGCAGTCGTAGATTCTAAACAACGCGGCAGGACGGCAGCCAATCATACCGCTACACATTTGCTTCACCAAGCGTTAAGGAACATTCTAGGAGATCATGTGGTGCAAAAAGGGTCTATGGTGCATAGCAGATATTTACGTTTCGATTTTTCTCATTTTAGTAAAGTGACCCAAGAAGAATTAAAACAAATTGAAGACTTTGTAAATGCCCGAATTAGAGAGAGTATACCGTTGGTCGAACAGCGAAACATTCCTTTTCAACAAGCTTTGAATGACGGCGCCTTGGCTCTGTTTGGCGAAAAATATGGAGATACGGTGCGTACCATCAAATTTGGTAAGTCCATGGAATTATGCGGTGGAACCCACGTGCCTTCTACAAACGATATTTGGCATTTTATAATTACTTCGGAAAGTGCTGTCGCTGCGGGTATACGACGTATCGAAGCCATTACAGGCGATGCGGCCAAGCAGTATTTTATCGATAGGAGCGAATCTTTTTCCGAAGTACAAAAAGCACTTAACAATGCGCAAGATCCTATTAAGGCCGTTACGAGCTTACAAGAACAAAACGATCAGCTTCAGAAACAAGTTCAACAACTGCTAAAAGACAAGGCCAAAAATATAAAAGGCGATCTAAAACAAGAGATCACTACCATTAATGGTGTAAATTTCTTGGCTAAAAAGGTCGATCTGGATGCAGGGGGTATGAAAGACCTGGCCTTCGAGTTGGGTGGCGAACAGGAGGATCTTTTTATACTTTTTGGAGCGAACAATGACGGCAAAGCGCTGCTTACCTGTTATATATCAAAAGAATTGGCTTCGGAAAGAGACTTGAATGCCGGCAAGATCGTACGTGAATTAGGGAAATTCATCCAAGGTGGCGGTGGCGGACAGCCATTCTTTGCTACTGCCGGTGGAAAGAATCCTGAAGGTATTTCGCTAGCATTGGAAAAAGCCCAAGAATACATCCAATAGTGATAAAATTACAAACGACCATAACCGTACAACAAGAACGAGATCCTATCGATTACGGGTCGGAAGTACTGTTGTTAGGTTCTTGTTTTGTCGCCCACATTGGTGAGAAGCTCGACTATTATAAGTTTAAAACAACCATAAATCCCTTCGGGATCATTTTTCATCCGGTCGCGATAGAACGATCGGTAACACGGGCTATTAATGAGGAAGAATTCACTGAAAAAGATGTTTTCTATCACAACGAGCAGTGGCATTGCTTTGATGCACACTCAACCTTAAGCGCCTTGAAAAAAGAGGAGTTCTTGTGTGTTCTAAATGATCGACTCACACTTCTTAAAGCCAGTATTGAACGTGCCACGCATATTGTACTTACCGTGGGTACCGCATGGGTATATCGCCATATAGCGTCAAACAACATAGTGGCCAACTGCCATAAGGTCCCGCAGAAAAAATTCTTAAAAGAGCTACTCTCGGTAGAAGCGGTGACCGAAAGTATCGATAAGACCGTTACGCTCCTCAAAGCAGAGAACCCTTCCGTAAAAATAATCACCACTGTTTCGCCGGTGCGCCACTTAAAAGACGGATTTGTAGAAAATACGCTTAGTAAGGCACATCTAATTTCAGGAGTACACCAAGTAGTGGATCCTAGGCAAGCAATTTATTATTTCCCTTCTTACGAACTTATGATGGACGAGCTGCGGGACTATCGATATTATACCACCGACCTTCTACACCCAAATTCGACAGCCACACAACTGATCTGGGAACGCTTTACCAAGGCGTGGATTGCTTCGGAAACTGAAAAGACCCGAAAAGAAGTGTCGAGCATTCAAAACGGGCTACGGCATAAACCATTTAATCCGGAGAGTGAGGCTCATCAAATATTTCTGAAGCAGCTAGCACAGCAGATCGAACAACTTCAGAGACAATATCCCCATATGCAATTTTAAGAATACGACAATTGCCGTATTGAATCCCGTTGGGTTATGAAGCACCTTTGTTTCAATTAATAACCATAAAAACCCAACAATTATGAAAAATTTTAAACACATACTAATTGCAGTATTTGTAAGTCTGGCATTTGTCGCGTGTAAGAGCGACGATGATGCTGGCGAGGATGGTGATGCAGGAGCAGGCACAGTGGCTGCCAAAGTTAGTGGATCGAATTTTACTTCCAACTCAGATTTTACCGTAGCTACCCAAACTCAAGGAGGCGGATCGACCACCGTACGTGTACAAGGATCGGATAACTCCGGGAAAGGAATTGTATTAATGATCGGCGGATTTGAAGGAACAGGCACCTACGAAATTGGTGGCGGAGCTAATATCTTCGTAAACGCTTCGTATGTTGAAGCAAACGCCAGCAATCCACAAGATTCTCAAGCATGGCAAGCACCATACGATGATACCGTAGCCGGCGAGATCAATGTCACAGAAATTAATGAAACACGGGTAAAAGGAACTTTTTTCTTCGATGCCAAGAATAGCAATGACGATTCGGTAAAAATGATCACAGAAGGGTCGTTCGATGTAGAATTTTAATCTATAATTTGTTACTAAAGAAAATCTCAGTGTTGAGGTTTTTACGTGGAGCCGGGAGCAGAATTTTATTCTTCTTCCGGTTTTTTAATTCCCAAGACACCACTAAAGATTTTGGGTTGTGAATTGAGTATCGAGAACTAGAATACGGCAATTGCCCTATTGTGAGCAGCTTACTTCTACAGCATCTTTACAGTATCAAATTAAAAACCACGGATTATGAAACTTTCAACAACATTAAAAATGGTACTATGCCTACAGCTCGTAGCCGTAGCTACCGTATGCGCTCAGCGCGCAGAAGCACCCGATTATCGCTACGATGTAGGTGCCAAGATCAACGAGATGACGCTTACCCAAGGCGGGACTATGGTCGTAGCGACCAACGACGGTTTGGTAGGAATTAAACCGGGTTCTAACGAATTGCTGTTCAATTTTACCGACTATGGCCGAGTAAAACCTGAAGAATTGTTTTTTGTTCCGGGTGCTCCTTATGTCATGGTTGGCCAAACGGGTTTTGCAAGTCTTACCACCAAAAAAGCAGTGATCGATTATATTTCTGGGCAAAAATTATTTAGTACCGAAGACAATGGATGGAAAGCCGTATCCACTTGCGATGTCATGATGCCGCAAAATAAATTGGTAGTGAGCGGTCAACGTACCTCTAAAGAAAAATATGCCATGCAGGTTGCGGTGTATGACCTTAATACCGGTAAGGAAGATTACCGGTTCAATTTGGGTGATCCCGATCGTGTTGGGATCGCAAAAGATTATAGTGTAACGGGCAGACCGTTGTTGCTAAAAGAATACTTGATCGTTCCGACGGCACAAGGACTTGTAGCCAAAAAAGCACAGACCGGAGAAACATTGTGGGATACAAAAATCAAGAATGTAAACTGGCTGGTTGCAGACGAGACCGAATCTGAGATCTATGCTTTTCAGCAAAACACCAATGGAACCAATACCAGAGTATACAAGATAAGCAATACAGGAGCCGAACTTTGGGAAGATGAGGCCAAAGTAAAAGGAAAGGTTGCTAATTTCCAGATCCTTCCGCAAGGGTTGGCAATTGTTAGCAATAAAGACGATGGAGGCAGTAACAGTATTTTTGCCGCTAAGAACGAATCGGAGATTGGGTTCTTAAGTGCAAGCACCGGGGAAGATCTTTGGGACAAGGCACCAAAGACCAAAGGGTATGTACAACATTTTTATATTATGGACGATGGTATTCTCTTCGGGATATACCAAGGAGGAATTAATAAGATATCTTTCGATGGGAAGACACTCTTTAAAAAACCACTAAAAACCGGTGAGAACATTTTGACCATGGCAAATTCGCCTCAAGGGCTAATTTATATCACTTCGGAAGACGCCAACATCGTAAATTTGTCGAACGGTGAAAAAGTGTGGGATAAACCTTTAAAATACAAACGAGCCGATGCAATAAGCTCTACATATGATGAGAATAATTCACGGTATTTAATAAGTGCAGACGATGAATTATTCGCTGTCGATGCCAATACCGGTGCGGTAAGCACTTTGGCCGAATCAAAGTTTGATGGGAAAGAAGATCCGAGTAGCGTAGAAATTAGAAATGGTGGTATCTTACTTAGCAGCGATCAAAACATGATGCTATTGGACTGGGAAGGAAAATCGCAATGGCACGAATACTATCGCGCTCCGGGTAAGAGTGCCATGGGAGCAATTTTGGCAGGGATCAGTGCTGTGGCAACAGCGACCACTGCAGTAGCTTCTTACAATGCAGCCAATCAAAATAGAAATCGATTGGGTAATTATACCGATAGAGGTCAACGATATGCCGATTTAGGAGCCGGTATGGCAGCGGCTAGCGGTGCTTCAGTCGCCGAAATGTTAAAACGCTTTAAGGCTACTTCGGCAACCGAAAACTCCCAATTTATATTGACGAAATTAGACGATGGTGTTGGCTTGGTAAAACTGAATAAAGATACAGGAGCCCTCGAAAAAGAAATTGTACTTAAAGACAAGAAACCCGAATACGAAGTAGATGAATTTGGTGGTATCTTGTATTATAAAGCCGATGCGAACTCTATATACGCTTACGATCTCAAGAAGTAACTAACCAACCAAGTTACACAAGGTTATGAATAAGGGAGAATTTATAGCCAAAGGCTCCATTCGAAAGGATGGGGCTTTATTTTTTTCGTTTCGGTTGTTTCGACAAACATTATAGTAACGGCTTGTCGTAATGTAAAAACGTTAGTTGTTTTGCTTCGGAAGGAAGGGCAGGAGCGTCCACAGTGGAAGGGCGACCTTATTAGCAACTGGTAAAAGCTTGCGATGCGATGCGTTACAACAGTTTCCGAAGTGATAAAAAGAAGAATAGTAAGCGATGAAATAGCTATTGTACATTTTGACCGAAATAGTGCAATTGACGTATTTTCAAAATTTTAAAATTTTCATTACTTTGTTACAACACTAAAAAACCATTTTCGATGATGAGATCTATATCCATATTTTTAGTACTGCTTTGTAGTACTTTTAGCATGTATGCTCAAGTTCCAACGCCTCCTTCCAATCCCAACAGCGTAAAACAAACAGCTACCGGGCCCATGACTTGGACCAAGACGAACGAGTATACCATTACCATGCGTGATGCGGCGGGGCTGCCTATTTCCAATTTTATGCAACTCAATCCGTTGCGAACCGATACCATATCGGTGATCGATAAGAACACACGAAATATCTATATACTTCCCGACTATAAAAGTGTCGCTACCGGAACTTCGGGTAACTTGATCCAATTGGCGCGCAATGTGGGAGATGTTTATTTTATTTCGAACGAGTACAGTTACTCGACCTATGTGAACGATGTGTATCAAAAAGGAGCGATCTCAAGATTGAAAAAAGACTATTTGTATCACATTGGAGACGATCAAAATTATGTCTTTCTCGATATTTACAGATATCCGGGTGAAGGTTGGGCAGCCGGAACAGCGAAAAAACTACCCAATGCACCCGACAATGGCTATTGGGTGCGAAATACCGCAAAAGATGAATATATCTTGATGGTAAACGGTAAGACCATAGATTATTCTCGAGCCGAACCTATTGCCGATGGCGATGATATGATCGTTGCAATGGATGGTGTCGAAAAGTACGTTCTACCCGGTTATTACACCATGGGCTCGTATATAATTAAACCTGTTCAACTATACAGCGGAAAAACGAGCACGACAACGTCTACTGCTAATACAAAAGGATGCGTGCAGGGAGATTGTGAAGACGGTTGGGGAAAATATGTGTACGACAATGGCTCTTACGACGGTTTTTGGAAAAATGGACTAAAGCACGGTTACGGTTCGTATGTATGGACCGATATCGGAAGGTATATTGGCAATTGGGAAAATGACACCATGAGTGGATACGGGGAGTATTTTGGTGACAATGGCAACAACCAGTATGGAGAATTTAAAAATGGAAAACTAAACGGTTTAGGATACAAATTAGACAATGAAGTGTGGTCTAGAGGCTATTTTACAAACGGAGAACTTACAAATTCTTACGAATTTGTAAGCAATAATGTGACCGAAGGATGTGTTGCCGGCGATTGCCAGAATAAGTTTGGAAAGTACGAATGGGCTAACGGCGATTATTTTGTAGGCTTTTTTAAAAACGGAAATTTATATTTGGGATATTACAAATTTGCAAGTGGGAATTCCTATAACGGCTATTTTAATAGTCAAGCCAAATATGATCGTACCGGTATATTCACTTTTGAAGATGGAGCACTATACAACGGCCAATGGGAAGATGGTAAATACAATGGGAGAGGGTATTTTCACGATGCCGATCTAAACCAGAAAATTGGTGTGTGGAAAGATGGCGAACTCATTAAAAAGATGAAATGATCAAGTTGATTACTTCGGAAGAAAATACGGCAGCTGCCGTATTTTTTTTTAGTTAAAGCCGCCTAATTTTGAAGCGTATCTATAAGCGAACACGAATGGTGTTCCTTTTTTTGTTACTTTAGTTATACTAACTCGCTAATTATGAAATATTTGTTGCCCTTGATGCTATTCGTCATGGTATCAACCTCACAGGCGCAATCGGTTCAAAAACAAATAGATAGTTTACTTCAAGTAGCCGAAGCAGCTAACGACTCCGTGCGATTACGCATTTTTAACAAAGTAAGTTTTTACTACATTTTTAACGATCCTCCGCGCGCGAAGGCTTTGCTTAATAAAGGCATAGAAGAAGCACGAGAGCGATCGGTTCCCTTTTCTGAAGCAGAGTTGGTGAATACCTTGGGTATTTACTACGATGTAAGCGGAGACGCCAATGCCGCTAAACAATATTTTGAAGAAGCACTGCAGTTAAGTACAGCCAACGAATTTCCTACCATAACCGTAATGGTGATCAATAACCTAGGAATGTTCCATTGGAACAAAGGAAATTATGAAGAAGCACTCGATTACTTCTTTCAGGCCCTAAAAATGAATCAAAAAAACTCTACCGATAGTGCAGACGGTACCTATCTCAATAATATTGGTCTAATTTATCAGGAGATGGGTATGACCGATAGGGCTTTAGAATACCACGAAAAAGCATTAGAAGTTCGTGAAAGACATAACAAGATCAATGAAATTCCTATATCATTAAGTAACATTGGAATTAATTTACGGGTTAAAGGAAAATTAGACGAAGCAGAAAGCGTATTAAAGCGAGCCATTGAGACCGCCAAATTCGCAGAAGAATACGGAGTATATTACAGTGCTATGCAAAATCTCGGGAATGTATATTTAGATAGAAACAGGCCGAGGGCGGCTATTCCTTTGTACGAAGAGGCCATTGAAGGAAGAAACCAAATGAATATTGAGCGAAGAGCGAACCTGGGCACCTTGTCCAGCCTAATAAGGGCTTACAATGCAACTGGAAACACAAATAAGGCCTTAGCGCTCGTTGAAACGGGAGAAACATTTTTGGAAGAGTTTCCCGATCTAAAAAATGCCAATATCGAATTCTACAAAGAAGCTGCGGTAAGCAATTTTAATGCGAACAGAATAACAGAAGGAAATGCCTATTTCGATCGTGCGTTGATCGCTAAAGACAGCATTTTTTCTAAAGACAACGCCGAAAAAATTGCAGCACTGGAAACGAGGTTCAATGTGGCCGAGAAAGAGCGTGATCTTGCAGAAACCCGAGCCAATCTTGCCGAACGAGAACTAGAAGTAAAGCAGAAGAATAACATGATCTATGGGAGTCTCGGACTCGCATTGGTTCTGGCATTGCTTGGCTACTTATTCTACAATCAGCAGAAATTGAAAAACCGACAATTGCAAAAGGAAAGCGAGTTAAAAACGGCTTTGGCGAAGATCGAAACGCAAAACCGCCTACAAGAACAACGATTGCGCATCTCTAGAGATCTACACGATAACATTGGTTCACAACTTACATTTATTATTTCCTCTATAGATTCGTTGCAATTTGGGATGAAAAAGGCTACTAAGAGCACGGTCGAGAAATTAGGAAATATAAGTGCCTTTACCTCACAAACCATCTACGAGCTTCGCGATACCATTTGGGCGATGAACAAGAATGACATTACTTGGGAAGATCTGGAAGTTCGTATCTCCAATTTTATAGATAAAGCGCGTACAGCTTCAGAAGCTATCAATTTTTCCTTCGAAATTGCTTCGGAAATAGATAAGGAGTACACCTATTCTTCGGTACAGGGTATGAACATCTATCGAATCATTCAAGAAGCAGTGAATAACGCCCTTAAATACGCTGAAGCTTCCGAAGTACGAGTAGAAGTAGCTAAAGTCAATTCAGTGTTTCACATTCAAATTATAGACAACGGAGTGGGGTTTGATAGCGAACAAGAAATGAAAGGAAATGGATTATCAAATATAAAGAAACGAGCACGAGACCTCGAAGGTGATGTGGTGATAGTTTCAGAAAAAGGAGAAGGAACGAATATTCGATTTACGGTCCAAGAACAGTAGTGTTCTTGGTGAATAAGGCATTTGCCGTATTGTGTAAGCAGTACTTTTAGGGTACCTTTAAAATACTAAAACCTAAATGCGTTGATCATCGAAATCACTTTCGTGGTGTTACTTATAAGCCTGCTGCTGGTCTTTTTCTTTGCACGATCGTACAGCAACATGTTACGACAGCACCGTGTTAGAATACGATCGCTAAGTAATAGCGTAGCATTGGAGCGTTCGCAAATCAATTTTCGAGAGAACAGATTGAATCAATACGATTTTTTACGATACAATTTAAATGAAGCGTTGGTGGTGCAACCGGAAATTTTGGTTGAAAGACAGTAGTAAAATACGATCAGGGAGCTGTAAGGTACCTGCACCGGTAATTAGTTGTTATATTTATAACTGTTGTTAACGAATCGAACATGAAATTAAACATTGCCATAGTAGACGATAATAGTTTCCTTATACACGCGATCAAGGAAAAACTTTCTTTTTTTGAGGATATTACGGTTCGACATACTGCTTTAAATGGCAGTGAATTGTTAGCCAGGCTTGAAGAGAGTCACTGTATCGATGTGATCCTAATGGATATAGAAATGCCGGTTTTAAACGGTATTGAGACCACCCAAATGGTAAAACAGAAGTATCCGCAAATAAAGATCATTATGTTAACGGCCTTCGATAATGATGAGAATATTTTTAACGCAATAAAAGCAGGAGCCGACGGTTATTTGCTAAAAGAAATTAATCCGGAAGCACTACACAAAGGAATTCACGAGACGCTCAATGGAGGAGCGGCTATGAATCCTTCGATCGCCTTAAAGACCTTAAAATTACTTAGAAACCCTATCGATATACAAAATCCGAGAGATCAGGAAGAGATTTCGTTATCGAAACGAGAGGTAGAAGTGCTAGAACAGTTAAGTAAAGGACTTAGTTACACCGCGATTGCAGAAAATTTGTTCTTATCACCAAGTACCGTACGCAAGCATATTGAGAATATCTATAAAAAGTTGCAAGTACATAGCAAGATCGAAGCAGTACAAAAGGCCAAGAATCACAATATTATTTAGGCGAATCCATTTCGCATTTCTTCTTTCCAATAAGTTTTAATTTGTAGCGTTAACAATATGTTGCGAATTGAATGTTAAACTCACTTAAAACCGATTGATTTTCGCATTGCAATACGTTAATTTAAGTTGGACTAAAAATGTATACCTTATGAAGAATCTATGGATTGTTTTTTTACTATGTACACTCGTAGCTTGCAATAACGATGATGACGGACCTACACCCCAACCGCCGGAAGCTCTGGGGCTCTCATTTGCCTTAAGTGAAAATGAGTCTTCTACCGAGTTTACAGATACCTATACCAATTTAAGAACAGCGATTCAAAACAATGGCAATGTGCTCATTCTTTCTGAAGTAGATCACGAGGTAAACGCCTCTAACGTTGGTGAAGATTTACGACCTACTCGATTAATTTTCTTCGGAAACCCTTCATTAGGAACACCTATCATGCAAGAAAATCAGTTGGCCGGTTTAGACCTACCACAAAAAATGTTGGTGTATAAGAACGGTAATAATGATGTGTATGTTAGTTATAACTCCACTTCATACTTAGCGGCTCGTTATAATGTTGGTGGCGCGTCTACCTTACAACAGGTAAATACGGCCTTGCGTAATTTCGCTGAAACGGCTACTAATGGTACCTTAGATGAGAACCCGGCGACGGTTACCTCGGGCCAAGGTGTGGTCACAGTTGTAAGTCAGAACGATTTTGCTACTACCTACAACACTCTAAGAAATGCAATATCCGATAACCCAAACCTCAATATCATATTCGAATTGGACCACCAAGTAAATGCACAATCGGTTGGTCTTACCCTTAATCCAACACGCGTAATTGTTTTTGGCAATCCTGAACTGGGAACTACCTTGATGCAAGATTCACAAACAGCGGGGATCGATCTGCCACAAAAGATGTTGGTTTGGGAAGAGGACGATGGGACGGTCAATATTTCGTATAACAATGCGGGATATATTGCTACACGTCATGGTATTACGGGTAATACCGACGTGATCTCAACCATTAACAGCGCCCTCGCCAGTTTGGCGGTCGATGCGGCCAATTAATCTTTAAACAATGCCGGAATTTTGCGTACGGGGTTTAACTGCTCGTACGCATATCCCAATTGCAGTAAATCCGATTCACTAAACGGCGCACCTATTAAGGTAATTGCGACAGGTTCTCCATTTTCTTTATAGCCCATTGGCAATGCCAAGCATGGGTGTTTGCCCACTGCGGCATAGCCTGAGTGATAATTGTTGATGGACAAGATCGCATCCAATTCATATTCTTGCATAGGCTGTTGAAAGAATTTGGTGCCGTTTTCTTGTAAACGAGTTCGTAATGCTTCAAAATCTGCGCTAGAGGTTGAATCGGCCATGATACCATCGAATACCCCTTGATCATAAGGCATATAATTCAAACTGTCCTGACGGTTCAGTGCCATTACATCCTCCAGATTTTTTACGGTGATATTTTCCGAAGCATATTTCTGAAAATAAATAGGTAGGTCATCGCGCATTTCTAGATTTAGCAGAGTAAGAAATCCGTCGAGTGAAACTTCAGGGGCATCATATCGAACGATCTCTGCACCGTTGTTTTCTAATATTTTAATGGTTGCGGCATAAATGGAATCTTCTAATAATCGATTCATAACACCAAGACGCTTTCTGGCCAATGTACCTTTCTTAATGGTTTCAATGGTAATTGCTTCGGAAGCCACCGATGCATCGTCCTCCACGTCCTTCCCGGTCATTGCGTCTAATAAGATAGCAGCATCTATTGCATTTTTGGTCATAGGACCGGGGGTGTCCAATGTATGAGAGATTGGTACGATACCACTCCGGCTTAACAATCCGATAGTTGGTTTTAGTCCCACTAACGAATTTTGACTCGTTGGCGAAATTATGGATCCGCTTGTCTCGGTGCCAACAGCGCCTACGGCATAATTAGCTGCGACCGAAGTTCCGCTACCGGAACTACTACCACCTGTTTCGAAGATCATGCGCCCATAGGGATTAAGCGTTTGCCCGCCAATAGCGCTATAACCCAGTGGGCAGCCATTACAAAAATAATAGGCCCATTCGCTTAGATTTACCTTTCCTAATAGTATAGCTCCATTTTCTTTCAATTGTGAAACTATAAACGACTCTTTCTTCGGAAGGTTTTCTTTTAAGGCTACCGCTCCGGCCGTTGTTTTCATAGTGGTGGTACTAATGTTGTCTTTTAATAAGATGGGCATTCCGAAGATAGGGTGCTGTTTGTTGTTTTTAGTTGCATCTCGCTCTCGAGCTTCTTCCAGAACAGTTGGATTTAAAGCAATAATTGTATGTAGAGTTGTAGCTGGATCGAGTTCGTACTTGTAGATACGCTTCAGAAAAAACAATACTAATTCTTCGTAGGTGAGCATGTCCTCTTTTATAGCATTTTGGATCGACGGAATGTCTTGTTCTAAGATTAATGGTTTTAATTCGTTGTACCGACTTTCAGGAAAATCTTCAACCGCCCAATAGAGGGTTGCGAACTGTTCATTCTTATCAGAAAATTTTGCCTGCAGTAGTTTATAGCGCATCCGTTGATTTTCGTGGGATTGCTGAGCTTCCAATTGTGCAGTTTCATCTTGGGACTCCCAAAGCACCGGCACTTCTCTAGGCGGCTCTTTTTCTGCTTCTTTACAAGCAGTAAATGTGAACGTAGTTAAAACTAGAAGCAGGAAGATTCGAATAGCGGTCATGATTTATAAAATTTGTAGCCTTAAAAGTAACGAAACTTCATATAAGATTTCAAACAGTAATCTCCATTTTCTAATTATATGTCGTAATTTTAAGAACTATTCAATTTATTACAACACTAAACCAACTTCCTATGAAACCAATCCGACTTCTGTTTACAATTTTCTTTCTTAGTATTTCGATTCCTACTTTCGCTCAATCGACCGAGCAAATAGTCGATGACATCGTGGCCGAAGCCAATGAAAATTCACAACTTGAGCGTTTGGGACATGAATTATTAGATGTGATCGGCCCACGATTGGTTGGAACTCCGGAAATGAAACAAGCGCATGATTGGGCTGTGACTACCTTCGAAAAATGGGGCATTCCGGCCGAAAATCAGCAATGGGGGCAATGGCGCGGTTGGCAGAGAGGAATTACACATATCGATATGGTTCATCCTCGGGTAGCAAGCTTAGAGGGAACACAATTGGCATGGAGTCCTAGTACCGACTCAAAGGGCGTCACGGCAGAATTAGTAATCTTGCCTACAGTTGCCGATTCGTTGGCTTTTCAAAAATGGTTACCGAATGTAAAAGGAAAATTTGTAATGGTCGCTATGAAGCAACCAACCGGTCGACCCGATTATAACTGGGAAGAATTTGCTACAGAGGAGTCGTTTGAGAAAATGAAAGAAGAGCGCGATCAACAATCCGACGCATGGCGCGAAAATATTCGAAGAACAGGTTATGATCGCAGAACGATCATCCCTGCCTTGGAAGCAGCCGGTGCAGTAGGAATAGTTGATTCTTATTGGTCAAATGGTTTTGGGGTTAGTAAGATATTTAGTGCGCGAACGAAGGATATTCCGACGGTTAACATACAATTGGAAGACTACACCATGTTATACCGTATGGTCGAATATGGCGATAAGCCCAAAATAAAAGTAGTGGCCCAATCGAAAGACTTGGGTATGATGCCAACATTTAACACCATTGCCCAGATAAAAGGCTCCGACAAGCCGGATGAGTATGTCATACTTTCTGCCCATTTCGATTCTTGGGACGGTGGTACGGGTGCCACCGACAACGGAACCGGAACTCTGGTCATGATGGAAGCAATGCGAATCTTAAAAAAGGTATATCCAAATCCAAAGCGTACTATTTTGGTAGGACTTTGGGGTAGTGAAGAACAAGGCTTAAACGGGTCGCGTGCTTTTGTTGAGGACCATCCAGAGATCGTTGCAAACACACAGGCTGTATTCAATCAAGATAATGGAACAGGACGGGTCGTCAATCTTTCGGGTGCAGGTTTTCTAAATTCATACGAGTATTTAGGGCGTTGGATGTATCCCGTGCCAAATGAAATAACAAAACATATAGAAACAAACTTTCCGGGCTCACCAAGTGGAGGTGGCTCCGACAATGCATCGTTTGTGGCTGCAGGAGTTCCGGCTTTTAATTTAAGTGCGCTTAACTGGTCGTATTGGAACTATACTTGGCATACCAATAGAGATACCTACGATAAGATCGTGTTTGATGACGTGCGAAGCAATGCCATTCTAACTGCAATTCTAGCGTATATGGCGAGTGAAGATCCTGAGACGGCTTCCAGAGACCAGATCGTTTTACCGGTAAGCAGAAGAACAGGAGAACAGCGCACCTGGCCTACACCACGTTCGCCGCAAAGAAATGGAGGTAATTAAGTTAGCTTTGCTTAGAGTTTAAATGCCGAACGAACCGTTTCTACATAGTCTAATTTTTCCCATGTAAAAAGTTCAACCTCCTTCTCGATCCGACCATTATAAGGACTCTCGAAAATCTTGGTCACAGTCTCCGGAATGCGTCCCATATGTCCGTAGGCTGCAGTCTCAACATATATAGGATTGCGTAGTTTTAGCCGTTTTTCTATAGCTGCAGGACGCATATCAAATATGGAAGCAACCTTTTTGGCGATCTCTCCGTCGGTGATAGCCACTTTTGAGGTCCCGTAGGTATTGACCAAAATAGAAGTGGGTTCCACAACCCCAATGGCGTACGATACTTGAACCAATACTTCGTCTGCAACCCCTGCTGCAACTAGGTTTTTTGCAATATGTCTTGAGGCATACGCGGCGCTGCGATCTACTTTGCTTGGGTCTTTACCACTAAATGCGCCACCACCATGGGCTCCTTTTCCGCCATAGGTATCAACAATGATCTTTCGTCCTGTGAGTCCGGTGTCACCATGAGGACCACCTATTACAAATTTTCCGGTTGGGTTGATATGGTAGATAATGTCTTCAGTAAATAATTCCTGTATGTAGGGTGGTAACTGTTCTTTTACCTTCGGAATCAAGATCTCTATAATATCCTTCTTGATCTTGGCCAGCATTGCTGCATCTTCATCAAATTCATCATGCTGAGTTGATACTACAATGGAAACAATTCGCTGAGGGATATTGTCATCACTGTATTCTATGGTCACCTGACTTTTAGAATCGGGTCGTAAATATGGAATTTCATCTTCCGCACGTCTTAATTTTGCCAATTCGATTAGAATCGAATGCGATATTTCTAACGCCAACGGCATATAGTTGGTCGTTTCTTTGGTGGCATAACCAAACATCATTCCTTGGTCGCCTGCACCTTGCTCTTCTTTATTCGACCGATCAACCCCTTGGTTAATATCTTGAGACTGCTCGTGAATTAAAGAAATAACGCCACAAGAATCACCGCTAAATTGGTAAGCACCCTTGGTGTAACCAATTTTATTGATCACATCTCGTGCAATGGTCTGCACATCTAGATATGTATGACTTTTTACCTCACCGGCAAGAACTACTTGTCCGGTAGTAACCAAAGTTTCACATGCTACTTTCGATTCAGGGTCGAAAGCGAGGAAGTGATCTAATAGTGCATCACTAATTTGATCTGCAACTTTGTCTGGATGCCCTTCGGAAACACTTTCGGAGGTAAATAAATATGCCATAAATTAAATCTGTCTAGTTATTGGTCTAAGTGTCCTATTTGACAAATTGTTCGAGAGAACTCACACGGTAGAATTTCTACTGGTTTAGCTTTTTTTCTTCTGAAAGTCATTCAGAAAGAAGGAGGTTGCAATCAGTCAAATCGATCCTCTTAGAAAGCCACAAATGTACATATTAAATTCATATTGAAAAACCGAAATTTGCACTGTGTCATATTTCTCAAAAAGAGCAATTATAAATGTGATTTAATTGTTTTTATTAATGCTAAATACATGGTTGTTTGCGTTTGAAAGTTTTAGAAACAAATTTAATTTTTGGTGATAATAATTTGAAAGGTAACTTTTAAGTTTACTTACTTACACGACGCTGCCAGCAAGAATTTATGTATTTTTCACGTGTAAATA
>NZ_QOLC01000049.1 GCF_003333325.1 Candidatus Ulvibacter alkanivorans | reverse complement strand
AGGTCAAGGTTACCTAATTTTTCATCGGTAAAGCTTTTGAGTGCTTGAATGTCTTCATCGCTGGTAATGTCAGCCTTAAAAAATAAAGCCAATTTACATTCTGTTTGTAGCGTTTTTATTGCCTCATCTTTTCTTGATTCGTCTCTGTCGACAATGCAAATGCTGGCTCCCGTTTTTGCCCAACGCAATGCCATTGCTAAGCCTAGACCGGACGCACCACCGGTAATCAAAATATTAATTGTTTATCCCACTTTAGCTTTAAAACGAGTTGTAACATTTCCTCTGTACGCGGGAGCGAAAATTTCTCTGCCTTGTTGCTAAAACCATCTTGTTGAATAGTCCACATTTCCATATCTGCGTAAATGGTGTTGAGGTCTTTGGATTGTGTGTCGAACATTGACTTGCAAACTGTATTTAGCAGTTCAATTTCTTCTGTTTTTCCTGTGATTTTAGGCATTTTATAAACTTCAATGAGTTCATCTATAGCTTGAACGTAAGAAGAGTTCTCAGGGTCGTTTAACAAAGCTAAAACCTCAGCTTGTTTACTTGCCTTTACCTCATATCCTTCACCTTTTCCTGATGGTACTTTCTGTAAATACGGATTTTTGTCTAGGTCTTTAGAAAGCTCCCATGAGAATGCCCCGAAATTTGATTTTTCGAAAGTGTAGGGGATGGGCTGTTTCTTCACTCGCTTAAGTAAGAAACCCGTCTTTTGCTTTTCTACTTTGCCGTGCGTAAAGCCAAAAGCATTTTCCATCTTGAGAGTTGCCATAGCAACTTGTGCATACTTATCAATGTCAAGAATAAGTTCTTCAAGCACATCCTGCTTCGGCGTAAACACTTCCTGCAATACCGCTTGCATTAATTGTTCAGCTTGTTGCTTGCTTTGGGTGACTTGCTCTTCTAGCTGGTCGCAAAGTGTCATTAACATATTGACTTTCGAGACGATGGCTTTTTGTTCTTCTAATGGTGGAAGCGGTATAATTATATTCTTACTCTTTGTAACTGATATATTATCCTGTCCTGCTGTTCCAATTAAATCGATTCTGTCAAGAAATGTTCCAGCGCAAAGAAAAGTATAAATCCAACGATTAATCTTTCGTTCAATTGGTTTGAAGAATGCTATTGCTTGATTACAATTATATTCTTTGTGATCATTCGGAATGATAGCCACTTTTCCAAGAGGCGGTCCTACGATATTCATAATTACATCACCAGCTCTTAGAATTGAGCGTTTGTTTTTTGTTTTGTGATATTCCTCCTCTATATATTGTGGCTTGTATTTAAAGTCGATATTTTGATTTCTAATATTGTACACTTTAAGATACGGTATTCCTTTTTCTCTAAAGTAAGGTTTAGGTGGTGTTGAACCTGACGAGATATTAGGACATAAATCTTGCATCTTACACCACTCCCAACTTTCAGGAAGGTCATAAGGTTTCTCCTCGTCAGTGATAGGTGGTAAGGGATTTTCCTTTTTAATTTTTTTCTCGGCAATGAGTAGTTTCTTTTCTGCTTTAATGCGTTTAAGCAGTTCTGAAGCGGGTTCTACTTCAGGGTTTGCTTTACGCCAATCTGCCGTGAGTTTTCCTTGTACGGCTTCTTGTAGGATGCTTTGGCGGAGTTTTGTGATGAGGTTTTGTTGCTTATCGAACTCAAGATTTAGTAAATCAACAATTTCTTGTTTTTTATTGATAAAATTTAAGGCTTCGGTTTGTTGTTCAAAGGTTAAATCGGGAAAATCAATTTTTTCCAAATCCGAAAATCTTAGCGCTGAACGAACACCGCCTCTATTGCCATACCAATTAATGAGGTTTATGCCCAACGGACTTTTAAGGTATAGGAATAAAAATTCGTCGTTTATACTTTCGTCTGTTTCAAAGATGACGTAAGCGGAACTTATTAACCCAATAAATTTACTTTCTGAAAGCCCGATAGACCCTATATTAACCCTGTAAGGATTATAGGCAAATTTTTTTCCTTCGAAAAAGTAATAGGTATTGAGATTCTTTCCTATTTTCTTTCCGGTAACCGTTACACCATCTTCTTTAGAAACACCATAGACCGTGTAGTCTTCAGCATCAATATTCAGCTTTGCAACTTTTTTGCCTACCTTTTTAACAGAACCTTTTAACTTGCGTGTAGGAAATGATAGTTTCAATTGAAATTTTCGTTTAATTGGTTCATTATTTTGAGAGTTCTATCAACACTTTTTTGGAGCTGATTTAGTAGGGTATCCTTATTTAGCTCCTGAGCTTCAATCTCACTATTAGGATTTTTAAAATCGAGATTATATCCCTTATTTTCAATTTCTTTTAATGTAACTTTCCAAGCATTATCATTTTCTTCTCTATCATTCCACCACTTCTTTTCTATAGTAAATTCGCTAATATCTACTGGGTTAGTTTTTGTATAACTCTTTCTACCGTCGGGATATGGGTGGTCGTAGTACCAAATTTCCCTAGTTGCTGTTCCTTTTTCAAAAAAGAGTAAGTTGGTCTTTATGCCTGTGTAAGGATTAAATACCCCATTTGGAAGACGAACAATAGTATGTAAATTACACTTGGAAAGTAGCTCTTTTTTTATTCGAGTTTTTACACCCTCACCAAATAATGTTCCGTCAGGAAGCACTACCGCAGCTCGTCCACCATCTTTTAACAAACGGATAATCAGCGTTAAAAATAAATCTGCCGTTTCTTTAGTTCGGAATTTTTGCGGAAAATTATTTTCTGTTCCATCTTCTTCAGTTCCACCAAACGGAGGATTCATAAGAATTACATCCACACGGTCTTTTTTGCCCCAATCGCTATAGGGCATTGCAAGCATATTATCTCGCTTTACAGCAGGAAGGTCAAAACCGTGAAGCATTAAATTAGTGGTACAGAGTAGGTGAGGTAGTGGTTTTTTCTCTATACCCCTTATAGATTTTTGTAATACATCCCTTTCTTTCGCTGTATTTACCTGTTTCCTTACATGCTCAATACTACACGTCAAAAAGCCCCCCGTGCCACATGCCATATCCAATATATTTTCACCGAGTTGTGGGTCAACCATATCTACCATAAATTGAGTTACTGCCCTAGGGGTGTAGTATTCACCTGAAGAGCCTGCACTTTGCAACTCTTTTAGTATAGTCTCGTAAATTTCATTAAACATGTGGCGTTCTTTGCTATTGTTGAAGTCGAACCCATTAATTACATTTATTACCTGACGGAAGAGTGTACCATTCTTCATGTAATTGTAGGTGTCTTCAAATACAGAACGAATAATTGTTGCTTGTGGGCTTTGAATGTTTAGGTCTTTTAAAGTTGGGAACAAATCATTGTTAATAAACTCCATCAATTCATCACCAGTAAGCCCTTCATCATCACTCGCCCAAGTATCCCATTTTAGGCGTACTGGTAAGGGGCTTTCGTAATTTTCTACAGTAAGTTCCCACTCTTCCTCCTTGTCGGCAAAAATCTTTAAAAAAAGCATCCATACCATTTGAGAGATACGTTGTGCATCACCGTCGACACCAGCATCTTTGCGCATGATGTCTCGTATGGATTTTATGTTAGTTGTAATTTGAGTCATTTTTTAAACCATTTTTTTTCTAATTTATTTATAAGGATTTTGACTTCATGTAAACGAAAGCGAAAATTATACTTTCTTTTTCCTTCGCTTGTTTCTGTCATATAGATATCAGGATTGTCCCAATAGACGCTTTTCTCCTCAAAAATTGATGCAATATCTCTATTAATTGGTCTTACTTGGTGTGAGGCTTCCCACCATAAATCTTTTAAGTATGTTGATGTAACATCTTTTGAATCATTTTTTCTAGTTTTTCTAATATGCTTAACCGTTTCTTGGTAAGCAAATTTCATTGACGTGAATGCCTCATTTTTATTTTGTATCTCAGCCTCTTCTTCCTTGGTAAGATTCAGCAAAATTTGAAAAACGGTTAGTAATGAATTTATTATTTCCATCTTACGCTCCTATATTATAAATTTCTTGTTCTAACTCATAAACGGCTTTTTCAAAATCGGACTTTTTGCCAAAGGCTCGTACCAACTCAACAGGTGAACCTATCTCTGTTAGTGGTTTTACCTTTAAAATGCTATTGTCTTCTATTGAGATTACTCCTTCATTTTCATATTTTTCAAGCAATTTCTCCAAAACTGCCTTTGCTTGTTCACTATATTTAGCAAAATAATTTCGTTTCCGCACATTATTCGCTCGTTCTTTTCTTGTTAGTGGCGGTTGGTCATATGCCACGTGACAAATTAGGTCAAAAACATCCATATCGTCATTTCCTACCTCTTCTTTCAGAGCTTCGTACAAGATTCCTTGCTCTGAAAGTTCTTCAAGAAGTTCCGCTTTTTTAGGACTATTTTTCCATTTTAGAATAAAATCATCCAAGGAAGCATAGTTTTCAGTAAGATTTGTTTTTGTATAGTCTCTGAGTGATTCCGTAATTAGCTTTCCATCTTTCCCGTAATATTGCACTCTCTCGTGTGCAACCTGCACCTTTACATTGTTCACGTAAAATTTTCTTGGAGAAGGATTATCTCCGTCAATCGTTATATCAGGAACTTCACCTTCGGGGTAGTCGGGTTCTTCACCATCAGGAAATTCTCCGTTATCATTTTCACCTTCAGGAGAAGGGTCAGGAGGCACAACTGGATCCTCTTCATCGGGTTCGTAAATTTGTACTGGGTCTCCATCAAAATCAGGATCGGCAAACAGGTTTGTAGCTTTTCTAAAATCCATAATAGTAAAGTATACCTTCCCGTCTTCTTCACGTATTCGAGTGCCTCGACCAATGATTTGCTTGAACTCTGTCATAGAGCCTATGTTCGCCTCAAGCACTATTAATTTTACCATCTTAGTATCAACCCCTGTGGTAAGCATTTTTGAGGTTGTGGCAATAACAGGTAATCTTGCTTCCACGTCCATAAAATCTGAAAGTTCCCGTTTTCCAACCTCATCATCACCTGTGATTTTTACGACATACGTAGGATGCTTAGAAACCAAATCTGCGTTTTCATTAATTAATGCTATACGCATTCGGTTGGCGTGGTCAATATCTGTACAGAAAACTATTGTCTTTGCAAACCTGTCAGTAGCTTTTAGATTTTCAGTTATTTTTTTGGCAACTATCTCTGTTCGCTCATCAATAGCAAGTGTACGGTCATAATCTTTCAAATTGTAGATTCGGTCTTCAATTTCATTTCCATACTTGTCTTTTAAGCCCTTTGTTGGTCTCCAGCCTTCGTCCACAGTCGTAGAGATGCGTACTACTTTGTAAGGAGCTAAAAACCCATCTTCAATACCTTGTTTCAATGAATAGGTATATACAGGCTCTCCGAAATAAGCAATATTTGAAATATCTTTAGTTTCTTTAGGTGTAGCTGTTAATCCTATCTGTGTGGCATTGTCAAAATAATCAAGGATTTCACGCCAAGCAGAAGCCTCAGAGGCACTACCTCGGTGGCACTCATCGATAACAATCAAATCAAAAAAATCTTTTGAGAAATGCTTGTACACGTTCTTAATTTCTTCATTACCAGTTAGACCTTGATATAGTGCAAAAAAGATTTGATATGACTTGTCAATCTTCCTGTTTTTAACGATATGCATTATATCATTTCCAAATGGCTTGAAGTCATTGTTCTTAGTTTGCGTTATAAGTGCATTCCTATCCGCCAAGAACAAAATACGTTGAAATTGTTTAGACTTCCGAAGTCTCCAAATAATATTAAAAGCTGTAAAAGTTTTCCCCGTTCCAGTTGCCATTACCAATAGGATACGGTTTTGTCCCTTGGCAATTGCTTCAACTGTTCTATTTACAGCATTCTGTTGATAATATCGTGGCGTTTTTCCATCAGGTTCAAAATAATATTCCTGTTCGACTATATGCCTTTGTTCAGGTTTTTTTATTCCTTTATACTGAAGGTAACGTTCCCATAAATCATCAGGTGTTGGAAAATCATGAAGACCAATTTCTTTTTCTAATTTACCTTCGGTTACTGTTTTATCGTGAAAAACAAATCCATCTCCATTGGACGTAAAAACAAAAGGTATATCAAGTATCTCCGAATATTCGAGTGCCTGTTGCATACCATCCCCCATGGAGTGGTTGTTATCCTTTGCCTCAATAATAGCAATCGGTTTATTAGGCTGAAAGTAAAGTATATAATCTGCTCGTTTTCTTTTTCCTCTTGTGTGTAATTTACCTTGTACTATAATACGACCGTCGGTAAAAAATACTTCACGGCGTATTTGTGTTAACTCATCCCACCCCGACTTTAGGACAGCAGGAGTAATGTATTTGGCGCATACATCACTTTCTGAAAGTGTTTTTTTGTTGATTTGCAAATTGAAATTAACATTGGTTGTGGCTAATATAATTAATTATAACTTGGAAAATAAATTTATCGTTAGGCTGTTCAAATGTTCAAACTACCAAACGTTGTAATAGTTGAACAAATGAACACATATTTTTTATTTCTTTAAATAATTAGAAACAGTTCCCAATGCAATGTTCAGTTCTTTGCTTATTTCCCTTTGGGTATATCCTTTTGCCGTCAAAGCCTTAGCCTGTGCAATGAGCGACTCCTTGTTGACCGTAGAATCTTTCTGAAGATGCTGATACTCAAAAGAGTTGCCATCAAAAATAAATTTTAAAAAGTTTACATCCTTTTCGATATGACCCAATACAATATTGTCCTCGCTGTAAATAATTTCACTATTCCTAGACTTCACTTGTTTTAAATATCTTAAATTTGAGTCCCTGTAGCTTTGACCTATGGCAAAACAACTATCACAAAAATTAATGATCATCTTGCTCCCTTGTAAATCATTCTTACCAATAGGCAGCGAATTATTTCTTTTCGGGGTATGTGCTAGTACTAAAATTGAAAGATTATAGATGTCCTTCAGGGATTTAAGCTTTTTCATTAGAGGAGCTGCATCTCTTGCTCTTTCCATATCATCACTTAAATAGGTTATGTTATCAATGATTAACACATTACAACCTATTTCAACTACCCTAGATTCAATTTCGTCAATTAAGTATTGCTCTAAGGCTTTTTCTTTAGGAATTTCGGCATCAAAATTAATTTCTACCCTACTAAGATTATCGTTGAATTTATAATGGTTCGAGTAAAAATCATCGTTTTGTTTTCTTTCGGAATATCTTGCTTCAAACTGTTTTGCCGTGAGTTCAAAATCAAAATAAAATACCGCTTGACTTTCAGTCTCCAATTGGAAGGGCTCAATCCGATTTCCTTTTGCAATACTATCAGCAATTTGCACACCTAAAATAGACTTCCCTAAATTTGTATCTGCAAAAAGGATACAAATTTCACCTTGGTGCCAGAACTTGTCAAATAACATCTTCGGTATTGGTGTCTTCATTGATTCAGCAATCCAATCATTAGCTTTACGAATTTTTAATATCGATTTCTCTTCCTCCAATGCAGCCATTCTTTGCACAATCAACTTTTCTTGTTCATCATTGTCAAGTTCGTATCTTTCCTTTTTGTTCAAAAGCGACCAATTTAGACCACTTTTTTTTCTTCCAAAACTCCCCATAATACTAATTATTGTCTATAAATTTTTGAAGTTCTTTTTCCTTAAACCGTACTAAATTTCCGATCTTACACTTTTTTATTAAGCCAGACTTCGACCAATTATTGAGTGTAGCCAACGAAATTTTGAGGTATTGGGATGCTTCTTGTCTTGTCAGTAATTTTTCGTCCTCTAAAACTTTCTCTTCCTTAGGACTGTCCTGCGAGGAAAGAAAGTGGTGAATTGATGTTGCTAACTTGGCAACTAGTTGGTCTGGTGTTAACCCATAGACCTGTGTGATTTTAGTTGTATCCATATTTTTATTTTTTAGAATACAGCTAAACTAGCTTGGTGATTATTGGGCGAAAAATGGGGTTTATGGGGCTTTGTTGGGCAAAATTTTATGATGTGGTTTTCAGGTATCGAGTGATTAGTTCGTCAACATAATCAATGTGTTTTGTTGGGTCTGAGAGGGACTTCGTTGTATTAATTTCTGCCGAATACTGTCTGTTTAAAAAATCAATGTATTCGTCCAGCTGCAAGCTAGATTTAAAAATGTGTTCTTTACATTTGGGGTTCTTAAAAATTGCGTGAGCAACTGCTTGAAATTTTCGTTTTGGTGTGCTATCTTCGTTTAATGCATTTCTTTCATAAAGCACATCGTTAAACCATTTAAATGCGTCTGAGTTTTTTATTTCATTAGGTATTGAGGTACTATTTGTTTTAATTGCTTTTGTAGAATCTACACTATTTTTACTGCCAATCAAGGTCTCACAAAAATCCAAAATTCTTACAGCTGATACGGAAACATAGTATCGAACGAAAATTTCTTGGAACTCCGTAGCCCTTTTTGTTTTTTCGTCCCCTAAATATGGGTTTATGTAAAAGCTCAAAAGTGCTTTCAAACTTCGATTTGTAATTTTATTCTGCTCGAGCTGTTCTTTTGTAGTTTCATAGAGGTTCAGATAATAAAGGATTATCTTATCGTTTACTTCCATTGTAAACCTTTGGTGTAGAATTTTTCCTTTCACAAAATCCGTATAGCTCCTTAGTTGTCTGTCGTTTAGTATTGAAGCGTTTTTGTTTATTTCAATCTTTACCAAATCTACCAGCGATAAAAGTTTGTGAATTGTTGCTAACCCTCTCTTTGCGTTTAAATTTTTGGCAATTCTTAGTTGATTACAAAATTCCTGAAGTTGATAATCTTGTATTCCCATATTATGCTAGATTAAAAATCCCCGATTTAGCGATGTGAAGTGACTTTTCTTCGTTTTTAATGCGTATGTACTTGTAAAATTCTTTCACTCCTTTATGACCTGAAAAGTGCATAATATAATCAGGACCCACCCCTTTCTTAAATAGGTTGGTACAAAAGCTTCTTCTCGCTGTGTGAGTTCCTACCATATTATGCTTAGGCAACCACTTCACGATCTCCTTT
Organism: Candidatus Ulvibacter alkanivorans; assembly: GCF_003333325.1. Taxonomy (GTDB): domain Bacteria; phylum Bacteroidota; class Bacteroidia; order Flavobacteriales; family Flavobacteriaceae; genus Ulvibacter_A; species Ulvibacter_A alkanivorans. Next base: position 14,433 of record NZ_QOLC01000049.1, on the reverse strand, counting down.
CCTCCTTTTGTCCGAGTGCATTTTATTTTCTCATCTATTCCTGCCATTTGGGCTACCTGTTTAATGTAATCATTGATATATTGTTCGGTCATACGGTTTGGAAATTTACCATTATATCTTGTTTGCATAATTTCCCACATTTTTACTGTTATTGGCGCATCAACCTCAACATTTTTTACTTTGCGTTGTTTAATTTTCACAAACCTAACTCCATCTTTTGTAAAAATGTCATTGTGGTCAAGTCCGTTGTAGTCGCTTATCCGCTGTCCTGTATAACATCCTATTAAAAAAATATCTCTTGCACGCTCAAGTTCTTTATATTTTGAAAGGTCAAGGTCGTGGATTTTTTCCAGTTCCTCATCTGTTAAATATATAGCAGTTGTTTGTTCAGTTTTCGCTTTAAATTGTGTGCTTTTATAAGCCTTGTTGGTGTTATATCCATCATCTGTAGCACTATTTAATATAGTTTTTAGGTTTTTAATGTGCTTCCCTATTGTATTTAAAGACTTATCATCCTCTTCTAGGAATCCAACAAAATCGTAATAAAATGATAGATCAATTGTGTTAAAATCTGTTTTTGTGGACAACTGATTATCATATCGTTCAATTAGCTTCTTTGTTTGACGATAAGAACGAAGGGTAACATCCTTTATACTTCCTTGTTTACGTTCAAAAAACATCTCACAGTAGGAATGGAAATTTACCTTTTCTTTTTTCTCTAAGGATATGTTTTTATTGGAATACTCATCTAATGAGGATTTAAGTGCCTCTTTTGTAATGGGTATCTGATTGGCATCCAAGTATGAAACTTGCCGTTTAATAGCAGTCTCAACGTCGTCCAAATAGTCATTGATTTCATTCCTGTTTAGGATGTGCGTTTTATTGCGTACACGTTGTTTTTTATAATCCCAATCATTGAGGCTAGCATAGTAACTGGTAGAATACTTGAACCTCAACTTTCCATAACTGTAATGAAGCATAATTAGTGACTCATCGTTGGGGCTTTGCTGAAGTTTTTTTAAGGATTCTTTAAATGCAAATCTCGTTGTTCCTTTTGCTCTTTCGATTAACTTTCCCATATATAAAATATTATGGAAGCAAATATCAAAAATATAGGACTGGGGTGCTAATTAGGGTGCTAATAGTTATTAACGAGTTTTGCTCCTTTTGTTTTTATTTGTTTCTAAAAAGCAAACCTAATGTATGTTTGTTGTGGCTTGAAGGAAACATAAGAATAAACTCGGACAAGTGGGAATAGTATCTTTAAGTACTGGAGGTACCACTTCAAAACCCTGTTTATCTAAGATATTCAGGGTTTTGTTTTTTAAAGGCATTCCTACCCCTACAACATACATGTAATCTTAATCGATATCTATCAAAGATTTCCGAAGCAATTATCTACAACCACACCATAATAGCGCCCTGATTTTAAAAACAAACTGTAACGTTTCCGAAGAAAAAAGGCCACCTTATTGCAAAAAAAATAGCGTTAAATCGCATGATCAAGCTGTATGCTTAAAAGTAACTATTGACGGATTGTTATTTTTTGAATACATCATAATTACCGTTATTTTTGCAGTTCAACGACTCCCTCACTAACCAATCATTGTATCATGAAATATTTTTGTGCGATCGTTATTCTTTGTTGTTTTACAACTGCCAATTCTCAAATACTCAATGCCGAATCCCTTCGGAAAGTTACCGACACTTCGGGCTGGTCGGGAGCTGCTAGTGCGAATTTCGCTCTAAAAAGGAACACCAACGATTTTTTTACCATTTCGAGCAACATTCACCTTCAGTATAAAATGAACAAGCATTTGGTGTTGTTTAAGAACGACATTGCCTTTCAGAAGATCGAGGGCAACAAGTTTGAAAATAGTGGTATTCAACATCTGCGTTATAATTATCGTTTTCATCCAAGGATCGCCTGGGAGGTTTTTGCACAAGGCCAATACAACAAGGTCACCTTGATCGATTTTCGTGGATTGGTTGGTACCGGACCTCGTTTTAAACTCACTTCTTCGGAACGATATAAATTTTACTTAGGCTCATTGGTCATGTATGAACATGAAGAGGTTAACGACGGCATTACATCTTTGCAACGGGATTTCCGCGGAAGCGTCTACCTATCGTTTAGTTTGTATCCTACCGAAACCATTAGTATTGTTAGCACAACCTACTACCAACCGGAACTCACCTTGCTCAAAGACTACCGCATCTCGAGTCAGTCCTCCTTATTGATAGATCTGTTCAAAAACTTTGCATTTAAAACCACCTACACCTTTACCTACGACGCCTTCCCTGCCGTAGGCATCCCCAACTCTCAATACGATCTTAGTACAGGTATCACCTATAGCTTCGATTAACTTATTAAAATCGGTTGTAAGTTTTTTCATTTACACAGACTACTTGTATATATTTACAAACTTGAAAACCAAAGTATATACAATTTCGTACCTATAACAAACTCAACTATGTCCAATTATTACGACCCAAAAGACTTGCGCAAATTTGGCGACATCACCGAATGGAGCGAAGAACTCGGTTCTAAATTTTTTGATTACTACGGAAAGGTCTTTGAAGAAGGAGCGCTGACCGCTCGTGAAAAAGCATTGATCGCCTTGGCAGTTGCTCATACAGAACAATGCCCTTATTGCATCGATGCTTATACAAAAGACACGTTACAACGCGGCGTTACCAAAGCGGAAATGATGGAAGCCATACATGTTGGAGCTGCCATAAAAAGTGGGGCAACACTAGTGCATGGGGTCATGATGATGAACAAAGTAAACAAACTTGAAATGTAACCTGAGTACGCTAGCACTTCCAACTCTTTTTCCTTTCAATTAAAATTACTAATACCGAAAATCGATTCAATGTCGAAACTGAAACAACAATCCCTACACAAACGAGATAACGAATTGGCAAATGCCAATCGGCAACTGGAAATACTCTCCAACGGAATTTTCCAAAACGGCGAACTGCCCACCTTTGCTGAAAAGATAAAGGAAACAGGCAATTTTCCATTAAAGCCTAAAAAATTGGAGATCTTACAGATCAATGTGGGGTACATGTGCAATCAGGTTTGCGAACATTGTCACGTAGATGCGGGTCCCGACCGTAAAGAGATCATGACGGTCGAAACTATGGAACAGTGTCTCGAAGTGATTAGGAACACTGGAGCGCACACCTTAGATCTTACCGGTGGAGCTCCCGAAATGAATCCGAATTTTCGTTGGTTCGTCGAAGAAGCAAGTAAAGCCGGAATTCAAGATTTTATCGTGCGAAGTAATCTAACCATCATTCGCGCAAACAAGAAATATTACGACCTCCAGGACTTTTTTAAAAAGCACAATGTACATGTAGTTAGTTCGATGCCACACTGGACGCGCGGAAAGACAGACAAGCAACGTGGTGACGGTGTTTTCGACAAGTCGATCAAGGCCTTGCAGGAACTCAATGCCGTTGGATACGGTATGCCGGATAGCGACCTGCGATTAGATCTTGTCTACAATCCGAATGGTGCGTATTTACCGGGCGACCAAGCGAGTATGGAACGTGATTTTAAGAAAGCACTGCTCGAAGATTTCGATATTCAATTTCACAATCTTTTTGCTATCACGAATTTGCCAATTGCGCGTTTTCTTGATTATTTAATTGCTTCGGAAAATTACGAGGATTACATGTATCAATTAGTTGATGCCTACAATCCTGCGGCGGTTAAAAATGTGATGTGCACCAATACCATTTCCATTAGTTGGGACGGTTATTTGTACGATTGTGATTTCAATCAGATGCTCGGACTTAAGGTCGCTAGTAAAATACAGCATATTTCAGAATACAATGAAGACCTGCTAAACGATAGGAAGATTATTATATCACAGCACTGTTACGGTTGTACAGCCGGTGCTGGTAGCAGTTGCCAAGGCAGTGTAACCGATTGATCAACTTAAGTGCTTACCTCCCACCTATGCGAATACTTTTTTTAATCGTCCTGTTATGTTCCTCTTGTTTCGCTACCGCCCAACGCACGGTAGACGATCTGCTTCAGCAATACAACACGCATAGTGTTCCTTATATTTCGGTAGAAGAGTTACGAATGCAACAAGTAAATGGTTCGATCATAATCTTGGATGCTCGAGAACCCGAAGAATTTGAAGTAAGCCATCTTCCTTCAGCGCAGCACATAGGATCTATCCATTTTTCTTCGGAAGAGGTTAGCAATAAAATAAGTGACAAAGATACCCCAATTGTAGTATATTGTTCCCTCGGAATCCGTTCCGAAGCAATTGGCGAAAAACTAAAAAAAGCTGGTTTCACCAATGTAAAGAATTTATACGGTGGTTTATTTGAATGGAAAAATAAAGGCTATCCAATCGTTAATCCACAACGTATCGAAACCGATAAAGTGCACGTGTATTCCAGAGCTTGGGAAAAATGGTTGCTTCAAGGTGAAAAAGTTTATAAATAATTTGGCAACATTATATGTCTTCCACAACAAAAAATTCTAAAATAAATTCAAGAAACGATAAAGCGCAAAAGACCTCTAAAAGCGCCTTGATCATATTTACGCGTAATCCTGAATTGGGGAAGTGTAAGACACGATTGGCGGCAACAGTGGGCGATGAATCGGCACTCAACATTTATTGCTTTTTACTCGATCATACCGTTGCAATCACGTCGCCGCTAACGGTAGACAAGTTTGTTTTCTATTCTGAAGCACTTCGGAAAGAAGACCGTTGGGATACCAGTATTTTCAGAAAAAAAACACAAAAAGGCGATGACCTCGGACAGCGAATGCACAATGCTTTTGTCGAAATATTTGAACTAGGTTATGAGCAAGCCATCATTATTGGAAGTGATATGTACGATCTTTCTTCGGAAGAGTTAGCGTTGGCATTCACCGAGTTGAACACGCATGACTTTGTGGTGGGCCCGGCCAAGGATGGAGGGTATTATCTATTGGGGATGACGCAACCTAATGAAGCGTTATTTCAGAATAAAAAATGGGGAAGTGATACTGTCCTAGAGGCAACCATGACCAACCTAAAAGATCAAAACTATAAACTTTTAGCCGAAAAGAACGACATCGATTATTTTGAAGACGTTAAAGACATCGCTGCCTTGCAGCAATTTTTACCGGCACATTTAGACAATAATTTTTTATAAGAAATGCAAGAATTTATAGACGAATCGGTAGCCTTTTTACAAAGTCGAGGTTTTGAGAAACCTGAGATTGGGATAATCTTAGGCACCGGATTAGGCAAAATATTAGAGGATGTAGAAATTCACAGTGAAATGAGCTACAATCACATTCCGTATTTCCCTACGGCTACTGTCGAATTTCACACCGGAAAATTGATCTACGGAACCTTAGGCGGGAAAAAGGTAATTCTTATGCAAGGTCGCTTTCATGTGTATGAAGGGTATACTTTACAAGACGTTACATTTCCCGTTCGGGTGATGCACAAATTGGGGATAGAGAAATTATTGGTTAGCAATGCCTCAGGTGCCATCAACAAAAATTTTAAGAAGGGCGAGATCATGTTGATCGATGATCATATCAACCTTCAAGGTGGATCCCCGTTAGCATTCAAAGGTGTTGAAAAGATGGGTGAACGCTTTGTCGATATGAGCGCCCCTTACGATGCCGAAATGAACCAAAAGATCATTGCTATCGCTAAAGAACACGACATAAATTTACACAAAGGAGTATATGCCTCTGTTGTGGGACCTCAACTAGAAACACGTGCAGAATATCGTTACTTAGGTATAATTGGTGCCGACGCAGTTGGAATGAGCACGGTCCCCGAGATCATAGTCGCCAATCATTTGCATTTACCGGTAGCAGCAGTATCTGTGTTGACAGATGAATGCGACCCCGACAATTTAAGCCCTGTTGACATCTCAGATATTATTGCAATGGCAGCAAAAGCAGAACCAAACATGATTACCTTATTCACCAAATTAATAGAATCTTTATAAATTTTTAGCCCATGAGTTATCTTGAAACCACTCACGATGTATATAAACAAGCAGCCTTAACACCAGATGTGGGATTATGCTGTACTACGAATCCAATATGGGAACTTCCGGGTTTAAAAATTCCGAAGATCATGCAGGAGATGAACTATGGATGCGGTAGCACAGTTCATGCAAGAGACCTAACTAATAATCCGCGCACCTTGTACGTTGGCGTTGGCGGGGGAATGGAACTACTACAGTTTGCCTATTTCAACCGTCAAAAAGGAGGCGTTGTAGGGGTTGATGTTGTGGATGAAATGTTGGAAGCCTCTCGTAAAAATTTTAAAGAGGCCGAAGCGATGAACCCTTGGTTTAAAAGTGACTTTGTCGAGTTAAAAAAAGGAGATGCCATGAATCTTCCCGTGGAGGACAACTCGATCGATGTGGCAGCTCAAAACTGTTTGTTCAATATTTTTAAAGCGGAAGAACTAAAACGAGCCATCGATGAAATGTATCGAGTGCTTAAGCCTCACGGCCGATTGGTCATGAGCGATCCCACCTGCGAGCAACATATGAATGAAACCTTGAGAAATGATGAACGGCTACGTGCCCTTTGTTTGAGTGGTAGTTTGCCAATAAAAGAATATGTAAAAGCACTTACCGATGCAGGCTTCGGGACCATCGAAATTCGAGCGCGCAAACCATATCGTATCCTCGATCCAAAAAATTATCCAACCGACGAACTCATTTATATAGAATCTATTGAAGTAGCTGCAATTAAAGATCCAATGCCCGAGGACGGACCATGTGTTTTTACCGGTAAAGCAGCTATTTACTATGGAAGCGAAGACTATTTTGATGACAATAAAGGGCATGTTTTACTTAAGAACCAGCCAATTGCCATTTGTGATAAAACAGCGGCAGCCTTACAAGCGTTGGGTCGTGACGATATTTATTTTAGCGAATCCACCTATCATTACGATGGCGGCGGATGCTGTTAATGGCACTTGTGTAACGCTCAATAAAACCAAGTGGTAGGGTGTTTCGTATATAAATTTGTTAAACTAAGTCCTACCAAATGATCTTTGTTGTTCTCTTTATTGCCGCTTGTTTTTTAGCCTACAGTAATGGCGCCAACGACAATTTTAAAGGAGTTGCTACGCTCTTCGGAAGCGGAACTACCAACTATAAAAAAGCTATTGTTTGGGCAACAATCACCACTTTCGCCGGATCGATAGCGGCTATATTTCTCGCTGAAACCTTGGTAAAGAATTTCTCGGGGAAAGGACTGGTTCCAAACGATCTCATTCAAAATCCAATATTTGCGATCTCTATCGCGTTGGGCGCAGCGCTCACCGTATTGTTAGCGACCAAGATCGGAATGCCCATTTCGACTACTCATGGACTGGTTGGCGCGCTATTTGGTGCAGGTGTGATGGCGATTGGCACCGACTTCAACTTTGAAAAACTAGGCAAGGTCTTTCTAATCCCACTAATTTTAAGTCCGTTAATGGCAGCAATACTCAGCTTTCTCGCCTATATCGTTTTAAGGAAGTCACGTAAACTACTAGGCGTGACTAAAGAGAGTTGTCTTTGTGTAACTCAAAAAATCACGAGTACACAACTGTCGGATGCCTCCCTTACTATGAACAGCAATACCAATACGATCGAAATCACAACCTGCAAAAATAATTGTGTTCCAACCTACCAAGGCAAGTTATTCGGTATTACTTCTCAGAAAGTATTAGACACGTTGCACTTCATAAGTGCCGGTGTAGTAAGTTTTGCTAGAGGGTTAAACGACACCCCTAAAATTGTAGGGTTGCTTGTAATTATTAATGCCATCGATATAAAGTGGGGAATGATCGCTGTTGCCGTTACCATGGCATTAGGAGGTCTTTTAAATGCGAAGAAAGTGGGAGTTACCATGAGCAAGAAAATTACCCCGATGAATCACGGACAAGGATTTACGGCCAATATGATCACCGGATTATTGGTTACAACCGCTAGTGTTCATGGCATGCCTGTATCTACTACACATGTATCTGTTGGATCTATTTTTGGTATTGGAACCGCAACCAAAAAAGCGGATGTTAAAATGATCTCTAAGATCTTACTTTCCTGGTTGCTTACCCTGCCAATTGCTGCATTGCTAAGCGGTCTCATATTTAAATTACTGGAAACAGTATTGTAATTTTGACGTCTATAGTTCGACCAGTATATCAGGTTATATGGAAAAATACCAAGACATATTTAGAGATTCGTATACAGGCTATTTCAATTACCTAATAGATGAGATTAGTCGATTTCACTGGGAAAATTATTTCTACGGTCTCATCATTGTTTCCTTGGTAGTTTGGAGCTTAGAACTGCTATTTCCGTGGCGAAAAAATCAGAAGATCTTTCGGAAAGATTTTTGGTTGGACACCTTCTATATGTTCTTTAACTTTTTCCTTCTTAACTTAATCGTCTTAATTTTCTTATCCAATACTGCAGAGGCAATTTTTAATGATGCTTTGGGATTTTTTGGCGTAACCGTTTCCGATTTTCAACTTGTGGATCTTAATGTACTTCCTTTTGGTCTAGGTTTGATCCTCTTTTTCTTGGTGTCAGATTTTGTTCAATGGAACACCCATAGGTTGTTACATCGCGTTCCTTTTTTATGGAACTTCCACAAAGTGCATCATTCGGTCAAGGAAATGGGATATGCAGCTCATCTGCGATATCATTGGATGGAACCTGTAGTCTACAAGTCTATTCTATATATTCCATTGGCTATAATTGGCGGATTCACTGTACAAGATGTGGCCATCGTTCACTTTACCGCTTTGACGATTGGACACTTGAACCATGCTAATCTGGGGTGGGATTACGGATTTTTAAAGTACATCTTCAACAATCCTAAGATGCATATTTGGCATCACGCTAAAATTTTGCCAAAACACACTAAATATGGTGTTAATTATGGACTTAGTTTAAGTATTTGGGATTATCTTTTTAGAACAAGTCATGTCCCACATAACGGTCGTGATATTGAATTAGGATTCGCCGGAGATGAATCATTTCCGAAGGGGTTCTTTCAACAAGAAATATATCCATTAAAATCAAAAACTAAATCATGAAAAATTTAATTCATATGGCAAGTATATTGTTACTTGCGTTAGTGCTACAAAGCTGTAATTTAACGAGTGCAGCGGGGATTACTAGTAGTGGCCAACCGACAAAAGAAGTACAAGGCGACTTAACTTCTAGCACGGCCAACTCGGTAGTTAATATAGACCACTCCCAATGGGACATGTTGGTTAAAAAGCATGTGAACGAAGCAGGTTTGGTCGATTACAAAGGGTTTCAACAGGATAGAGAAGCGCTGAACAGCTACCTTCAAAAATTATCTTCTTACGAACCTACCGATGAATGGAGCGTTCAAGAACTACTTGCCTATTACATAAATCTTTACAATGCCTACACCGTAGATCTAATTCTTAAAAATTACCCCACTAAAAGTATTAAAGACATAGATGGTGCGTTTACAAAAGGGTTTATACCGGTTGGCGATAGAGAATTATCCTTAGGCGGAATCGAAAATGGCGTACTGCGTAAAATGAATGAGCCTAGAATTCATTTTGCCATTAACTGTGCATCAATTTCGTGTCCGAAGTTATTGGACGAAGCGTTTACGGCCTCAAAGATCAACGAGCAATTAGATCGTGTTACACGTGAATTCATTAGGAGTGATAAAAATGAAATTACCGCCAATAACCCCAAAGTATCTCATATATTCAAATGGTATGATAACGATTATAAAGTAGGCGGAGAAAAGAATGTTATTGGTTTTATCAATCAATATAGTGAAACCGAGATCAATCCGCGTGCGACCTTAGAATACAAAGAATACGACTGGAGCCTAAACGACCAGAACTAAATACTGGCATTGGTTTAGATTAGCTTGGGTGGCACATCTGAAACAGCTTTTATTTCGTAAGTTTACACCTATATGCTAAGTGTTGTAATTCCCGTATTAAACGAAGCCGAGACTATCATCTCGGTTTTACGTCATCTAACCGAAAATGCTTCCGAAGCGAACATCGCCGAGATCATTATTGTAGATGGCGGGAGTACAGACCAAACGCAACAATTGGTAAAAACATTCGCTCAAACTGCTTCTTTTAATGTACTTCTTATTTCTTCGGAAAAAGGACGCGCAAAACAAATGAATACAGGAGCTTCTCATGCCACCGGTTCGATCCTATATTTCCTTCACGCCGATTCTTTTCCACCTGAAGCCTACGACAAACACATTCTTTCCGAAGTAAATAAAGGGAACGAGGCAGGTTGTTTTCGCATGCGTTTTGACAGTTCGCATTGGTGGTTACAACTGGCGGGCTGGCTTACTAAATTCAACTGGCGAGCCTGCAGAGGAGGTGATCAAAGTCAGTTTATAACCCAAAAGCTATTTAACGAGATCGGTGGTTATGATGACACATACGTTATTTATGAGGATAACATCCTTATAAACGAATTGTATGCTCGCAAACAGTTCGTTGTTATTCCATATTGGTTGACATCCTCTGCCCGAAGGTATCTCGAACATGGCGTATGGCGGTTACAATATCACTTTTGGGCCATCTACGTAAAACGCTGGATGGGTGCCGATGCCCAAACGCTCTACTCCTATTATTGCAAACACATTCGCAATTCAAAACAAGTATTGCCTTCCAACATTGAAGTTGCTACGCCTTCCGAAGTAATGGCCGACGAATAAAATTTAATATTTCTTAAACACTTCGATTGTAAATTAGGTTGTAATTTGAAACATCATTAAAAAACCAACCTATGAAGAATATTTTTGAAGCCATTCGTGAAGACCATGACATACAGCGCGATCTGTGTAAAAGATTATTAAATACCGAAGGTAAGTCTGAAGATCGCAAACAATTGTTTGAAGCACTAAAAACCGAATTACACTTACACGAGGATGCTGAAGAACGTCACTTTTACTCGCCGCTTATTCACAACGACATGATGCAGGAACATGCACGTCATGGCATAGCCGAACATCATGAGATCGATGAGTTGATCGAAAAAGTGGAGGAAGCCGATATGGATTCCCCGGCGTTTTTAACTTATGCGAAACAATTATGCGAAAAAGTGGAGCACCATTTAGAAGATGAAGAACGCACTTTTTTTCAATTAGCAGGAAAAGTGTTTACGGAAGCACAAAAAACATCACTTTCCAAAGAATATCAAGCGGCGATGAAAAAAACAGGTAATTAAAAATACTGTCGGATCCCAAAAACAAATCCATTGGTCGCATCCTGTGTTACACCATACCCATAATCTATTCTGAAGACAGCATTGAAGATGCGTTTGTGGATGAATCTTAAGCCAACACCCGGATAGATCCTTAAATTTTGATTTTCTCCAAAATCACCCAGATCACCTCCCGGATTTCTCCAGCTTCCGGCATCTATAAAAATATTACTCTGTAGTACGAACCAGTTTTTCTCATATAGGGTATGTCGGTATTCGGTATTAAGAACGATGGCGGCAGTACCTCTATCGATGGTATTTCCCACTCCTCGAATGTTCAGATTATTGTCGACCGAGAACGGCGCGAATGGAGTTTCGTTATTCGTCGCTAAACCCAAACGAAGTCTACTCGCCCAATTACCCCTTTCCCCTACTCGTTTATAGTAGACAAAGTCATTGAATCCCAATAGGAATTCGGGAAGTGTTTGGTCACTGGAAGTTACGTATTGGAAATTGAAAATGCTCTTAAAACCCGCAACATACTGAAAATGATTATGCACCTTATTGTACTCATATATGAGTTTAAACAATAATTTGTCTACTTCCAATTGTAACGGAATAGTGGGTGCCGTAGCACCTGATTTATAGGAATAGGTTTCAGTAAATAAATTAACGCCTAACTCAAGGCGGTGATCAAAGTTAATTTCGTACAATGCGAGTACTTCATATGATGTGTTATTGTATTTATAATCGGCTGTACCAGCTTCGAGAAACACAGGTTCTAAAGTGGTCAAATTTTGATGATTTATAGCGAGACCCCATGAATTACTAAAAAGGTAAGGAGCCCGAAAATTTATACCATAGCTGTTGTATATATCCCTCTGAAAGTATCCACCAAACATTATATTACGCCCTAGTCCATTGAACTCGAACAGGCCAACTCTAAACGCAAATTCATCATTATTTGTAGTATACACATTCGCCGATGGGATAATTGTAAAATTCTCCTCAATGATATAGGTAATTACAGCCTTATTATTGTCTTTTTCTTTTATTTCGAAATACGCATGTGCGATGCCCGGCAAACGTTTTAAGCGTCGAATGTCGGCATCAATTTGTAGAGAATCTACAGGATTTCCAGCATCCGCTTTAATTAAATTACGAATAAAACGCTCCTTGGTTTTATTATTTCCTTGAATTATTAACGCTTCTATCTCTTGTGAAAACCCAAGGCCACAGCATAAAACACATACAATGGTAAAAAGTTTTTTCAATTGAAATTCTTATAATGCTTTCTAATAATCTGTTCAACCGGCTTATTTTGCGGTGTAAATTGTGAATTGTTGGTTCCACCTACTTCCTCATGATTTATAAACCATTTCCACAAGAATCCACCCGCAAACCATTCTTTTTCCCAAACCGAGTCAAATAACGCCTGCATGGTCGAATTTTGAGCTTCAAGGTTTACGCTATTCATCTCACGGTCGCTTCGCCAAGGTTCTTTACCGGCAAAATCAACACTGCGATAACCGTATTCGGTGAATAGGATTTGTTTTTGCTTTACTTCGGAAAATGCTTCCAGATCTTCGCACCAACGTTTCCAGCCTTTTGATGCTTCATCGATGGTAGGAGTTTTAGATAAAGCTACCGGAAAATAGGCATCGACGCCAATATAATCTAATGATTCCCAAAACGGAACACGCTTGTATTCATCCCAGTTCGCGGCATAGGTTAATTTTCCTGTGTAAATGGCTCTTATCTCTTTGATTACTGCTTTCCAAAATGCCGGTCGGTGTACGATAAATTGTTCCAATTCGGTGCCAATACAAAACAGTTCGACCTCTTTTTCGGCGGCTAATTCCGCATATTCTATGATAAAGTTCCGATACGACTGTTCTAATTTCAACCAGTCTTCTTCCGAAGTCATTTTAAGATAGCCCGTAAATTTACCATCCCAGATCCAAACCTGAGGTTTTAGCATTATTTTGATCCCGTTTTTGTGTAGACTATCAATATATTGACCCGCACCTGCTCGTGTTTCACCATACCATTGTCGTGATGAATTAAAATTAATCTCAGGATTTGTAAGATCGCGAATAAAACCAAATGGCATTACGGCTGCATAATTGGCGTGGACCGACAGTACGGGGTTAATATGTTTTTGAGACACCACTGTGCGGGATGCCACAAAACTTACACCATTGATCTTTGTTTTTGAAAGCGGTAAAGATGCCTCATTGGAAACTGTTGAAGCAGAAGCAGATCGTTCCCCACATGACCACAGCGAACACAAGAGTAAAAAACCGAAAAGGTAAAATGCAACTACTTTCATAAAACTTGTTTTAAAGAACATTGTGCAATTTGCGACAATTAAAACACTGTACGCACTCCAAAATTAAACGTTTGCCCTAGACCTGTGTTCGAACCACGAACAAAATTAGTATATAATGCTTCTAGATTCACAGCATCGGTAAGTTGGTATTTGAGGCCGCCACCAACTGCAGTGAAATCTTGCGTAAAATTATTTCCCAAGTCTATCCGTTGCGAGTGTTGTACCAATCCTAAAATGGTAAAATTCACAGATGGAAAATAACTTAAGAATACACCTGGTATTAAATTCAAACTATTATTAGCGAAGCTATCCTCTTCATCGCCAAGGCTAAGTTCAGAGTTCAATTCTGCAAAGACTTGAAAAGAATTGTCTGCAAATGTATAATCATAGAAAAACCTATTTTGCCAGATATAGCTTTTTTGATCAAGAAAAACACCTTGCTCGGTTTCATTATCTACTAAAGGGAAAAAAAAGGAACTTTGAATCGAAAAATTGCGAACCGATGCAATCGGTGCAAATTTTATTGAAGGGGCAAATGATGTAAATCCACTGCGAGCAGTGCCACGTTCGCCATCAAAACTGAACACGTCTAAAGATGATCTGTCGGCAACTACATTGCTTCTAAATTCTAAAATCAAGCCCACATTAATACGTTTGCTGTCGCTTACACCTGTATACCCTTCTATAGTGGAAGTAAAAAAAGTTTGTCGAGGTTCCCGTCCTTCCGAAAAAGTGCTCTCTGTTTGTGTGTATAAATTATTAAACCATTTAATATCGAACTGTCCTTTGGCAATTAACTTAGAAGGCGTAAGGGTTTGTATCACAGAACTTGTCTCTTCGTCCTCTTGCGCAAATAAGGGTGCAGCGAATACGCCAATAAATAACAG
>NZ_QOLC01000101.1 GCF_003333325.1 Candidatus Ulvibacter alkanivorans | reverse complement strand
GTTGGGGTGCATACCGAAGTGGCCGTAGGTATGATCTTGGCCGATCCGTTTTCGGATGAAGGAAAAGGAGTAGACCCATCACGTAAACACTTTTTTGTACCCGCAGCTTCTTTGTTGCTAAAGTTCGGCTCTCGAAATGCGACCTTTTACAATGAGTTTGTCGATCTGGGCTTCGGACTTAATTTTGCGGCGCCCGATTTCGACACCGATGGAGTACCGGAGTTCGGAACCGGTATAATCGTTACGGCATTTAGGGATATTTTAAGTGTAGGTATTAATTACAATGTAACATTAGACACGCCCTATTGGTTCTTTGGCGTGAATTTACCCTTTAATATTCCCGGGATTCCTATTAATACCGTAAAAACGAATTAACAATTAGCTCTTAGCTGTACTATTTTTTGAAGTATTTTAACATTGGCTGTTAATGTATTATAATGTCCTTCGGAAAGTCTATATGAATAGGTATCTTTCTACTTATAACCTTAAAAATCAATGTTATGAGTCAAGATAATCCAAGTCCGGAAAAAAAGAACCAAAAGATAGAAGAAATTGCCATCGATAAGAAAGAAAAAGAATCTGATGGCCGTGAAATCAATCACCAAGTAAAGCAACGAAGAGAACAGCATCAACCCAGAGATACTGCATAACCTTCAACGCAAATAAACCATCACTAAACCTTCAGCATTTGCTGAGGGTTTTTTATATTGTTACCTCTAAAAGCAGCATTAGTAACCAACTCATTATTACGAATACATCCCTTTCCGAAGTAAAAAACAATTTAGAGCAACGTAGCGAAAGTGTAGTACACCACTGTACACAACAGCAAGATGAGCCCGGCGGCGAGGAAGCGTAACGACAGATTTACATTCCTAAATTTAAGTGTGGCGATCTTAGACACTATAAATATTTGTTGTCCCAATTGTTGAAACAATCTGTCTTCGTCTATACTTATCTCATAAAAGGTCTTAGAAAACTCGCTTACGTTCCCAAATTTTGTGATGACATCGCGAAAAAAGAAGATATTCTTGTCGTATTTCGCTTCTATACGCGGTATAAAACAACGAATGCTAAAATAGATGGAAGCAACGGTGCAAATAAACCACAATCCTAACAGCACGAATAAAATAAATTCGTTCGGGATGTCGGCGAGCATAATGGATACACTTTGATAAATAAAATTTAAGAGGATCCCGTAGAACGATAAGATGAGGCCGGCTTTAAGTTCTGACGCCTTTATCAAGCTGGTTACATAATTAATGCTGCCCCAATAATGATCGACGAGATCGTCGGTATGTTTGTTCTTTTCGGGTGGGTTTGGTAATTGCTCTGATTGTTCCATATGGGATGAGATGTTGGAAAATTAATTTATTCTAAAACTTCGTAAACTGCTAAAGGTGCCGATTTGTTCTTCATCGTAATTTCACCCAACTTATTACACTTAAAAGCCTCACTTACTTGTTTGTAACAGTCTTCGCAGATCACGATCTGGTTCTCTTTAGCGGCATCCTGTAATCGAGCGGCCGTATTTACCGTATCGCCTATGACAGTATAATCCAATCGTTTTAAACTGGCAGAACCGATGTTCCCTGAGATCATTTCACCGCTTTTAATACCTATAGAAACCTTAGGCCTAAATCCATCTAGCGCTTCGGTTTCGTCAACTTGATTGATCCGGTTTCGAACCGCTAAGGCCGCATCTATCGCCCGATCTAAATGATATTCACCTCTAAAAACGGCCATTACTGCATCGCCAATAAATTTATCGATAAAGCCATTGTGTTCCATAATTTCATTGACCATAATATCGAAATACGTATTGATCATTTTTACGACTGTATCTGCAGGAACAGTCTCACTTATTTTGGTGAATCCACAAACATCGATAAACATTACCGTTGCCTCGATCGTTTCATTGGCCAACAATTTGGTTTCGTACTCACTGCTACCCATAAAGTTAAGCACATTCTCATCGACATACATCTTTAGGATATTATTCTCTTTAATGGCGCGCAGTGTGTCTTTAATCTGTTCGGTATATTTAATGGTCTTTTCTATGGTGATAATAAGGTCTTCAAAATTGATGGGTTTGGTAATAAAATCGAAAGCACCGCGATTCATGGCAGTTCTAATATTCTCCATATCACCATAGGCCGATACTATCACCGATTTTAGTAATGGCTTGTATTCGCTCAACTTACTTAACAACGTAAGTCCGTCCATTTCGGGCATGTTGATATCGCTTAGCACAATATCAACCTCCGGTTCGGCATCGATCTTTTCTAACGCGTCTACACCATTGATCGCAAAAAGAAATTCATATTTTTTCTCACGAATTTGCTTTCGGAATTTCTGTTTGATCAGGGTCTCCAGATCGGTTTCATCGTCGACTACTAATATCTTTGTCATGAGTTGGTCGTTTTTAGTTTATCCTTTAGCAGCTTGAAGTCTAAAGGTTTGGTCAAAAAATCATCGGCCCCTAATCGTTTGGCCGTGTTGTAGTTCTCGTCATCGCCATAGGCTGTAATCATCATCACGGTTGGCGGTGGTTTTTGATATTCGGTCTTGATATGCTCTAACAGCTCCAAACCACTCATTCCGGGCATGTTGATGTCAGAAAGTATTAATACCGCTTCATGCGTGTGATCGTTAAGGTAGTTAATTGCTTCTTCGCCCGAAAATGCAAACGCAAATTCTACTACACCCGATCGGATCTCTTTTCGGAATCGTTGTTGAAAAAGTGTCATTACATCTTGCTCGTCGTCTACCACTAATATTTTCATTGCGTTATGTTTTAGGAAGGGTGATCGTAAATGTCGTACCCTTAGTTTCTTTAGTTGCTACTTCCAAGGTGCCATTATGCGCCTTTGTAATAATGTCGTAACTCATGCTCAATCCCAATCCGGTACCTTGTCCCGTAGGTTTTGTGGTGAAAAACGGCTGAAAGATCTTGTCCACGACCTGCTGTGGTATCCCATTGCCGTTATCGGTCACCACGACTTGGACCGAATTTTTTTTATTTCTGGTTTCTAGACCAACTGTTGGTTGATATCCATCAATGGCTTGCTTCTTTTTCTCGGTCACCGCATAAAAGGCATTGGTCAACAGATTTAGGATCACACGACCAATGTCCTGTGGAATAATGGGCACCTTGCCCACAGAATCGTCAAAATTAGTTTCCAGCGTCGCATTAAACGATTTATCCTTGGCCCGCAGTCCATGATAGCTTAATCGCAGGTATTCATCGCACAAGGTGTTCAGTTCGGTAGGTTCTTTGGTCACACCACTGCTTCTACTATGTTGCAGCATCCCTTTTACAATGCCATCAGCACGTTTACCATGATGATTGATCTTTTCCAAGTTTTGCTTGATGTCCTGCAACAAGGCTTTCACTTCTTCCATATCGCCTTTCGCCAGTTCTTCATCGATTTCTTCTATGAGTTCGTTGCTTACTTCGGAAAAATTATTCACAAAATTCAACGGATTCTGGATCTCATGTGCAATACCTGCTGTTAACTCTCCAAGGCTTGCCATTTTTTCGGATTGGATGAGTTGTTTTTGGGCAGCCTGTAAATCGGAGAGCGTTTTCTCCAGACGTATCTTTTCGTCCAGTAATTTAGCCGATTGTTCTTCTCGTACCTGAAGATCTTGAAATCGCTGATAAGCAAATGTGAAGACATTGCGGAAACGATCTAAAATACTCTTCTGATCTTGGCTTAATATACCAAAGTTAGAAATACCAACAGCCCCATTTCCAAAGGCATATAGTATGTAGGCGACACTATCGGTCTTCAACAAGCGTGGGTCATCCGCTTCGCCGTTCTTTCGGCGCATCTCAATCAAATCTTTTAATTGCTGTCCTTCGAGAACCATTTCTGAATACCCATCAGTGGTTGAGGCAATCACCCGTAGTTGTTCTTCTAAGGTAGGATCATCATCATAGGACATCAAGGTAACGGTGCCTCCCATTTCTTCGGAATAATCGTAGTCCAGAAAGGTTTTATCGTCTTCATTATTTACATCGATAAGTGCATTGCGAATATCGCTGAAACCTAATTCTACCAATTGCTCATATAAGGCTTTTACTATATGCAACAAATCGGTAGATTCTACCATGCTAAGTGCTACAGAGCGCACTTTTTCAAGAGAAGCTTCAATTTTGGCTTCTCGTGCCTGTGCCTCGGCATTTGCCAGATCGGTATATCTCTTATACGCAAATGTGAACACATTTCGGAATCGTTTTAGTACCGTTTTTTGTTCATCGCTTAAAACTCCGAAGTTAGAAATTCCAATTGCCCCATTCCCAAACGAATAGAGGTTATACGTAAGATGATCAACCTCATGAAGTCGCGGATCGTCTTGTTCGCCGTTACGTATGCGCGTTTCGATAAGCTCCTTTAATTGTTCACCCTTAAGTTCAATTTCAAAAAAAGCATCGTTGGCAGATTGTGTCTTTTTAATTTGTTGCTCGATCACTGGATCTCCGTAGTAGGAGAATTCGGTGATGGCACTGGACATATCATGAGAATAATCGTAATCTAAAAAAGTCTCGGTTTCATCATTGTGAATATCGATAATGGCATTGCGAATATCATTAAATCCAAGCGCTAATAACTGCTCATACAACGCTTGCGCTATCGCAAGCATGTCTTCCGATTTTTGTAGCGTCAAAGCAACAGAACGTACTTTTTCAAGGGAAGCTTCTATTTGAGCCTCACGTGCTTGCTCTTCTGCTTTTTGTAAATCTAAGAACCGCTGATATGCGCTACCAAACTCCTTAGCGAACTTAATTACAATCTGTTCCTCTTCTTCGGTAGCAGGTTGGGTCTGGTTCATTCCAATATATCCAAAAGGATGTTTTCCAGCTGTATGGTAGATGCCATCTGGATAATCGTCTGGTGTAATTCGGGATTCTTTCGGCATGGAGGCGAACGATTCGTGGAACACCTCCCAAACTTCGGGCAATTGTTCTTTCGGGAAATGAAGCTTGTTGATAGCGGTGGCCTTATCGGCCTTCCAATTTTCAATAGTTTCTTCCCAGTTGTCCATGGCATCGAGTGCGACGGTTTGTTCGCCAAAACTTCGATTGCCAAATTTTCCGGTTTCACGAAAGGTGAAAGTGTTGTTTTCTAAATCCAACACGGTCATATGGGTGCTCATGGGTATAATGCCCAATACATCGAATTGTTCGCATAACACGGTTAGAACTTCATCCAACTCTTCCGAATCGTGCATAGCCATGGCGCGTGCACGAACACGCTCCAACGACAGCTGTATTTGAGATTCACGGGCCTGTGCCTCTGCTTTTTGTAAATCAAGATATCGCGTATAGACTTGCTCGAACACATTGGCAAATCGTGGTAAGATGGCTGCCTCTTCAAAATGCTTCAGCGAAGAAACCAAAATATATCCATGTTTAAACGAGGCACCGTAGTCTATTTCCCAAGGAGGTGCCTCCGGCATTGGCGTATTATTATGCTCAAGATCCTTCAGTACTTTCTGCGCAGCGGGCAGATTGAATATATCCAGAAAATGCTGTTCGATAAAATCGCTCGGAATCTCTATCGAAAACAATTCGGTTCCTTTTTTCCATTCGTCATAACGATACTGGTGAATGTAATCCAAATCGATGGGCACGATAAATGGACTCATCATTCCCGCTTTTGGTATGCTATGCCATTGCTCTACATGCCCGGGGTGTTTATCACAGAAAACGATACCGGTAGCAAATAAATCGCCACCGAATTGGCGTAATTGATTGAACATTTCGGTAGTTACCTTGCTCAGGTCAGCACTACTTTGCATACCCATAGACTGTGATCTCACCCGCTCCAACGCCGCCTCAATCTTTGCTTCTCTTGCCTGTTCTTCTGCTCTTTTCAGGTCTAGAAAACGAGTATATGTTTGTTCAAATACTTTTCCGAAGCGCTTAAAGATATCGTGTGCCTCGGGTACACGTTCATAGGTAATAAACAATAAAAAACCATTGGTAAATTTTGCCAAATGATTTACCTGAAAGGTTGGCAACGAGATATCGGCTTCCTTCAATTGTTGAAACGTTGCCTTTAGGTCGGGCAAGCTTTGCATATAGTCATAATGTGCTACCAAATCAGTTCCACCTTGTTCGTACACAAAAAAATCCTCATTATTCAAAATAGCATTGTGCCATGGTTTTAGGCTTTCATGCTCTGTTAGCGGGAGTACAAATGGCGATTGTATCTCACCTTCGCTGCTCATGATACAGATACTCGATTTTTTATCTTCAGAAAGTATGTTGTACCCACAACTCCACGCCGGAATTCCTAAATTCTGAACTTCGGTGAACAGTACATTGGCCGCTTCCGGCAATTCATCACTATGTTGCATGGCCATGGTTCGACTTCGTACTTTTTCCAACGCCATTTCAACTTGGGCTTCTCGTGTTTGTTTTTCGGCTCTTTGTAGATCTTCAAATCGTTTATAGGCCAAATCGAAGGCCGCACCCATTTTGCTAAGTATGGTTTCCATTTCAGCAGTAGGAGGATCGAGCACATCGATGACCAATTTACCGTTATTCAGCTTTTTAACGGCATGGTGTAAACATTTTAGGTTGGTAGTTTCAATAAACTCCTCAACTTCTTTTGATACCTGTGATTTATCATTTTCATGCAGCCATACAAGGATTCGTTCAAAATCTTTAGCCTCCTGTTTTTCTAAAAAGTAGTTTTCGGGATTTTCCCAAACTCGCTTAATGTACAAGTTAGGATCCTTTTTCTTTAGCTTAAATGTAATATCGAACGGAATTTGATACCCTTCGTTGTCTTTTTCCAAAGTCGATAGATCCCACATGCGCACCTTATCTTCCCCTTCCTTTAAGAAGATTGTGGCCGCTATAACATTGGGAATTTCTAAGGCCATGACCTCCTCTTTGAGCTTGGCTACGACCTCCATAATTTCTCCAGATTTATGCATCGCTAAGGCTTTGGCTCTTACTCGTTCTACGGCAAGATTTATCTGAGCTGTTCGTGCTTGTGTTTCCGCCTTCTGAAGGTCCATAAAACGAATAAAAGCTTGCTCGAATACTTTAGCGAAGCGTTTAAGGATATCTTTTTCTTCTTCGGAAGGCAAATTCCCTTGAATATTAGGGATCATAATGGCCGAATTCTTAGACCAAGCCCATGCAATTCCATGACTCTCACTTTCTAGAATAACTTTTTTGTATTCCTCGGGGAGTTGGCGGTAGTCGGAATGTTCAAATGCATGACTAAAAAATGCGTTCTTAACTTCGAATGAAAATTCTTTAGCGAAATAATCGTCTCCTCTGTCTTTAGACATCCATGCTTCATCAAAAAGTTCATCTTCGAAGTAGGGTAGTTTATACGGAACCGATGGATGCGAGGCATCTTCGGTAGCCGTCCAATGGATCACATCTTTAGAATCTTCAAAATAAGTGCAAATAACGGCTCCACCGGTATCCAGGATGACACCGGTATTTTTTAGTTCTTCGGCCACCACCTGCACTACCTCTTGTAGTTCGTCTGTTTTATGCATTGCCAACGAACGAGATCGCACTCGTTCTAATGCAGCTTCAATTTGTGCTTCCTGTGCCTGAGCTTCTGCTTTTTGAAGGTCTAAGAAACGTGTGTAGGTACGTTCAAATTCTACACTAAAGCGTTCAAGTATTTGTTTTTCTTCATCACTAATCTGGTGTTTTATATTAATTCCAAAACAGCCATATTTCATAAAGGCTTCGGCATAGTAAAGTCCGTTTGAAAAGTAATTTGGATTTAAATTTTTTGCATCTTTTAGCAGTTCTTCCCAAGCGGTAAAAAAAGTCTTTACTTCTGCGGGCTCAATATGATGGGTATGTACTGAAATTCCACTCGCCCAATCCTTAAAACAAGAAGCTGTATAGGGCTCTGATTTGTCTAAAGGATAAACGATCGCTTTACTTTTAATTTCGTGACTTCCTTTTTTTTCTGAATTCCATGCGACCCAAAACTGATGTTCACCCTTTTCTTCATCGGGCAGCCACACATATGAAAATTCGGTGTTTATACCCAACATTTGCAATTGTTCGTGAAAGACTTTTGACGTCGCATCCAATTCATCTGAATGTTGCATCAGCATACTTTGGGTACGAGTGCGCTCTAAAGCTGCTTCAATCTGTGCTTCTCGTGCCTGGTCTTCAGCCTTTTGAAGATCTAAGAAGCGGGTATAGGTCTGTTCGAAGACTTTCGCAAATCGCTTAAAAATATCATGTGCATCAGGAACTGTTTCTCTCGTAATAAATAAGAGATACCCATATTTGAAATACGCAACATGATCAATCTGATAGGTAGGAAAGGAGCCATTCGTACGTTTTAATTCTTTTAATACATCACCCACCACCGGTAGTGTGCTCATAAATTCGTAATGCGATTGTATCTCATCTCCAGTGATTTCTTTTATAAACAATGTAGCTCCGTTTTGTCCTTTGTCGTAGTACTCTTTAAATATTCCTACTCTTGGAACTGTATAGGTTGGCAGGATTCCGGCTTCATTCCCAAACCATTCTGACGAATCATTCTCGTTATATATATTAAAAGCACAACCCCAGGTTTTAATTCCTAATTGCCTTACTTGCTGATCTAACAAATGCGAAGCTTCTTGAAGTTCATCACTATGCTGCATCGCCATGGTGCGCGAACGTACTTTTTCTAAAGCTGTTTCTATTTGTGCTTCTCGGGCCTGTGCTTCCGCTTTTTGTAGGTCTAAAAAGCGGGTATAAGCCTGTTCGAATACTTTGGCAAAGCGTTTAAAAATGTCTTCATACTTATAAGGAGCCGTAGTAATCACCAACAAGTAGCCTTGTGAAAAATAGGCGGCGTGCCATTTCTGCCATGTAGGAAATTCGATGCCACTATCTAATATTTTCTGAAAGATAGGCTGAACAGAAGGCACCGTAAGCATATATTCGTAATGAGCCTGAAGATCTTTTCCTCCTTTTTCAATAGAAAAGAGTTCGAGACCGTCCTGCCATCCCTGATACATTTGTTGATGAGCAGTATCGGTCGTATTTGGAATCTTTAAATACGGCATGATACCATCCTTGTTCACAAACCAAAATTCATCGGTATCACTATTTTCGGTACAGAACGCAAATCCGGTGCCCCACAATTCGCCTCCCAACGATTCCAATTGTTCAAACAATATTAATGCAACCTCACCTATCTCATCGCTTTGTTGCATGGCCATGGTGCGAGACCGTACTTTTTCGAGCGCCAGTTCTATCTGCGTTTCCCTAGCTTGTGCTTCTGCTTTCTGAAGGTCCAAAAATCGACGGTAGGCAAGATCGAAAGCACCCGCGAAACGCTTTAGAATATCTAGCGCTGCTTTTGGTGGATTTTCAATTACACCGGGTAAACTGTAGCCGATTTCGCCATGGGAAGTGCGTGCGATAATGAATGTTAATCCGCCAATATGCTGAATATCTTCTTCGGAAGGTGCATTAGGGTCGGCTTGCTTATACTGCCCATAGGTATTCATGTTATCGATATACTGCCAGGCTTCAGCAGCATCTAAAGCCAATACGAAGGTGGGATCATCACCTTGTTCCCAAGCCGCCAGATCTTCCATTTTGTCGTGCACGAACTTTGGAATATTAATCACCATTCCAACTCGGCTGCCATCTTCCGAAGTCATAGACATTTCATAAGAATCTTCCAGCCACTGCATATGCCAGAAATAATCGGCTTGGTGCCCTAACGAAATGAATTCGTTGCGCATTGCAACCACAATATTGAAAAGGTCTGTTGAGGCTTGCATCGCGGTTACCTGCGATCTAATACGTTCTAGGGACAGTTCAATCAAGGTTTCTTTGGCTTGTCGTTCAGCTTTTTGAAGGTCTAAAAATCGCTGATGTGCCAGATCGAAGGCACCGGCAAATTTGACCAATATAGCGATGTCTTCTTTCGGGGGTTTGGTGACAACACCCGGTAAACTATAGCCAATTTCTCCGTGCGTTGTTCGCGCCATGACAAATGTCAGGCCACCAATATGCCTAATGTCATCATGAGTTGGTGCTTGTGGGTCTATATGCTTAAAATCCCCCAAATCGATCATTTTATCAACATAATCGATGGCAGCGTCCACATCCATTGGGTAAACGACCATAGGTTGGTTGCTCTTTTCCCATTTGGCCAATGTTGGAATATTACCATGAATATGTCGCGGTAGTTCCATTACAAAACCAATCTTGCTTCCATCGCCGGAAGTCATTGCTTTTTCATACGTTTTTGGCAACCACATCATATGCCAGAAATAATGTGCCTCATGCCCAAGTTTAATAAACTCATTTCGCATGGTCACCACGATATCTAGCAGATCTGAAGAGGATTTCATAGCGACGGCTTCGGCGCGAATACGGTCTACAGCACCTTCAATTTGCAGCTCTCGATTCATTAGTTCAAGCTCTGTGGTACGTCGCTGTATGGCTTCCCTTAATTGCTGATTCTCTTCATTTACCTTATCGAAACCAATGGTTTCGCCGGATTCAGTCTTAGAATCGGGCGTTGAAAAATGTTGGTAGATAAAGCGCCACCCCTCTTTGTTTTTTCTTAGTGTGTTCGAAAACCGGAACCTTCCGTAGTACGAATAATCGGAACCATTTAAAAACCAAGCGTCAAAAACATGAGTTATAAACACGAGATCACCAAATTTCTCGATAGTTCGTGACTCGTTCCTTAGATCGCATTTGCCTGCTAATTGCGCTGCGGTGTCGGCAAAGAATTGTGTGGTGTCGGTTCGGTTTAAGAATTCTTCGTTCGCAGTAGAACCAATAAAATGAAATGCATCATCGAAATATGAGTCGTAGGTGGTCACATCGCCATTAAGATAGCTGTGCAACCAGGTGTCGTAGACGTTTAGTACCTCCGTTTCGGTTTTCTTAGATACTTTCATAATCAGTTAGTTATCGGTAATGAAAATACGAAATCTGTTCCTTTTTTGTCTTCCGTAGATACACGTAATTCGCCACCATGCGCTTTTACGATATCATAACTTAGGCTAAGCCCAAGTCCTGTGCCTTGTCCGGTGGGTTTTGTGGTGAAAAATGGTTGAAAGATCTTATCCAAAACAGCCTTTGGGATACCATTTCCATTATCTGAAATTCGAATACTCACGGTATCGCTTTCTGCTTTGGTTACCACAGTTACGATTGGCTCATAGCTGTCGGGATGTAGTTTTTTTCGTTCAGAGACGGCATGAAAGGCGTTGGTCAACAGATTGAGTACCACACGACCTATGTCTTGCGGCACAATGGCTGCAGTCACTTCGGAAGGGTTATACGATGTTTCCAACTTTACGTTAAATGACTTGTCTTTTGCGCGTAATCCATGATAGGCCAAACGCAAATATTCATCGACAAGCTCATTGATCTTGGTGACTTCTTTTTCGCCCTTACTGCTTCGGCTGTGAAGCAGCATCCCTTTTACGATGCCATCGGCACGTTTGCCGTGATGATTTATCTTTTCTAGGTTTTGGATCACATCGTTCGCGATCTCGTTGACCTCATCATAATTACCCGCGGCTAATTCTTCTTTCATTTCCTCCAGTAATTCTTGGCTTACTTCGGAAAAATTATTGACGAAATTCAACGGATTCTGAATTTCATGGGCAATACCAGCCGTAAGCTCTCCAAGACTTGCCATTTTTTCTGACTGAATAAGTTGGGCTTGTGTGGCCTTGAGTTCTTCTAAGGATTTACTAAGCGCATTGTTGGTATCTTCTATCGATTTTCTTTTTTGTTCAAGTTCCTCGATGGTTTCTTCCAATAGAATAGCGGTAGTGCGCTTCACTTTTTCGGTGCGCTCTAATTTAAACTCTGAAATGGTTAGGGCGCGATCGGCATCCTTCACATACTTTGTAAGACTGGTTTTTTCTGCTTCGGAAAGATCTTCGGTCGTATTCAGAAAATCGATTATGTATTGATGGTGTTCGTTCATAGATGTACCCGACTGTTTTTTATTTTTCAGTTAACGTAACCCAGCAGCACGCGCCGGAGTGAAAATTTTGTTTGCCATTCAACGACCTTCCAATTTCTCCATAGGTAAAGAAACCAGCCATGGGTGTTTGCCAAAGTTGAGCGAGACCTTCGTTTTCTTCGGTGACCAACGGTCCTAACACCGGAGGTCTTCCTGCACAAGAAAAGACTAGCAATGCATCGGCCTGCTCATTGGGGGTGTTTTTTATAAGATTGGCTTTCTCTAACGTTTCTTCTACAATTTCGAATTCCGGTGGTTTGGTAAACCAAAACCGGGTGCCTACAGGCATCTCAATATCGATGAACAAGGCATTTTCGTCCAGATCGATCTTCATTGGACTCTTGAGGATGGTTTCATTGTTGTTTCTTTCTACTATAAAGGGATATTCGAAAGATAATTCCTTGATTAGGTCGTAGCCCCCTTTGTCTTCAAGATCTTCTCGTCCTAAATATTTAAGATACATTTCTACGGCAGGCTTATTATCAATTTCGTATAAAAGATTGCCCTTACTTTTGGTAACGGTTCTAACAATACCCATAGGTTTCCAACCGGTTATGGCCATTCCTTTTATTTCGATTTCGTCTGCATTAAGCACAAGCGCCACCATGCCACGGTCAGTCTCTTTCTTTTGTGTAAATACAAATGTGCCCTTTAAGGTCCAGTCGTCACCAGCCAACCCGCCAAAAAAAAGTTTTTCAGGACCTAGTTGTTGTTCTAAATGGGTCACGAGTTCGTCACCGTTAAAAAAGGCTCCATTTCTATCCATACCCGTACTACACAAAATTATTGATGGATTTGAATATAATTTCAACACCTTTTCGGCTAAACTTTTAGCACCTGCTTCTATGGTTTTATCATAAATAGGTTCGATCAAAATCGTAAAGCTTTCTTTAGGAATGGCTAATAGCAAGATGGCTATTTGACCTTTTGTTTGGTTGCCAGTACTAAATTCGCCGCATGAGGTAGCACCGAGGATATCAATTTCGTTCGATTGAAACAATTCTCGAATCGCTGCCCGATCCTGTACTACGGAAATAAATATGATAGCTAGGGTAGGTACAAAACCATCTGCCATAGCATCTTCTAATGCTGTTTTAATTTCGGTTGTTGACGCACCGTGAATTGATTTTGACCTCATATCTTATTTATAAGTTATTTTACGTTTTCCAAATATTTGATTCGGCTATCTTTTGATAGCGCGCTGATGAATATTGGTCTTATTTTTCTTTTAATGCTACTATACAGCAGGTATTGTTGTGATACTCATTCTTCCCAGTTCTGGATCTTCCGAATTCACCATAAGTAAAAAATCCCACCATGGGCGCGTTCCACACTTGCTGCACCTGTTCTATTTCGTCTTTCATTAGCACTCCGAACGATAAATGCCTACTTACACATGAAAACATGATCAAGGCATCGGCTTGTGCTTGGGTATTGTTCTTAATGCTTTCACAATCTGAAACAACAGTATCGATAGAATCGAAATCCGGAGGCAGCGAAAATTTTACCTTAGACCCTTGGGGAACATTCCCGGCACAGATAATTGAACGATCCTTACAATTTGCAAACATGGCCGAACGAATTACGGGTTCTGCATTCTCTCGTTCCAATTGCAACGGATAATACCAAGAACTTAATAGCGATACCACCTCATCTTTTACTTCAAACGTCACTTCAATCCCGAGATACTTTAGTAACATATCTAATGCGGGCTTATCGTCTATGGTATAGACTACATTTCCTTCACTTTTGGTAACTGTTTTTGCAGTTCCAATTGGTTTCCATCCACAGGTAGCGATACCTCTAACATCTATTTTGTCTTCATCGATAATGAGTGCTACAAGCGCATTCTCTTTACTTTTATCGTTCGTAAAAACAAAAGGAGCTTCGAGTAGGAGGTCATCTCCGGCCTTTCCGCCAAATATGGTCACTTCTTTATTTTGGGAATTACCAAAGCCTTCTGTAATTCCATTTACTATATGCTCGCCATCTAAAGCCACTCCGCCAGTAGCAATTAGGAAGGCCGGATTGTTAAAGCTGCTTTTCCCTATAACCCCTAGTTTTTTTGCACTTTCAAAGCCATTTTGTGTACTAGCTTCAATAAACTCCAATTTAAAATAGGCCAGATCCATATCGAGCAGCATCAATACAATACCACCTTCCTCAATTTGTCCATCGATAAACTCACCTGAAGTTGTAGCCCCAAAAATTGTAATATTCTTTGTGTTCAAAATACTTCTTACCGATTCACAATCTTGTTTGACCGACAAGAATACGATTGCTAAGGTAGGTCGAAAGTCATCAGAAATTGCCTTGTCAATTTCATTACTAATGGCTTCGGTTGAACTTGCTTTTATTGTTTTTGAGGTCATTTTATTGTGCTTAGCTTACTTTTCTTTTAAGGCTACTATACAGCATGTATTATTATGAAATTCATGTTTTCCTGTCTTTGATTTTCCGAATTCGCCATAGGTAAAGAATCCGACTAGCGGAGCGCCCCATACATTTTTCACCTGTTCAATTTCTTCACTCATTAAGATTCCGAAGGATAAATGACGGCTTACACAAGAAAACATGATAAGAGCATCGGCATCTGTTTGGGTGTCTTTTTTTAATTCGGTACATTCTTCCACTACTTTTTCAATAGCGTCAAAATCGGGTGGGAGTGAAAACTTTACTTTTGATCCCTGCGGAATATTACCTGCACAAATAAGAGATCGTTCCTCTCGATTGGCTAACATGGCCGTACGCATCACCGGAGCCACACCTTCACGTTCCATCTGCAAGGGATAATACGCTCCAATTTGAGTTACAATTTCTTTTCCGGAATCAAAATCATAGTCTA
Source organism: Candidatus Ulvibacter alkanivorans (assembly GCF_003333325.1). Classification (GTDB taxonomy): domain Bacteria; phylum Bacteroidota; class Bacteroidia; order Flavobacteriales; family Flavobacteriaceae; genus Ulvibacter_A; species Ulvibacter_A alkanivorans. The sequence continues at coordinate 8,591 of NZ_QOLC01000101.1, read as the reverse complement.
CGCCCAAATATTTTATGATCATATCCAAGGCAGGTTTATCGTCAATGGTATAGACAATATTCCCTTCACTTTTGGTAATTGTTTTGGTGGTACCAATAGGTTTCCACCCGCAGGTAGCAATGCCGTTCACTTCAATCTTGTCTTCATCGATAATAAGTGCTAACAGCCCTTTATCACTATACGCATTATTGGTAAACACAACAGGTCCAGATAAACTCAAATCGTCTCCGGCCATCCCACCAAAAATGGTCACATCGGTACCAAATCCGTCTGCGATATTTTCGACTATGTTCTCACCCTCATTACTAAGCCATCCAGAAACTATAATAAAGGCAGGGTTCGTAAACGTTTCCTTACCTAGAACACCAATTTGTCTTGCATTCTCGCTAGTGGTTTTATCCCCGGTTTCGAGAAATGCTAGTTTAAAATGATCGGATGTTAAATCTAATAACATAAGTGTGATGCTGTGTTCTTCTATGGTGCCATCGATAAATTCACCAGCAGTAGTGGCACCAAATACTTGAATTCCCTTACGATCTAGTTTTGTACTTAATTCCTTAAAATCTTGTTGAATCGAAAGAAAAACAATAGCCAAGGAAGTTTTATGACCGCTAAGAATTACTTCTTCTACAGACTTCATAACGTCTTCGACGTATTTTCCTTTAATTGTTTTTGCGATCATGATAATTAATTTGTTTTCGTCGTCCCAATTAAAACAATAGCACCACCGGTTGCAAAATTTGAAAGATCGTTTGACGTTGCTTGCCCTTCAGGAGAACTCATAGTTTCTTGCATTTGCTCCGGACTTGAAAAGTACAATTCTGCCATACGATAAAAATCTCCTTTCTTGCCATCGGGAGTTCCAAGCAATTTTGTATACTCGAGTTTCGCGATTCCTTTCATATTAGCTACCAGAGGTAAGTGTTTATTCTTGTAATAATCTTCAAAGGCCTCTACATTTTCTGGGTGACCGTATAAAACAGTAATCTTATGCATATGTTCGGTTTTAATTATTTTTCTTTGAGAGCAATACAGCAGGTCGTTAGATTGTGCATCTCTAGGTTTCCACCTGTAGCCCGACCCAATTCACCATTGCTGAACATACCTGCCATGGGCACGTTCCAAACATTCTTAACACCTTCTATTTCCTCACTCATTAATGGCCCTAATGACAATATTCTTCCCGCACAGCTAAACACGATTAGCGCTTCTGCTTCCGGCATTTTGGTTTCTTTTAAGTTTTGTACACCTTTTACCACTTTTTCCATTACATCGAAATCGGGAGGTAGCGAAAATCGAACTTTGGAACCTTGGGGCACAGTACCACTGGTGTAAAAAGAGTGGTCGTTCCAGTCTACTACGAGTCCGGGTCGCATTATAGGATCGCCTTTTTCTCGTTGCAATTGTAGTGGAAAATTTCCGGCTAGATCTACCAGTAAATCCTTGTTATTGGGGCTAATGTTCTCTAATCCGCCGTATTTTGTTGTTATTTCAAGAGCAGGCACATTGTCTATCGTATACACGTGATTGCCTTCACTTTTGGTAACCGTCTTTTCGGTTCCCACAGCTTTCCAACCACAAGTTGCAATGCCTTGTAAGGCGACTTTTTCTTCGTCTATCGCCATACAAACCATAGCTTTTGAACTAATTTGTTTAGTTGTAAACACCAGTGTTTCTGAAAATGCATAATCATCACCTGCACAACCACCGAAGATTGTAACATCACTGCCAAGAACTTGCTCCATGCCTCTTAGCACTAATTCTCCATCGGTAGTGGGATCGCTTAACCCTAGAAGAAAAGCAGATTTTTTAAAGTTTCGTTTTGCTTTAGTAGCAACCTGTATCGCCACTTCTTTGAAGTTATTCTCTGGAAACTCTTCGAAGTAAATATCGAAATACTCTTTTTTAAGGTCTAATAAAAGGATGGCAGCCGTACCTTTTTTAGGTTCTTCATCGGTGAATTCTCCGTTTGTAGTAATACCAAATACTTGGATGCCTTTAGAATCGAAAAGTTGTCTAATTGCTGTTATATCTAAATGTATAGAGCAAAAAACAATTGCTACGGTGGGTTTGAAGACGTTAGAAAGGCTTTGTTCGAACGCTTTTTTTATAGATTCGGTCGAATCCCCCTTTATCGATATTGCCTTCATAGTTTGTCTTTTTTAAAATAAAGTAAGCTTCGGTAAAAGATAGGTAGGGGATACGATCTATCAATCTAGAACTGAACTAATTTACTGAAATTTTTGTTATCCGTTATAATTCATTCAAAATACGACCCTTATGCATTGCTCTTTTAGTGTCCTGACCTTAATTAAACTAGAAACAACTAGCTTCAATACCAATTTCCATATTAATTAATATTATGAAGATCTGAAGTAAGTAGTTCTACCTAATTTGAAGCATGTTTATTGATTTCTTTTACCCTTAACGATTCGTTAAATTGTATCGATTTAATTAAATTATTCTTAATTTAGCCGTTAGTGAAGCAAGTGCTACATAAAATAGTATCCATTTTTTTGGCGGCAATCGTCCTTATGACAACGATGTCGTTTACGGTGGATATGCATTTTTGTGGTGAAACATTAGTTGACTTTTCATTTACACAGCAAGTAAAGACCTGCGGAATGGAAACAAATCAAACCGCTTCGAGTTGTGAAAAAGTTGCAGCCAACAAGTCTTCATGCTGTACCGATAAACAAGTAGTTAAAGAAGGAAGCGAAGATCTTAAGATCTCTTTTGTTCAACTTTCATTAGAACAACACGTATTTCTCACGGCATTTACTTACACTTACCTAGATCGATTTGAAGAAATCGACACTCAAGAAACTTCTTTCCAAGATGCTGATCCGCCCTTTGTCAGGCGGGACTTGCAGGTATTACACCAGACATTCTTAATTTGATTTATTAGATAGTCCCAATATACTTGGGATATTAGCCCTGCGATACCTCGTTGAGGGCATGTTGTGTTGTTGCAACTTGATAAGTACAACCACACAACATATTGTCTAACTATCTAATAATAAAATCAAATGCTGAATAAGAGCATAAAATTTCTAATCGAGAATAAGTTAGTCGCTGTACTTTTATTTCTACTATTCGTAGGATGGGGTATCGTGAATGCGCCATTTAATTGGAATACCGGTATCCTACCAACCGATCCCGTTGCTGTAGACGCAATTCCCGATATTGGAGAAAACCAACAAATTGTTTTTACCAAATGGCCGGGTAGATCTCCACAAGATATCGAAGATCAAATTACGTATCCACTCACAACCTCTTTGTTAGGTATTCCAGGAGTAAAAACCATTCGAAGTTCTTCAATGTTTGGGTTTTCAAGTATCTATATCATTTTTGAAGAAGATGTTGAATTCTATTGGTCACGAAGCCGCATATTGGAAAAATTAAATTCGTTACCCAGTGGTTTACTTCCCAACGATGTAAATCCGTCGCTTGGCCCGGATGCCACCGGGTTAGGTCAGATCTTTTGGTATACATTAGAAGGTCGCGATGAAACCGGAAAGGTGACAGGTGGATGGGACCTCCAAGAATTGAGAAGTATTCAAGATTACTACGTTAAGTACGGTTTGTCTTCCGCTAGTGGAGTTTCGGAAGTAGCCTCTATTGGTGGATATGTTCAAGAATATCAGGTAGATGTAGATCCCGAAAAGATGCGACAATATAATGTTGGCCTAGATGCGATAGTGAGCGCTGTAAAAAAGAGCAATCAAGATATCGGGGCTCAAACATTAGAAATTAACAAGGCTGAATATTTAGTAAGAGGATTGGGCTATGTAAAATCGATCGAAGATATTGCAAATGCCGTTGTAACTTCCAATGATTTCACTTCTTTACGAATAAAAGATGTTGCCCATGTACTTTTGGGACCTCAAACTAGAAGAGGGATTTTAGATAAAGAAGGTGCTGAGGTGGTAGGCGGTGTTGTTGTAGCCCGATATGGTGCAAATCCATTAGAGGTGATCAATAATGTTAAGGAGCAAATTGCTGAAATCTCATCAGGACTGCCTTCAAAGACCTTGGCCGATGGGCGTACTTCACAACTAACCATCGTACCGTTTTACGATCGAACAGAACTTATAAATGAAACGCTACATACCTTAAATGAAGCACTCACACTAGAGATATTAATAACAATTTTGGTTATCATCGTGATGGTGTTCAATCTTCGAGCATCGATTCTTATTTCTGGATTATTACCGGTTGCTGTTTTAATGGTATTTGTAAGCATGAAACTATTCAATGTTGACGCAAATATTGTTGCGTTATCGGGTATCGCTATCGCCATTGGGACCATGGTAGATGTTGGGGTGATTCTCGCCGAGAATATGATCCGGCATTTGGAAGATAAAAAATTACGGTTTCGTGAAAATGGAGTTGCGTATACTTCCAACGAAATAATCTATAACGCTACCACCGAAGTTTCGGGCGCCATATTAACGGCTGTACTTACGACCATTATTAGTTTTTTACCTGTGTTTACAATGATTGGGGCCGAAGGTAAATTATTCCGACCACTTGCCTTTACTAAAACAATGGCACTCACCGCTTCCTTGATCATAGCACTTTTCTTAATCCCTCCTTTTGCCGCCTTCTTATTTCGAAAGCGCTCGCTTCGCGAACGAACTAAATATGGTATAAACAGTGTATTGATCCTTTTAGGGATCACTACCATAATTTATGGTTACTGGATTGGGTTCATATTGATAGCGTTTGGCGTTGTAGGGATATTGAGTACTCGAACGATTATCACTACAAAGCGAGCGAATCTATTGCATATTGGAATCTCAGTCTTGGCCATTGTATTTCTGTTGGCCGAATACTGGCGTCCACTTGGATTCGATCGTAGTATATTGATCAATTTGATATTTGTAGCCCTTATTTGTTTTGGTCTTTTGGGACTATTTTCTCTTTTCAGAAATTATTATCATTCGATATTAAAATGGGCGCTTCAGAATAAAGTAATATTCCTATTAATTCCAACAACGATCTTGGTCTTAGGGGTCGTCATTATGCGTAATACGGGCAAAGAATTCATGCCTGCGTTAAATGAAGGTTCATTCTTACTAATGCCAACCTCTCTTCCCCATGCAGGAGTAGAGGAGAACAAACGTGTTTTACAGCAGTTGGATATGGCCGTTGCGAGTATTCCTGAAATTGAAACTGTTGTTGGTAAGGCCGGGAGAGTAGAATCGGCACTTGATCCTGCACCACTATCCATGTACGAGAATGTAATTCAGTATAAATCGGAGTATATGCGAAGTGAGACCGGTAAACCACGACGCTATAAAGTAAATGATGCAGGTTTATTTGTTCTGAAGGACGGTAGGTTCAATATAAATCCGAACAATACCATAGACGATACTGTTAATTATAAAGCTTCGCAGCTAACAACTTCTGTGACTCGAGACGATCTAATTCCAGATGAGGACGGAATGTATTATCGAAATTGGCGACCCGAAATACAAAGTCCCGATGATATTTGGAACGAGATAGTACAGGTAACAAAATTACCTGGAGTGACCTCGGCCCCAAAGCTTCAACCCATAGAAACACGTCTCGTGATGTTACAAACAGGGATGAGAGCACCTATGGGCATTAAGATCAAGGGGCAAAGTCTCGAACAAATAGAAGCTTTTGGACTGGAATTAGAAGCTATTTTAAAACAAGTAGAAAGTGTAAAGAATGAAGCGGTTTTTGCAGATCGTATCGTGGGTAAACCGTATTTGCTTATTGATATTAAAAGAGAACAATTAGCACGTTACGGCTTATCTATCATGGAGGTTCAAGAAGATTTACAAGTGGCCGTAGGCGGTATGCCTCTTACGCAAACAGTAGAAGGTCGAGAACGGTATGGGATACGGGTGCGTTACCCTAGAGAATTGCGCGCTAACCCCGAAGATCTTCGTGCTATCCATGTACCGGTAGCCAATGGAAGTCCGGTGCCCCTAGGAGAGTTGGTAGATATTCGCTACGAGCAAGGCCCACAAGTAATTAAAAGTGAAGATACATTTTTAGTTGGCTATGTGCTTTTTGATAAGTTGGATGGTTATGCCGAAGTGGATGTGGTAGAAAGTGCGCAGGAATTGATCCAACAAAAAATAAGCAATGGCGATCTCATCGTGCCACAGGGAATAAGCTATAGATTTACCGGTACGTACGAAAACCAGCTTCGCGCAGAAAAGACACTGTCTATTGTAGTTCCTCTGGCGCTACTCACTATCTTCTTGATTCTTTACTTTCAGTTTCGTTCCGTTTCCACATCACTAATGGTGTTTACAGGAATTGCCGTCGCATTTGCCGGTGGATTTATAATGATCTGGTTGTATGGGCAAGACTGGTTTATGAATTTCGAGTTGTTTGGTGAGAACCTCAGATCCTTATTCAATATGAAGACCATTAACTTGAGTGTAGCCGTGTGGGTCGGATTTATTGCGCTCTTCGGAATAGCTACCGATGATGGAGTGGTGATGGCGACCTATCTTAATCAAACCTTTACTCGGGAAAACCCAACGGATGTTAAAGGAATAAGAGCTGCTGCTTTAGAAGGTGCCGGCAAACGAATCCGACCATGTTTAATGACTACTTTCACTACCATTCTCGCATTATTACCGGTGCTTACTTCCACAGGAAAAGGTAGCGATATCATGATCCCTATGGCCATTCCCATTTTTGGGGGAATGATCATAGACGTAACATCCTATTTTTTGGTTCCGGTATTGTATAGCTGGAAAAAGGAATACCAACTTAAAAGAGTAAAATCATGAAATATATTAAGTCCATTTTATTAGTGCTTTTTATTGCTTCGGAAGGGGTTGTTCGGGTCGATATTAATTTGAAGTTCATTCGAAACTTCGTGGTGTTATTGTGTATGGCAATACTGCCTTTGACCGGAAACGCACAGCAATTACAATCGTACATTCAAGAGGCGACACTAAACAATCCAGAGGTCCAAGCACTAGAATTGCGTTACACTATTTCCGAAGAAAAAGTGAATGAAGCCAATTGGTTGCCCAATACCGAATTAAGTGCGGGCTATTTTGTAAGTGAACCCGAGACCCGAGTAGGAGCACAACGCGCACGAATAGGTGTAAAACAGATGTTGCCCTGGTTTGGAACGATCACTGCTCGCGAAAACTATGCGACATCGATGGCAGAGACTGATTACGTCGAAATTGCTATAGCTAAGCGAAAAATTGCATTAAGTGTGACACAATCGTATTACCGTTTGTATGGAATACGAGCAAAAATCGATGTCCTCGACGCCAATGTCGCCTTGTTGGAAACCTATGAACAACTCGCTTTAACATCGGTGGAAGTGGGAAAAGCTTCCGCCGTAGATGTGTTTCGACTCCAGATTAGACAAAATGAACTGATACAGCAAAAAGCGACCTTAGAAGAAGCATTAAAAGCAGAAAAGATCGTATTTAATAATATACTCGATCGAGATGCCACTGCAGCTATTGAAGTGATAGCTCTTATGGAAATTCCTTCCGAAGACCCTATACATACCATGGATCAATTAGCGCTCAACCCGGAATTATTAAAATACGATAAGCTCTATGAATCTGTGCTGCAATCTGAAATTTTAAATGAACGTGAAAGCCTACCAATGATAGGGCTTGGTTTAGATTATCTTCCTGTAAGCGAACGGACCGATGTAGATTTTGATGATAACGGGAAGGATGTTGTGATGCCGATGATTTCGGTCTCTATTCCATTGTTTAATGATCGGTATAAATCCATTTCCAAACAAAATAAATTACGTCAGCAAGAACTTGACGAACAAAGAGCGCAACGGTTCAATCAACTAGAGTCTGCATTAGCTAGAGCCGTCTCGAATCGTAATAAAGCACGCATCGCTTATACTACGCAAGTGAGCAACTTACAACAAGCTAAAGATGCTGAAGAGATTCTGATAAAGAATTATGAAACAGGAACCATCGATTTTAACGATGTGTTAGACATACAAGAACTACAGTTAAAATTTCAGCTTAACCAAATAGAATCGGTACTGTCCTATTATATGGAACAAGCATTAATAAACTATTTAATTAACTAATTGTGGTCAAGGATTTTTTCATAAAGAATATGGTATGTGATAGATGTATCAAGGTCTTGGAGGACGGACTTAATAACCACAATATCGAATTGTTACAAATCGAATTAGGTCGTATGAGACTTGATATTAAAAGCGATAAGGAAATCGAAATATTGAAAATACTACTTGAAAGTAATGGCTTTTTCCTTATTGGCAGTGCCGAAGAAGAACTCACAGAACAGGTCAAATTAGAACTGATAAAAGCATTACAGAAATTGCCTTTGGAACTCAATGAGAAGTTATCCGTGTATTTGGCAGATGCATTGGGTAAAGATTACTCAAAAATTAGTAAGGTATTTTCCTGTACCGAAGGAATCACTATTGAAAAGTATTTCATCAAACTTAAAATTGAAAAGGTGAAAGAACTGGTCCAGGCCAACGAACTCAATTTTACTGAAATTGGACAACTTTTGGGTTATAGCCATATCAATCATTTGAGTGGTCAGTTTAAAAATGAGACGGGAATGTGCTTGAC